>JAYTLW010000001.1:0-4857 GCA_043729025.1 Methylobacter sp.
CTACCGTTAACCATACCCGGAACCGTTATGCCGATAACCTTAGGCTTGGTTTTCAGCAACGTCTTAATGTCTTCGGCAGGCACATGACCTTCAATCACATAACCACCGACGAGCGCCGTATGGCAGGAAGCCAGTTCCCGAGTTACGCCGTATTTATCTTTTATGACCTGTACATCTCCGGTAACAATGTCTTTGACGTTGAAATTATTTTGTTTCAAATGCGCAAGCCACTTGCCGCAACAGGTACAGGTCGGGCTCCTATGAACGACGATGTCTATGGGTTTGCCTGGGCTTTCAGCTCTAAGGCCGATATTGGTCATCAGCAAACCGATAGCCAAAAAAAATTTTACTCTATTCATGATCGCAACCCCTTTATTGATTAAATGCTATTCAATATTTACGCCTGATGATAAACCCGGCTGTGCTGATGCACGGCATCCACCATGGCCTTAACATGGTCAGGGTTCATATCGGGCAAAATACCATGACCCAAGTTGAACACATGACCCGAACCCGAACCGTATTTATGTAAAATGGATTTTACTTTTTCGGTGATGATTTCGGGACTGGCATACAGCGATACCGGATCCATATTGCCCTGCAAGGCAACTTTATCACCGACGCGAGACCGCGCCCAACCAATATCGGTCTGCCAATCCAAGCCCAGCGCATCATAGCCGGAATCGGCCATGGCTTCCAGCCAAAGCCCGCCGCCTTTAGTGAACAATATAGTCGGAATCTGCTGTCCGTCTACATGGGTGTTAAGCAACACTCTGACTTGTTTAGCGTAATACAAAGAAAACTCGATGTAATCCTCAGTCGTCAACATGCCGCCCCAAGTATCAAACAACATGACCGCCTGGGCGCCCGCTGCAATCTGCGCGTTCAGATAGCTAGCGACCGATTGCGCCAACTTATCCAGCATGACATGCATCAACTTGGGCTGCTCATACACCATGCCTTTGACTTTTTGAAAGCTTTTGCTGCTGCCGCCCTCAACCATATAGGTCGCCAGCGTCCAGGGACTTCCGGAAAAACCGATTAATGGCACGCTGCCTTGCAGGGATTTCCTGATCAGCCGAACCGCATCAACCACGTAACGCAAATCGGTTTCCGGATCGGGAATCGGCAATTTGTGCACATCCGCCGCCGATCTGACCGGATGGGTAAACTTAGGACCCTCGCCTTCGGTAAAATAAAGCCCCAAACCCATCGCATCGGGTATGGTCAAAATATCCGAAAACAAAATGGCCGCATCAAAGTCAAAGCGGCGTAACGGTTGCAAGGTGACTTCACAAGCCAGCTCAGGATTGGTGCACAGGTCTAAAAAACTGCCGGCCTGTTCCCTGACTTTCCGGTATTCAGGCAAATAACGCCCCGCCTGACGCATCATCCACACCGGCGTATGCTCTACAGGTTGTTTTAACAGCGCTCTAATAAAAGTGTCGTTTTTTAATACGGTCATGGATTTGAGTTTTAAATTTAAGATTTTAACGCGTGAGCATGTCTTTTATGCTCCGTGGATGCTACCGATGTTCCAGCGAAGTTATTTTTCTTGCCAGCGCATCGTGGAACTCAGAGGGCAAAGACTGCCTGGCTTTATGTGCCGACGCCACATCGGGATATGAACCATAAACGACTATAAACCGCTCCTGCCCATTAGCTACCGTCTTAATGGCTTTACCCCCCCCGGCCAGCATCGGATATTTGTTTAGTAAGCCGTCAACCGACGCTTGTTTTGACAGTACTATAAGCTGCAGGGTGACATTATTTTTCGTAGGCGCAGAGGGCGCTTCAGACTCGACCTGGCGCGGCGCTGCCGCAATTGCTACCGGCTTTTGCGGTATCTGGATGTTGTTCGGATTCTCGGATAAAAACGACTCCGGGCTACGCACCGTTTCTTTTAACTTAGCTGGTTTTAGTGCTTTTCGCATTGCCGCTACCGGCTGGACAATTGTCTGCTGCCGGGGAACAGAGGGCTTCCGATCAACCGCATTCACAGGCTCTTTAATATCCAAAGTAGGGGCGACTTCAGTCGTGACCTGTTCCTTGACGATTGTATCTAAAAGCGCGCCTACCGACTGTTTTGGTTTTTCAGGCGGCATAGACTGAGCTGACGGCCCCATGATTGCAGAAGCAGCATTGCTTTGTTCCGAGGACGGCAGTGCATCCGTCATATCTATCGAGCTGTGCGCCTCGGGTGTGGCCAAAGGAGTAAACGCCGGTTGATCATTCCCGGGTGTATTGACTTTGACGGTAGGCATTAATGTCTCTTTCTGCGAATTTTCTTGCTGCTTAACAGGCTGTTCAATAGCTGTAGGGGCTATGATTTTTTTTGACTGTGCCAGCCACATAACGCCTAACGCCACAGCTATTGCAACGAACCCAGCTAGCAACCACTTCCATTTCCCACCTTGCTTAGGCTCAGGTAACCCGGAAACATAGGCGATAATCCTGCCTGGAATGCCGTGCGTTTCCCGATAAACATGAGCAATCATGGTTTCGCTGATGGCTTTAAACGACAAGTTCAAAGCAGGTTTTATTGACAAATGCTGTAGAAAATCACCGCACTGCTTTTCTGAAAGCGGGAGTATTTCAACGATATGACAATCATCGACTGCGCGATCCGAACCTCGCTTTACCTGCAACTCATCATGCGTTAAGGCGAAGACCACCCTTAGCCCGGAATTGGCCGCTGCATATTGTATGATTGCCATGACTAAGCCGGGCACTAATTTGCCTGCATCATCGATAATCAATACCAGGTGTTTATAAGCGCCTTCAAGAACGGGCTTGTTAGCGCTAGCCAACTGCTGCCGCATCGTCTCGAAACTCAAGTCGGCGTTACCTTGTATCAGACAATACCGCCATGATTCAGTCTTGCGCTCCTGCAACATGGTCAGCAATGTCGTTTTGCCGATGCCTTCCGGCCCGCAGACGACCAAGCCTTGGCTCAGGTTCGACAACAAATGAATCAATAAATCAAGCTTCTGCGCTCGCTCCTTTGTTATCAAGGTATAAGCCGTCGTATTGATCCGATCCGTATTTACCTGAACAGGAGAAGGCTGTTTCACAGAGTAAGTAAAAGTATCATCTTCTACCATAGGTATTAAGCGTCATTTCTAATAGGTCTAGTTTTATGTCTACGGGTAATGTTGCCAAGCCGATTCTTTTCAACAATATCAGCCTGATTTGACCGTCTACATTCTTTTTGTCTACCGCCATTAATTCCAAAAACCGGGCAGCATCAACACATTCTGGCGGATCTGTCGGCAGCCTGGCTTTTTTAAACAGCGCAATAATTCTTGCAAAATCCCCCTCGGTTAGCCAGCCTAATCTTTTGGACAGATCGGCGGCCTGACAGGTGCCGATGGCTACCGCCTCGCCATGCAGGTATTTACCATAGCCCGCGCCGGTTTCTATCGCATGACCGAAAGTATGGCCTAAATTTAAAGTCGCCCGTATACCGGTTTCGGTTTCATCTTCGGCGACAATTTCGGCTTTATTTATGCACGACCTTTCAATTGCATACGCCAATGCCTGCTTATCTCGAGCCAATAACGCATCGATATGGGTTTCCAGCCACTCGAAGAATTCAGCGTCCCTGATCAGGCCGTATTTAATCACTTCGGCCAGACCCGCCGATAACTGGCGGTCATCCAGGGTATCCAAAACATCGGCATCGGCGATAACGCATTGCGGCTGGTAAAAAGCGCCAATCATGTTTTTACCCAAGGGATGATTAACCCCGGTTTTGCCGCCTACCGAAGAATCGACCTGAGCCAGCAAGGTTGTGGGTATTTGCAAAAAAGCTATGCCTCGCTGATAGCAGGCCGCCGCAAAGCCGCCCATGTCGCCGATCACGCCCCCGCCTAAAGCGATCAAAGTGGCGTTACGGCTAAACTTGCGATCCAGCAGCTTATCAAAAATTTGACTTACAAAATCCAAGGTCTTGAACTGTTCGCCATCGGGCAGTATCACTGTTTCGACACTGTAGCCTTGCAAATTTTTTAAAACCGCATCCAGATACAAAGGGGCAATGGTTACATTGGTGACCACCATAACCTGCTTGGACTTGATATGACGGGTGTACAGTTCAGACCGGCTCAATAGGCCGGAGCCTATATAGATAGGGTAGCTACGCTCACCTAATTCAACCAGTAATTTTTTCATATTTATTAATGCTTGTAAGTCGGGTTACGACTGCATGGATGCAGAAGGTAGAGCAATGCAGGAGCAATGCAGGAGCAATTGCCGAGCCGTAGCCGTAACCCGACATTTTCCGCTTCGATGTGTCGGGTTACGCTACGCTAACCCGACCTACGTACGCCGTCATGGACGCAAGAGGTGGAGCAATGCAGAAGCCATTACCGAGATTTTGTTTGTTAACGATTAACCGAGTTGTATTCTTCTAAAATGTGGCTGACGACTTCTTTGCTTTGCATGACGCCGGTGTCAATTTTAAAGTCGGCGCAAGACAAATACAGCGGCTCGCGCTGTGCGAACAAGCTTTCTATCCGATCTCTGGGGTTGTCTGTTTGCAGCAAGGGGCGTTGCGTATCCCTTCGCGTCCGTTCCAGAATCCTTTCCACCGAACATTGCAGGTACACGATAAAGCCGTGCTCTTTAAGTAATCTGCGATTTTCTTCGCGTAAAATAGCACCGCCACCGGTAGCCAGTACGATGCCATCCATTTGCGTCAATTGCTCTATCATCTTCTGTTCCCTATCCCTGAACCCTTCTTCTCCCTCAAACTCGAATATGGTCGGAATATCTACGCCGGTTCTTTCTTCAATCGCCTTGTCACTGTCATAAAAAGGCACAGACAGCGCTCGCGCTAATTGCCGCCCTATCGTG
>JAYTLW010000002.1:0-5432 GCA_043729025.1 Methylobacter sp.
AAGGCGGCGAAAGCGCAGGCCAGTCCGGCGATCACAAATGACAGTACCACGGCAGGTCCGGATTGGGTTGCGGCGGCGATTCCGGTGAGTACGAAGATACCGGTGCCGATAATCGCACCTATACCGAGAAAGGCCAGATCCCATTTAGACAAGCATCGCTTGAGGCCGCTGCCCTCGTTATCATCCGAAGTCAGGTGTTTGCTGCGAAAAATGGGTATGGACATAAGACGTCTCTTGTTGTTGAATTGAATATAAGGTGTTGCCAACTAAATTATAGGGTTAATAACAATAATCCACAAAAAAACCCCATGAAATCAGCAAAAATAAGCTAGAGTTAGCCTTGCATGATAATATAAGCGTTTTTTTTAGATGGGCAGATCTTGAGTTTAGCTATAACTAGCAAACAACGAGGGTTGCCGAAAAAGTTACTGTTTTTTTTTGTTTTTGAGAAATTTATTCCAATGAACTTTCGCACATTACTGGGCTTTACTGCCTTACTGTCTGTTATTTGCCTTCAGGCACAAGCTACCACCTATGCCATGCCGGAAAACAGTCATGATAGCGTCATCATTCAATACCCTGATGGCATGCCTATAACCCGGGCAGAACAGGATGAAACCTTGTTGGATGTGGCACGTCGCTTTTTGCTGGGGCAAACGGAAATAGTCAGATTAAATCCTGATGTCGACCGCTGGCTGGTTAAAAAAGGCGAGATTGTGCGCTTATCCAACAGCCGCATTTTGCCGGATTCGCCGCATAACGGCATTACCTTAAATATTTCCGAATACCGTATGTATTATTATCCGCCGACTAAAAAAGGTCAGGCGCCTTTGCAGGTCATGTCTTATGCCCATGGTGTCGGCAGGCAGGATTGGAAGACGCCGCTGGGAAAAACCAAAGTAGCGCGAAAAATCATGAATCCAGCCTGGCATCCGCCCGAATCAATCAGGCGCGAACATGCCGCAAATGGCGATCCTCTGCCGCTTATAGTGCCGCCAGGGCCGCATAATCCTCTGGGCACCCGCGCACTGCATCTGGCCTTGCCCGGAGAGTACCGGATCCACGGCACCGATATTGATAAGATCAACGGCATAGGCATGCAGATAACCCATGGCTGCGTTCGGATGTATCCTAAAGATGTCGAGGAGCTATACGATTTGGTTGCGGTCGGAACACCGGTTTATATTGTCAAACAGCCTATCAAGGTGGGTTGGCTGAATCATGTGCTTTATGTGGAAGCGCATCCCGGTCTGGAGGGTGAAGAAACTACGCTGGATCAGCGCTACGCGGTGACGCTAGGCTTGATTCAAAAAGCCAATAATCAGGTGTTGCCTGACTTTGATCAAAAAGCCTTGGATTCGGCGCTTAAAAACCAGAGCGGGGAGCCCGTTGCCATCTATGAGCGCTTGCCGCCATTGGATGAGGTGTCAGCGTCTGCGTCTGCGCCGGAGCAACTGCCGGTACCCGCATCAACATCCGCGCCGACGCCAACACCGGTGCGCAAAGCTTCGCCAGATGGTTACTATCACGGCAACTAAAATATAGAGTCGTTTTTATCAACGCAGGGCGCAACGTCCTGCGTGTAAATCTGTTAAACTACGCATTTTTTAACGCACAGTCTTGTTCCGGTACATTCCCTTGAAAAAAATCCTTATTTCCGACAAATTAGCAGAAGCTGGCATCAATTTTTTAAATGATCAGTCCGGCATACAAATACATATCGAGACCGGGCTCAATGAGGATCAGCTGTGCAATATCATCGGGGATTACGATGCCTTGCTGATCCGCAGCGACACGCAAGTGACCAAAAAAGTGCTGCAGGCGGCAAAGAACCTCAAGCTGATAGGGCGCGCAGGTATCGGTGTCGATAATGTCGATATACCCGCAGCAACGGAGCTCGGGGTTATCGTCATGAATACGCCGGACGCCAATGCGACCACGACTGCCGAATTGGCGATTGCGCACATGATGTCGCTGAGCCGGCATTTGCCGACTGCGGATCGCTCGGTACGTGCAGGAAAATGGGAGCGCTCCAAGTTGATGGGTTCGGAAATCGCCCATAAAACCTTGGCGATACTCGGTTTCGGCACCATCGGGCGGATCGTCTCCCAACGCGGTTTGGGCTTGAAAATGCAGGTGATTGCCTATGATCCGTTTGTGGCGCCTGAAATATTCGAAGATCTGGGCGTCGAATCGGTAAGTCTTAATGAGCTGGTGACGCGGGCGGATTATTTGACCTTGCATTGCCCCTTGATAGAAAAAACCCGCAACGTTATCGACAGTGCAAAGCTGTCGATGATGAAAAAAGAGGCGATGATTATCAACTGCGCCAGAGGCGGCTTGATTAATGAGGCCGCGCTGTATGAAGCCTTGAAAAGCGGCCGAATAGCCGGTGCGGCGCTCGATGTTTACGAAAATGAACCGCCGGCTGACTCGCCGTTGCTGGAGCTGGACAATATCGTGTTTACCCCGCATTTGGGTGCATCGACCAGCGAAGCACAAGTTGCGGTGAGTGTCGAAATTGCCCGGCAGGCGGTAACCTTTTTAAAGACCGGGGAAGCGGTTAATGCCTTAAACCTGCCTCGCGTGTCCGCCGAAGAGTTGAAAAAATCGCACGAATTTATGACCCTGGCCAATACCCTGGGTAAGGTGTTGGTTGGATTAGTCACTAAGCCGATAGAAAAAATAGAAGTTGCGTTAATCGGTAGGGCGGCCGAACTTGAGGTGCGACCGGTTTCAGTCGCCACATTGATCGGTGTGTTAAGCGGACAATTTTCCACGCCGGTCAATCGGGTGAATGCCGAAAATATTGCCAAACGTCAGGGTATTTCGTTGGTTGAGTCTAAGACCGAAGAATCTCAGGATTATTTATCGCTGATCAGGGTGACCGGGCATTGTTCGGATCATACGATTACTCTGGCGGGAACCTTGTTGGGCGGCTGTCATCCGCGTCTGGTCGGCATCAATCAGTTCGATATTGAAGTGGTGCCCGAAGGAACCTTGTTAGTCACCCAGCATGATGACAAGCCGGGCGTTATCTCGGCAATCAGCACTGTGCTGGGCAATGCGAACATCAATATCTCCAGAATGCAGGTGGGTACGGCGGATGATCGGCAGCAAGCGATGGCGGTTATCAGCGTTTCCGAACCCTTGTCAGACGATTTGTTGCAAAAATTATGTCATATCCCCGCTGTGCATAAGGCTATCCAGATTGTGTTATGAGTTTTGATGTTATCTGCTTTGATTGCGACAGCACCTTAAGCAAAATAGAAGGCATAGACGAACTCGCGGTACATGTCGGCTTGGGCGAGGCAATGTCCAAACTGACCGATGCGGCGATGAATGGCGAGGTGCTGCTGGAGGCGGTCTATGAACAGAGATTGTCGTTGATCAGGCCGAATCGGGACAGCATCGACCGGCTGGCTGATTTGTATATAGCCCAGATAGTTGATGGGGCTAAAGAGGTGTTTGCGGCTTTAAGCGCGCAGGGCAAGGAACTGCATATCATCAGCGGCGGACTCCGCCAGGCGATTTCGCCCTTGGCGAAGTTGTTAGGTTTGTCTGTGGCTCAGGTACACGCAGTCGATATTTATTTTAATGATGACGGCAGTTACCGCGATTATGATCGGGACTCGCCGCTGGCCAGATCCGGCGGGAAAGCTGAGATTTGCAGGCAGTTGCTTAAAGCTCAAGGCTCGCTGGTGATGATCGGCGACGGCAAGACCGATATGGAAGCCAAGCAAGACAGAGTTTGTGTGATCGGTTTCGGCGGCGTGATCGACAGGCCTTTGGTGCGTGAGCAAGCCGATTTTTACAGCACCGAGACATCCTTGGTTTCTATATTGGCGCATATTTTGTAGGGGCAATCCTTTGTGGTTGCCCGATGTGGCAAATATCAAAAGGGCAGGCACAAGACCTGTCCCTACATTAATTTAAGAGAGAGAACAATGGCTGGGCATAGTAAGTGGGCTAATATCAAGCATCGTAAGGCAGGCCAGGATGCCTTGCGCGGAAAGATTTTCACCAAAATACTTCGTGAAATTACCGTGGCGGCAAAAACCGGCGGCGCCGATCCCGGCAGTAATTCGGCGTTACGAACTGCTATCGATAAGGCCTTGGGCGCGAACATGCGACGGGACACCATCGATACGGCTGTCAAAAAAGCGGTGGGTGCGCTGGAAGGCGTTAATTACGAAGTCGTGCGCTATGAAGGCTACGGCCCCGGCGGCGCGGCGGTCATGGTCGATTGTCTGACCGATAATCGTAATCGTACCGTCGGCGAAGTGCGTCACGCCTTCACTAAAGCGGGCGGCAACCTGGGTACAGATGGTTCTGTAGCTTATATGTTCAGCAAGATCGGCATCATCAGTTATACCGGATCGGTCGATGAAGATGCGCTGATGGAAGCCGCATTGGATGCCGGTGCAGACGACGTGATCAGCAATGATGACGGCTCGATGGATGTAATGACCACGCCGGAAAAATATCTTGAAGTCAAAGACGCCTTGGTAGCCGCAGGTTTTGAGCCGGATAATGCCGAAGTCACCATGCAGGCTACAACGATGACTGATCTGGATGCCGAGGGTGCGGAAAAAATGATGCGCTTGATAGAACGATTGGAAGATCTGGATGACGTGCAGAATGTTTATTCCAATGCGGATATGAGCGACGAGATTATGGCAGGGTTGGATTGATAAGGTTCAAGACGCGAACTCACCCTGGACAGTTTTTGATTTTATCTTTATTGTCAGTACAATAAGTGCATGAATATCACCTTTGATTCAAACAAAGATACTACAAACCAGAGTAAGCATGGCGTATCTCTTGCGTTTGCAAAGCATCTTGAATGGGATTGGTTGCAAGCGGAACCGGATAACCGCAGAGACTATGGAGAGCAGCGCATGATCGGTTATATGCCTGTTTTAGATCGAGTATATTGTGTTGTTTATATTGACCGCGATGACGAGCGTCGCATTGTTAGTTTACGTAAGGCCAATAAACGTGAGGTAAAGCGTTATGAAATCCATATCAACCCGTAAGTTCTACCAGCCTACTGACGAAGAAGATGCTGCTATTAACGCTGGCATTGCTGTTGACCCTGACACTTACGAATTAAGTGATGCAGAATTTTCCCAGCTCAAGCCTCAACGTCTGGGACGTCCGTTGTCTGAGCAAACCAAGGAGCGCATAACCATCAGGTTATCGCCTGATGTTGTTTCAGCCTTTCGGGCAACTGGGGTAGGGTGGCAAACTCGCATTGATATTGCCCTGAAAGAATGGCTAAGCCATCATCCTACTATGCAATAATTAGTTATTCATACTTTCAATATGGTGAGTAGGGTGCGCACCGCGTACCTTTTCGGACTTCGAATATGCCGTGCGCGGATTCTGGCGATAATCCTTTCGGCGGTCTACGTGCCGTTTGTGAATAC
>JAYTLW010000003.1:0-2857 GCA_043729025.1 Methylobacter sp.
GCTTTTTCAATGGTGGGTACGCTGGCCTGGATGCGGATGTCGCTGGTCACAGCGCCGTTTTTTACCGGCACATTCAAATCCTGACGGATTAACACCCGTTTGCCTGACAAGTCCAGATCTACCATTCTCTTAATTGACATATTGCGCTCTCATTGTTGTGGGTTGACTTTCAATATTTGTGGGAGGGGCTTTAGCCTCGATTGTCGGGGCTAAAGCCCCTCCCACAGACATTGGGATAAAGTTAAGCTTGCTTCCATTTGATCGAGCAACCGATGCTGTTGATTTGCTGTTTCGGGCCCTGACCGATTGCAGCAATCTGTTGCATCGCCTCGAATAATTCCCGTTGGGTATCGGGTGGCGCGGTTTCCTTGCGGCTGGCATCCAGCCGTCCCCGGTATTGCAGTTCATAGTCGGCATTATAACCAAAGAAGTCCGGCGTACAGACCGCGCCATATGCCTTGGCGACTTCTTGGCTATCATCCAGCAAATACGGAAAACTAAAATTTAACTGCTCGGACAGTTTTTTCATGTTGTCGAAAGAATCGGCGGGATATTCAGCCGTATCATTGGACATGATCGCTACCGACTCGACGCCCAGCGCTTTAAGCTCCAATGCATCCCTGACAATCCGCTCCTGCACCGCTTTGACATACGGACAATGATTGCAGATAAACATCACCAGCAGGCCGTTTTCGCCCATGCACTGTTGCAGCGACCAGGTACGCCCATCAACGCCGGGCAATTCAAAATCGAATGCTTTTTTGCCAAAATCACAGATCGGAGTTTCAAGAGCAACCATTTTTACACCTGTCTATTGTTGTAGAAAAAAATGTAGGGAATGAAAATAAAATTACTTGGGCATTTGCATTTTTGTCCAGGTTACTTAGTTACCGTTCCAGAGGATAGCGCAAACCGCTTTATTGAAACAACACCGCCGCACTGATGACTGCCGCGCTGAGCAGCATGGCCCAGACCGTAGCGCGGTGATGGTTCGCCATTTGCTCGCGCAGCAGCATTAATTCCCGGTTTTGCAGTTCCGTATGTTGTTTTGCCTGAGCGGCATTATCCAGCGCTTTATAAATCAACGAGGGAATCTCGGGGAAATGCTCGGCAAATTCGGGGAACTGTTTGATCAGTTTGTCGATTTTGGCTTTAGGGCCGACGCGCTGGTGGAACCATTTTTCCAGAAAAGGCTTCGCGGTTTGCCATAAATCCAGCTCGGGATAAAGCTGCCTCCCCAAGCCCTCGATATTGAGCAGGGTTTTTTGCAGCAGCACCAGCTGCGGCTGAACGTGCATGTCGAAACGCCTTGCAGTCTGAAATAATCGCAGCAGCAGTTGCCCGAAGGAAATATCTTTAAGCGGTTTTTCAAAGATCGGCTCGCACACGCTGCGTATCGCGGACTCAAACTCTTCGATGCGGGTAGAGCCCGGAACCCAGCCCGATTCCACATGCATTTCGGCCACTTTGCGATAATCGCGATTGAAAAAAGCCAGAAAATTTTCGGCCAGATAGCGCTGATCCGACAAGGACAGCGTGCCGACGATGCCGAAATCAACGGCAATATATTTGGCCGGCAGATCGACAAAAATATTGCCGGGATGCATGTCGGCATGAAAGAAATTATCCCTGAACACCTGGGTAAAAAAGATTTCCACGCCGCGCTCGGCAAGCAATTTGAAATCGGCGCCGCCCTCCCTAAGCTGCTCGATGTTGCCGACCGGAATGCCGTGGATACGCTCCATGACCAAGACTTTGCGTCGGGTTAACGGCCAGTGAATTTCCGGGATATAGATGAGCGCGGAGTTTTCGAAGTTGCGGCGCAATTTCGCGGCATTGGCCGCTTCCCTGACCAGATCGAGTTCATCCAGCGTGGTGCGTTCAAATTCGGCAACCACATCGACAGGACGTAAGCGTCTTGCTTCAGACCAAAAGCGCTCGGCAAAGCGGGCCAGTTCGTAAAGCAGCCCGATGTCCGAGCGTATCCGGTTTTCTATGTCGGGACGCAATACTTTGACTACAACGCTTTCGCCGCTGTGCAATACGGCGGTATGCACCTGAGCGACGGACGCGGAAGCCAGCGGTTCGGCATCAAACTCGGCAAACGCCTCGCTGATAGACATGCCGAGTTCTTGCTCAATAATGCTGCGAGCCAGGTCGCTCGCAAAAGGCGGAACCTTGTCCTGTAGTTTGACCAGTTCGTCGGCGATGTCATCGGGCAGCAGATCTTTGCGGGTAGACAAGGCCTGGCCGAATTTGACATAAATAGGCCCCAAATCTTCCAGAGCGCGCCTGATTCTGACGCCGCGAGGTTCTTCCCGGCCCTTGAGCCAGTAATTGGGGGAGAAAATCGCCACATAACGAACGGGGCGGAATAAATGGGTTTTTAAAACGATTTCATCCAGGCCGTGAAAGACCAGGACCCAGTTGATATGGATCAGACGAAATAATAGTTTAGGGTGAATCACGAGTTACCTATACTTACAGCTATAAAGGTACGCGGTGCGTACCCTACAGGTCATAGCGGAAAAAATGCTTTAAGAATTAACGTGAGTACGCCACCCAACAATATGCCCAGCATCCATTTAATTAAATTAATATCCGCTCGAATAGGGGCAAGTTCAATTTGCAGATCTTTTTTAGAAACCAGATCAGCTTCCCCTGAAGCATCGCGGAATGCCTCCGATATGGCCTTGGCTTGCTCATCAGGAATGCCGCCTGCTTTGAGTTTTTCGACAAACTTTAAGGTATCAAAAGTAATGGTAGCCATAATACTGTCCGGTAAGTTATTAGGGTGGTTACAGTATAACAAAGCCTACAGTCTAAAGCTTTTCTTAACGAGCTACCTTTATTGTTC
>JAYTLW010000004.1:0-11729 GCA_043729025.1 Methylobacter sp.
ACTCGATTAGCAAAAAAACTAAAAGAGAGCCTCGACTGATATGAAAAAATTAATCACGCTGTTTTTATTGTTGATCCTGTCGTTTGGCGCTTATGCATCAGAAGGCGTAGAGCTTCAGGACGCGGACGTAGACCTTAGCGATAACGCTTCATTGCAACGCGGCGCAAAACACTTTGTCACTTATTGTTTGGGCTGCCATTCCATCAAGCATATCCGCTACCTGCGTATCGCCCTTGATGTTAATGTCGATCCCAAAAAAGTGTTAAAGGACATTGCTCCGGAAGGCGCTAATATCTACGATCAACTGAACACCGCTATGAATGCGCATGACGCCGAAAAATGGTTTGGCGTGCAGCCGCCTGATTTGTCGTTGATTGCTCGCTCTCGTGGCGCTGATTGGCTATACAGTTATTTAAAAGGTTTTTATGCCGATAAAACTAAAACCTTTGGCGTCAACAACACGATTTTTAAAGATGTCGCCATGCCTAATGTGCTTTGGCAAATCCAGGGCCAACAAAAACCGGTTTATAAAACGGAAGACGGTCAACAGCATATTGATAAGCTGATTATTGATGAGCCGGGCACTTTATCGACCGAGGAATTCGATCTTATGGTCAGCGACTTGGTTAATTTTCTGGTTTACGCCGGTGAACCGGTGCAATTGGAAAGGCAACGTATTGGAAAATACGTGATATTTTTTATATTAATGTTTATTGTTCTAGCCTATCTGTTAAAGAAAGAATACTGGAAGGACGTCCATTAATTTTTGAGAGTCGTAGGTTGGGTTAGGCGCTAGCCGTAACCCAACATATAACGCGGAAAAGGTTGGATTACGCTGTCGCTCGGCAATTTCCTGCATTGCTCTACCTCTTGCATTCATGCAGTCGTAACCCAACCTACCTAACATCTGCAAATAAAAACCTCGCCAATCTGTTATAATGCCTTTTTTTTACCGCCTTACACGCCTAAAAGAGGTTGTTATTCGTGACAAATATTACTCGTAAATCTGTAATGACGCTTTTCTCATCCCCAACATGCGCGATGAGCCATTGCGCCCGCTTTGTATTGCACGAGAAAGGGGTGGTCGCAGACATAGAATATTACGATCCCTCCGAGCCGCCCGAAGATTTACTTGAACTCAATCCCAACGCCACGTCACCGACACTGATTGAACGAGACCTGGTTCTTTATGACTCGCGCATTATCATGGAATACTTGGACGAACGGTTTCCGCATCCCCCTTTGCACCAAATGGATCCGGTTTCACGGGCGAATGCCAGAATGCTGATCAAGCGCATCGACCAGGATTGGTATCAGTTGCTGGACGAAATTTTGTTTTCCGGAGAAAAAAAGTCCGCGCGCGCCAAGAAAATGCTCAGAGAAAGCATCTTGTCCGCCGCGCCTATATTTGCCGCCAGACCCTATTTTATGAGCGACGAGTTTTCATTGATCGATTGCGTGATCGCGCCGTTATTATGGCGACTGCCCAGCATAGGCATTGATGTATCGACGCCGAATGACGTAATTACCAATTATGCCCAGCGCATATTCAACAGGGCCGCGTTCAAGCGTAGTCTTAGCGAAGCTGAAAAAGAAATGATCGAGCCTTTAAAATAAATCCTAGCAACATGACCAATCTAAAGCCTTATTTAATTCGTTCAATTTACGAATGGATTATTGACAATAATCTGACGCCGCATCTGCTCGTGGATGCAGAAGACACCAGCGCAATATTGCCGACAGAATTTATTGAAGACGGCAAAATCGTTTTGAATATAAGACCGGAAGCGATACAGGGACTTACTCTAGGCAACGAGGACATTGAATTTAATGCCCGATTTAGCGGAAAATCCATGCATATCAGCGCACCGATAACCGCCGTATTGGCGATCTACGCCAAAGAAAACGGCAAAGGTATGATCTTCGACCAGGAAGATGGCGACGAACCACTTCCGCCAGCAAAAAAACCGACCGCCAAACCCAATTTACGCATAGTAAAATAATGTCTTGCTGTGTCCAGGCCTCCTGTACACAGCAATTCCACAGCCTTTAATCCACCGTCCAATGCACAGAAGACCAGCTTTGTACGGTCGTTCTGTCGGATAGTTTGTGCCGATCAACTCAAAATCCCCCGTGTCAACCGTTAGATTTTTTTGTTATTAGTTGTATAGTGTAGGCTTTATCTGGGCAATACAGACTGTTACGTTAGCCCAACAACAGATCAGACTAACTTTACTAGAGGTGAACCATGAACCCACACCAACAACTCGTAATCTTTTCTTTGTTCCTGTTCGTTTTTTTGACAGTGCCGGTTTCGGCAGCCGATATAGCATCCGGGGAACAAAAAGCCGGCGCCTGTGTTAGCTGTCATGGTCAACAAGGTAACAGCAGCAACGCGCAATGGCCCAACCTGGCGGCGCAACAAGCCGTCTACTTGGCCAATCAACTTAAAGCGTTCAAGGCTGGGGAACGTATTAACCCCATGATGCAATCGATGGCGGCCAATTTGGATAATAACGACATCACTAATCTTGCTGCCTTTTTTTCCAGTCGGAAAGCGGTTACAGCAGGCGGCGATCCGGCATTGGCGAAATCAGGCGCAGACAAAGCCGGTATGTGTCTGGGCTGCCACGGCGCCAATGCTCAAGGTAACGGCCAGTTTCCAAGGCTGGCCGGGCAACATCCTGAATATCTCGCGCTACAGTTAAATGCCTTCAAGCAAGGATTACGCAAAAGCGGGCCTATGCAAGCCATTGCCGCCAACTTGTCTGAAGCGGATATTAAAGCATTAACAGCTTATTTCGGATCGTTGTAAGCCGGACTTGGCCGACACGCCGGATTCGGCTTAAGAAACGGGCATGAAATAATTTGATCATCTGTAGGGGTGAATTCATTCGCCTGGGCGGATAAATCCGCCCCTACGAGCCTGCGACCAATATTTCTTTGTTGATTTTATTTCATGCCCATTGCTACCTGATTACCCATGATCTTCAGCCATTGCACAACCCAACTGCAGGCTGTTGCCCTAACAAATACGAGGTACAGCAATAATAAGGTTTACAAAGTGAGGTGACTTGTTGCCTTTGCAAGAATTGCAACACATGCCCTTTCTCGTAACCGATTGATTTTATAGGTTACTCATGGTGTTGTATCATCGCTGAGTTTGATGGGTAATCAGGTATTGCTAAGTTAAAATAGGTTTTATAAGATAAGGATGAGGTGAGCTTTGCTCACCCCAACTTATAAACCTTAGCCCTTCAAAGCCTTCAACACCGCCTGCATGGTGGTATTGGCGTCGCCGAACAACATGCGGGTGTTTTCCAGCACGAATAATGGATTACCGACGCCAGCATAGCCTGACGCCATGCTGCGCTTAAGGACGATAGTGGTTTCGCCTTTCCAGCATTCCAGTACCGGCATACCGGCAATCGGACTGTTCGGATCATCCAGCGCCGATGGGTTGACGATGTCGTTGGCGCCGATCACGATGGATACGTCGACATGCGCCCAATCCTCATTGACTTCATCCATTTCGTACACGATGTCGTAAGGCACTTTGGCTTCGGCCAACAGCACGTTCATGTGACCGGGCATACGTCCTGCAACGGGGTGGATGCCGAAACCTATTTTCTTGCCTTTATCCCGCAACAGCTTGGTGATTTCATTGACGGTGTGTTGAGCCTGCGCAACAGCCATGCCGTAGCCTGGGATGATCATGATGTTTTTGGCATCCAACAATAATCGCGCGGTATCTTCAGCGCTGATAGGCGTTACCTCGCCTTCAATGACAGCTGCTTCTCCGCCTGAAGCCGTACCGAAGCCCCCGGCAATCACGCTGATAAAATTACGGTTCATCGCCCGGCACATGATGTAACTTAAGATTGCGCCGCTGCTGCCCACCAATGCGCCGGTTACGATCAGCAAATCGTTGCTTAACATAAAACCGGTAGCCGCCGCAGCCCATCCGGAATAGCTGTTGAGCATCGACACCACCACCGGCATATCGGCGCCGCCGATAGCCATGACCATGTGTACGCCGAAGGCCAGGGCAACCACGGTCATCAGCAACAAGGGGAAAGTGCCGCCGCCGGTTTCGGCTTGTTGCAAAAATAGCCTTCCTAACAAGAGGGCAGAAATCAACAACCCTAAATTTAACCAATGACGACCCGGCAATAACAGCGGTTTGCCGCTGATGCGTTCGCTGAGCTTGCCAAAAGCAATCACCGAGCCTGAAAAGGTCACGGCGCCGATCAGTATACCGATGTAAATTTCTACTTCGTGGATAGTTTTTTCCACGCCGCTGATGCTCAAAGAGCTGTCCATGAAATTGGCGTAGCCCACCAATACCGCCGCCAGACCCACCAGGCTGTGCATGATGGCGACCAGTTCCGGCATTTGGGTCATTTCAACTTTTAACGCAGCTTTCACACCTATTGTGCCGCCGATTAACAAGGCGGAGATTAAAATAACGTAGGAGGTGACCGCAGCGCTCAAAGCGGTGGCGATAATGGCTATCGCCATGCCTAACATGCCGTAATAATTGCCTCGGCGGGCGGTTTCCTGATTGCTCAAGCCACTTAGGCTGAAAATAAACAGAATGGTGGCGACGATGTAGGACATCGTGATTAAACTTTGGGACATCTCTTTCTCCGGTTATTTTCTGAACATTTCTAACATGCGGCGGGTGACTAAAAAGCCGCCGGCAATATTGATGGATGCATTGAGTATCGCCAATCCTGCCAGGATACTGATAGTCAAGCCCGGCGAGGAAACCTGCACAACAGCACCGATTACGATAATGCCGCTGATCGCATTGGTTACACTCATTAACGGCGTATGCAGCGAGGCGGACACATTCCAGATCACCTGATAACCGATGAAACACGCCAGCACAAACACGGTAAAATGCGCCATGAACGACGCAGGGGCCACCGAACCGATGCCGAACAGCGCCAAGCCGCCGATAATTAACGGTATCAACTGCTTGATCGCTGCCGGGATGGTGGATTTTTTTTGTTGAGCCTGCACATAAGCCGGGGCTTCGGTTTGCGGCGCGGGAGCGGCGGAGAGCTTGGGTGGCGGTGGCGGCCAGGTGATTTCGCCTGCTTTAATGACCGTAGTGCCGCGTATCACCTCATCGTCCATATTGACGTTGATCGTGCCGTTCTTTTCAGGGCAAAGCTCCGTTAACAAATGCCGGAGGTTGGTCGCATAAAGCTGACTCGATTGATTAGCCAAACGGCTGGGTAGATTGCTGTAGCCGATAATGGTCACGTCGTGTTTTACCACCACTTCATCTTTCTCGGTCAACGCGCAGTTGCCGCCTTGCTCGGCCGCCAGATCGACAATAATGCTGCCCGGTTTCATGGATTTAACCATGCCTTCGGTGATCAGTTTGGGTGCCGGTTTTCCCGGAATCAGCGCGGTGGTGATGATGATGTCCACGTCCATCGCCTGTCTGGCGAACAAGGCCATCTCGGCTTCGATAAATTCCTTGGACATGGTTTTGGCGTAACCGCCGGCGCCTGAGCCTTCTTCTTTAAAATCCAGCATTAAAAACTCGGCGTCCATGCTTTCGATTTGTTCTTTAACTTCGGGCCTAGTATCAAAAGCTCTGACGATAGCGCCCATGCTTTTTGCCGTGCCGATCGCGGCAAGACCTGCGACCCCTGCGCCGATAACCAGCACCTTGGCGGGCGGAATCTTACCGGCGGCGGTAATCTGTCCGGTAAAAAATCGGCCGAAATGCTGTGCAGCCTCGATGACGGCGCGATAACCGGCGATATTGGCCATCGAGCTCAAGGCGTCGAGCTTTTGCGCCCTGGACATGCGCGGCACACTGTCCATCGCCAGCACCGTGGCTGACTTGGCCGCCAGTTTCTGCATCAACTCTTCATTTTGCGCAGGCCAGATAAAGCTGATCAAATGGCCGCCTTTGGGCAATAACTCTATTTCATCCAGCGCCAGTTCGGGGTGACGCTCGGGCGCGCGCACCTTCATAATGATGTCGGCTTTTTTCCACAAGGCCTTGGCGGTGTTGACGATTTCCACGCCCGCTTCTTTATAGGCTTCATCGGAAATATTCGCAGCTAGTCCCGCGCCGCTTTCGACCAGGACAGAAAAACCCAGTTTGATAATGTGTTCGGCGGCCTCTGGCGTAGTGGCCACACGTTTTTCACCGGGGTGTATTTCTTTAGGTATACCAATCTTCATACAGTCTCCAAGGGGAGTAATTTAGAGCAGAGTGAGCGCAGGTTTTAACCTTCAGTAAAACCTCAGCGTGGAGGATATGAGATTAAGCTGTGTTTTTCAATATAAAAAGCTGGATGGATGCGATTTAGGGAGGTTGAGTATTTTTCGATGTGTATAGTTACAGTTACGGCGTGTTATGGGTCGCCGGGTACGTAACGCTTAGAGAATCTATTGAACAGGGACATTGCTGCGAAAATCGCAAGCAAATTTGACGACAATTAACAGGAGAAACATAAATGTTCCCGCGCCGCTACGCTCCGATGGAGTTGTCACAGGAGTATTTTGTAGTCGACGCGGGACAGACAGCGCTAGTTACCTACCCACACCAATTCGACGCGACGGTTCATCTCGCGACCTTGCGCAGTACTGTTGTCGGCAACAGGCTGGTTTTCACCGTAACCTTTTGCATACATTTTATTGGTAACGCCTTGTAGTTTAAGATAGTTAACAACCGATTGCGAGCGACGCTGCGACAGCTTCATGTTGTGAGAGTTGGAGCCTTCGCTGCTGGTATGTCCATGAACTTCGATGTCATTCTTTTGTGGGTATGCGATCAAATCGCGTGAAACACGATCCAAAATGATTTTTGCATTAGGCGTCAATGCATCGGAATCAACCCTGAAATTAACGCCTTTAAGTTCCAGGCTGATGGGGCAACCTTTGACATCAACCTTGGCGCCGGACATAGTGCCTGCACAGGCATCATCGCAATTATTTACGCCGTCAGCATCGCTATCCAGTGTTGAACAACTTGCGGCAGGAGCTGCTGCCACCGCTACGGGCACTTCAAGCTTAGGTGCCGGTTTGGATTTTGCGCCCAATGGCACAACAAAACCCAGATTGACCGTCATGTCATGAAATTCATCAGTGCCGGGTTGCAGCTGGGCATTGATGTTGTTGTTATAACGGTAACGGACATCACTGCGCAGCAAAAAGTTGTCGTGCACCTCATAAGTGAAGCCGGCACCCGCTTCGCCGATAAATCCTGTGCCGCTATCACCATGGGTGCTGGTGTTCATCGCGCCTAAACCCAGTACGGTGTAAGGCGAGAATTTATCACGGAAAATGAAGTACTGCACGTCAGCAGTGCCGCCGGTCATGTCCCAACGACCATTGCGACCGCCGTCGGTACTCATGCCTTGATAAAAACCTCTCATCTCGACATTGAAATGCTCATTGAGCATTTTACCGATGCCCATGCCGCCGCCCCAACCGTCTTTCGCATCGCGATCGCCGCCGGGCCTAACGTAAGTGCCGAAAGGAGCGACATACCATCTGTTATCCTGGTAGTCACCCGCTTGAGTGACCAATGGGAGAATGCTCGCGCTTGCTAGCGTAGCCATGACAAGTAAGTGTTTTTTATTCATAAAGGTGCCTCAGAGTAGCTGTTAACAATTTACATCTGCATAATAGCATAAAAATTACCCACTGGTAGGTAGTATTTTAAAATCAGCAGGTTATATAAGTGTGTTAAAACATTTTCTAGCTATTTAATCGTAACTATCGCTTTTAGCGGGTCGTTTAACTCATTTATCCTCGGATTCCGTGTTCAGTAGCTACCAGATACGCAAGATCGAGAAAGTGGTTGACAGCTTGGTGAATGAGGACTAGAAAATGGCAGAATAAATCTGCAAGACGGAAGCGTCAGCAGGCTCTATTAACTGCATAACAGTGGTGATGGCTATGATGAGAATGATGATGGAAATAGTGATGGTGATAGCCATAGTACTAGGGATGGTGCTGTTGATGAAAGTGACCGCAAAAGAAAATAATTTAACTAGGTCGTCGAGCGATGATGATAAAGACAGTGACTCTGATGAGGGCAAATCCATAGATTCCGAGCAATAGATTTGACACTAAGACGCGTTGGTCAACATATAAGCCGTGGATACAGCCTTACGGTCAAGCGCCATGTTATGCCGCTGAACTCAGTTTCGTTGCAGAGGCCTGACGCGGGGTCAGGATTGCCAATAAGGCCGCAACGACAATCAAAGCCAAAACGTCCCCCCAAAGATGCCCAATGTGCTGGTGATTGGCGATGGACTGAACAGCCATAATCGCGGCGTGTACGACACTTGACCAGACCGTAAACTAAATTAGGCTTCTGTGCGCCATCGGATCACGAGATGCGAACATCAGGAACACGCCGAGCGTGGCATAGATGCCCAAAATCATTTCAAGATACTCCGAGCGTCCTCCTGGATGCCAAGACCAGCCGGACGGCCAGACGATGGTGAGAGGCCATATGCCGAAAGTGAAGGTTAACCCTACGACTACTAGTGCGATGCGTAGATATTTGATGCGATCAGCTTCAGTCATTTTTTTCTCCTTCAGATTATTCGGATGTTGCGCATTTCTGGAGTCTCCGCCCATTTACGCTGGTAGACGGGAGTCCGTGAGGCATAACTAGGTTATGCACCGACCGCCGCTACGCTATTTAACATGTTTTTGAGACTTTGTCACCGTACACGGTTGCTATTTTATTACTTAAGGAAAGTTTTTTTATTTTTGGTATCCGGTGGCGGAATTAGCGGAATTATGGGGTCACGGAATTACGGAATTATGCGGAATTATGCGGAATTATGGCGGAATTATGTGGCGGAATTATGGTGTCATAGGAATTAGGAATTAGGAATTAGGAATTAGTAGGAATTAGAGGAATTAGAGGAATTAGAGGAATTATGGTAGGAATTATGGGGTCAGGTCTTGCATTGTGCATTTAGGCTTTTTAAAATATACTGGCTCTTTTAATTTTACCAACCTGTATAGGTAAAAAAATGAGTCGTCCACTTAGGATAGAATTTGCGGGCGCTTTGTATCATGTCACCTCACGGGGCAATGAGAAAAAGCCCATTTATTTAGATGAGACCGATTTTTTGTTGTTTTTATCGCTGTTGTCTGAAGTATGTCAGCGTTTTAATTGGGTCATCCATGCCTATTGCTTAATGACCAATCATTACCATTTGCTTGTTGAAACGCCTGATGGGAATTTATCACGCGGAATGCGCCATCTTAATGGCGTATTTACACAGCGATTCAATAGCACACACAAGCGTGTCGGCCATTTATTTCAGGGGCGTTACAAGGCTATTTTGGTCGATAAGGACAGTTATTTGCTAGAGCTGAGTCGATATATAATATTGAATCCGGTAAGGGCCCACATGGTCGAAAAACCTGAGGATTGGCGGTGGAGTAGTTATCTGGTAATGATAGGTAAACAAAATGGCTTTGAAGGGTTGGCAACCGATGCCATGTTATTGCAATTTGGTAAACAACGTAACCGTGCAATTGAGCGTTTTCAAGAGTTCATTTCTCAGGGGAGAGTGCAAGAGATTTGGCGTGACTTAAAACATCAAATTTATTTGGGTGATAAAAAATTTGTTGAAAAGCATATGAAGCACATTGCTCACCAGGAAGGTAAGCTTTCGGAAGTCCCGCTAAAGCAGCGTCGGAAACCTGCTAAAAGTCTACAGGAATACCAGGAAGGCAATGCCACTGTAAATGACGCTATTGTTGCTGCATATCAGTCTGGTGGCTATACAATGAATGAAATTGCAATATATTTTGGATGCCATTATTCGACAGTGAGTCGAGTGGTTGCACAATGCAAGACTTGACCCTTTTTTCCGACCCTTTTTTCCGCTCAAATGTGCTTCAAGGGCGACCGGCCGGTCGCCCCTACGATGTTCACAGCATTTTTTCATTTCTTACGTTCATCAAACCCAGCAATCCTTTCATCAACGCCAATGGTGTAGGTGGGCAACCGGGAATCACCGCATCGACCGGAATGACATTGGACACCGCGCCGCAACTGGCATAAGACACGCCGAATTCGCCGCCGCAGGCAGCGCAATCACCGGCTGCAACCACCCATTTCGGGTTCGGTGTCGCTTCGTAAGTGCGCAGTAACGCGGTTTGCATGTGCCTGGACACCGGCCCGGTGACCAGCAGCACATCGGCGTGTCTTGGCGAGGCTACAAAATGGACGCCAAAACGCTCAATATCGTAATAGGGATTATTCAGTGCATGAATTTCCAGTTCGCAGCCGTTACAGGAGCCTGCATCGACTTGACGTATCGCAATGCTACCGGAAAATTTCTTATCGATATGATTTTTGATTTGGATGCCCAATGCCTCCAGTTCGTCGTCTCCGGGCGTTTTAAATCGTTCTGTGACGACACCCGTGGTCAGGATTTTTTTAAAAATTCTCAGCATTTCCCCCTTCCTATAAATCATTGCCTGAATAAGAGCCATTCAGGGACTTGTTGCACACAGGAAAATCCGGCACGATATTATTCAGTACCAATTTTTCCAGCGCAGGCCAGTTCAATTGACTGGGGTCGCGCGGATAGTAACGGGCGATTTTGTTATCGGCATCAAACCTGATGTAGCTGATAATTTCACCGCGCCAGCCCTCGACGATGCCCAGGCCTTCATTGCCTGCTGGGGGCATTTGCCAGTCGCTGCATAGTTCACCGGCGTCGAGTAGGTTGATGAACTCTTCGATCAGACGGAAAGCCGCCCTGATTTCCTTGTACCTAATCCATAATCGGGAGGCAATATCGCCCTGAGTTTCCAACGGCACTTTAACTGCGACCCGATCATAAGGCGCGTAAGGCGCATCGCGGCGCACATCGAAATTCTGTCCGCTGGCGCGCCCGACGTAACCCAAGGTTCCAAATGCGGCGGCGGTTTGTTCAGACAAAAAACCGGCCGTATACAGCCGGTCTTCCAGCGATGAATTAAGGTCCAGCGCGAGTATAACCTCCGCCAGTTCCGCTCTTAATTCGGCTATATCTTTCTTGATCAAGCTACAGGATGCATCCGACAGGTCGCAGGCAACACCACCGGGGATAATTTGATCCATCAACAAACGATGACCGAAAACCATTGCATTGGTGCGTAGCCAGAGTTCGCGCAAGCGGGTAAACTGCATTTGCGCAAACACAAAAGCGACATCATTACAGATTGCGCCTATATCGCCCATGTGGTTGGCGATGCGTTCCCGTTCCGCCAGAATGCCGCGTATCAAAGCGGCGCGAGGCGGAATTTCAACGCCCGCAGCTTGTTCCATTGCCATACAGGCTGCCCAACAATGTCCAACCGTGGTATCGCCGGAGACACGACCCGCCAGCTTGGCTAAAGACTCTGGCGTTCTGCCTTCAGCGATTTTCTCTATGCCTTTATGTACATAACCCAAACGCTCTTCCAGATTCAGGATCAGTTCGCCGACGGCCTGGAACCTAAAGTGCCCAGGCTCAATAATGCCGGCATGCACCGGTCCTACCGGAATTTCATAAACGCCCGCGCCGTGGGATTTGATAAACGGATAATGCATATCGGGCGCAGTAATGTCTACCGGTGTACCCTGAACAGGAAAGTCTTTTCGTAACGGATAGCTGTTTGCAGTCCAGGCTTGATGTCGCGTCCAACGCCTGTTATCCGGATGCCCTATAAATTTGATCCCGAACATGTCT
>JAYTLW010000005.1:0-5913 GCA_043729025.1 Methylobacter sp.
TGGCTGCTTGTCGCGCCAAGCTGGGGCTTGGCGTTCCCGGAACTTGTATCCTACTATAGAACACGATAAATGGTATTTGAGTTATTTCCTGTTCCCTTACTATTTTGCACACAGCAACAATCAACGGCTTGGCGCGGCCTGCAAACAAACTGTTTAAAATCCGCTATCCTAACGTAAATCATTGATAGTTAATTAAATTATCGATTTGGTGCGTTTTTGTACAATTTAACAAAACTGTAATAAAAACCACGGCTAAGCGATAAACAAAACAATCAATACACAGAGTTATCCACAGATTTTGTGCGTAAGTATTGTACGCAGTTTAATCGGGCGAGCGTCTTTCCGCTTCCGGCGCACAGGAACCGGAAAGACTTGGCAACGCGTCGACCAACTCCTAACGCCTACTCTGTTCACTCGGCTGACTATCCTGTCTAACCGCCTATCGAACCGGGTAAAAACTAACCCACTAGCCACTTTTCCGGGTCAAGCGCACAAAGCATTATTAATCATAAAGATAGCGCTTATATCGTCAAAACAGCCGGGTTAAAATTTACCCGCCCCAGCCTGCCCTTTATTTATATTTCCAATAAAATCAATATGATGTATTTAGGCATGAATATTGCTTATAAATTGATTATTA
This sequence comes from Methylobacter sp., assembly GCA_043729025.1. Classification (GTDB taxonomy): domain Bacteria; phylum Pseudomonadota; class Gammaproteobacteria; order Methylococcales; family Methylomonadaceae; genus Methylobacter_A. Next base: position 641 of record JAYTLW010000005.1, read on the forward strand.
AAGTCTGGTCAGAAAATGTCTGAATTCAACGATTCCGATGTGCAGCAAATAGCCGATCAAATTGAATGTTATTTGAACAACCATCCTAATGCGGCGGATACCGTCAAAGGCATCACGCAATGGTGGTTGCCGCGCCTGGGATTTGAAGCATCCAGTTTAATGGTTCAACTGGCCCTTAATTATCTGAGTTTGAAGTCGGTCGTAAAATGCAATATCAATCTTAACGGCAATAAAGTTTATTCGGGCAATAAAGCTAAATAGCTGCTCAATTATGAAAATGCATCCGACTAGATGCGAAATTAGGTGTATCGAAGCGCAGTGGGTTTCTTATCCGTCAGTGTTCGCATTCAATTCCAAGGAGAATCTTTTATGAATAAGCTACGAACTGCTATTTTTGTATCGATCATAGTGTCGGTGATCGCCTTTCCTTTGCATGCTGCAGTGCCTACCACCCCCTTTCAAATCCTCGGACATATCCAAAACTTTTGTCTCGATAATCAATTTAACTCAGGTACGGACACTTGTCCGAAAGACGCCGAGCCACGAGCCGCCCTACTCCCTTTCAATGCGGCTAATCTATTTATCGGGGCGAAGATCGTGGTTAACGGCGTGACGGTCACTATCCCTACAAATACCGTGGTAGTTATGCCCGCCACCTATCTTACGCCATGGCAGATATTCATGAAGGCTCAGGGCGTATCACGAGCCAATAATGAATCCGGCCTGGCGCTGCAAGATAAGGTGCCGCCTCTGGCCGCATTTGAAGTAGCGGTGGACGGCAACATCGTTTGCTCTCCGACATGCACCTATATCGCCGGGCTGGTGCATATTTCCCAGCAGGGGCTGAACGCGGGCGCAGGGTATATTCGGAAAATCAACAGCATCGTTAATGACCCGCTGAATGGAGAGCTGTGCGTCGGCCCTGATAATACCCCCCTCGCAACCTGCATCGCGCCGAATGCCCGCGTTCGCCTCAATGATCCGAAAATTAATGACCCGAACGATCCCGCCGTTAATGACGGTCGGTACAGCAGTGGCTACGCGCCCAATCCTCCGTCTCCGCCCGCACAGCCGCCGGCAACTGTCGACCCGAATTCGCGTTTTCCCGACCCGCGTTTTACTGTCGACCAAGACAACCCGACGGTTCACGCCGCCACCGGCTACCCGATGTGCGTGCCGAGATCCGGCAATGATCTGGAATGCCCGGCGAAAAATCGCCCGGCGGACGGCGGCATTCCCTTGAAATTCTTTGTGATGGGCCCGAACGATTTAATCCGTCCTGCTGCTGGTTTTCCTGCGGACACCATCAACAAATGCTCTCCGGCCTGCGATCCGACTAAACAAGCGCCTTTTAAAGAAGGCGACTACATCGTTTACCAAGGAACCTTGGCCCAGGACTCAGCGGGCCTCTATATCTCCGCACATACGATCGGCGCTGACATTGGAATTTATACCGAACCGGGTAAAGATCCCGCTTATGTCACCTTGGACGAATCCTTGATCGGTACACGCGGCAATATCACCAACCCCGCCCCTCAACCACGATGCGGCTCTGAGATGGAATGCCAGGATCTTATTAAAGTGGAAGGTTTTACTACCGATCCGAGTCGCCCCGTCAATATTTACGCGGTTGACGAAACTCCCGGAAGCGCCAAGGTGCGCCGTATAGGCCCTGGAATCATGAAACCTGCGCCCTTTGGTCGTTATCGCCTGATCACTCAAAAAGCCTCCGGCGTACTTTTCGACGTAAATGGGCAGCAAATGGGCGCAACCCGTGAGCTACTTGCACGCGTTGGCAACGGAACCGGTTTTCCAATTGGCACGTCGCTACCCTTGCCTAGTCCGACACTGTTTGCTCACGGATTGAAGGCAGGGCAGTACCAAGCCCCGGTTGGCGAATACATTTTTCCGGAAGGATGGGCGCCCGGAGCGCTGCAACCCCAGCTTAACCTCCAGTGTTTGGCATTCCTGGTCAACGGTTGGAGCCTGGGGGCCGATGTAGTGCCGAAGTTGGCGCCTTGGCCTGGAGACATATCGGCGCTCTCCTGTTTGAACTGATCATTTTTACAAACCGGTCGTGAATATCGGCCCGGATAAGCAATGACTCTGCTTCGTAAAGACCCTAATGACAGGGTCTTCGGAAGTCTAAATAAAAACTCAAGTTAATTTTTAACGGGGAAGCCAAAATGACCCTATTTACTCAGCTAAAAAATCGGGCCGAAATCATAGGCGCTAAGGAAGTCCGCTGGAATCAGGCGGGGGCTCCTAGACATGCGTTCATCTCTGATTCCGACGGATCCAACATATTCGCACTTCCCGGCCTGGAAATTGTGGTTATTTATCCTTATTTTGACGCCTTTCATAGAATGCAAAACGGTCTTGAGCGGCGTGACCAAAATCCGCTACCCAAGAAGGGTGGATTGCCCTGGGTCGATTGGACCGGCAATTTCCAAGCTGAAGAGGCGCTATTATGGACCGGAAATCAGGCTATCCATGATGGCCCGTTGAAAATCATTTTCCATCCGGCAAATGGAAAACAAGTGAGGGCGGCTGGCGTACAGTTACAGGTTGCCTGCAACGGCAAGTTCACTGCGGTTATGGATGTGTACGACTCTGCAAACAGCTTTCATGGGGAATTTTCTTGCGACGGTGTTTCAACAGACCATTTCGATGCCGCAAACCCTAAAAACAATGCGCCCTTTATTGGTGTCAGCGGCAGCGACATAAGGCGGATCGAGCTTTCGACGAAAACGGTTTGCGCCGGTGGCTTTTGTATCAATCAGCTTTCCATCGACTATTGATGCAGTTAGGCGCCAATCGAAACTGAACAGATTTTAGGGAGAATTATTATGATTAAAAACTACAATCAATTCGCGCTTAACCACGATAATCCACTTCCCGCTGGGACTGTATCCTTATTCCTGTCTAAGACTACGGTCTGGCTGTTAATAGCGATACTGGCCGGATGTAATTATAAACACTCAACGGAATCCACAGAAAACCCGAACCCAATAAATTCGGATACGGAACAACACCAAAGCCAATCTAAAACGCCAACATGCGGAAAAGTCGTCCATGCTGACGTGGTCGCTCTCGATCAGGTTTATTTCTATAACCGCTTCGGATCTTTCAATCCGGCAGGAATGATGTACGCCCTACGCAAAGATGTCGTACCTGTCGACGATGATGAACAAGAAGAGGTCAAAGGAACCGCTCCCAGTTCCGACAATCCGGCAGAAACCCGCGATGAACCAGATCTAAAGCCCGGCCAAGTCAGGCTGCGCAGCGACAAACGTCCCCGGCCCCTGGTGCTAAGGGTCAACGAAGGCGACTGCCTGCATGTCAAATTCACCAATCTGCTTGCAACAGCAGAAAACGGCCAAGATCTGGTTGCCGATCCCGAAACGGCCTTTGCCCAGGCTAAAGACAAACGTCTTACCAAAATCATAGATTCTGATGAACCTGCGACCCGCCATGCCAGCATCCATGTCAACGGGCTGGATCTGGTGTCGAAAGAAGAAGCTAAGCGTAATAGTATTCATATCGAAGCGGGTATCGACTCGCAAGGAGCCAATGTTGGCGCCAATCGCTGGATAGGCGCCGATGGACAATGCGCCACCGATTCGAAGGATTTTGGAAAAGATCTTTGTTCTCTGGCGGCGCCCGGCGAAACCCGTGAATACCTGTGGTACGCCAAGAAAGAAGGCGGCTACCTGTTTTATTCCATGGCCGCTCCGGCCGGTGGCGAAGGCGATGGCGGACAGCTGGGGCTGGGACTGTTCGGCTCGGTGAATGTGCAACCCAAAGGCGCAACCTGGTACCGATCCCAAGTCACCCATGACGATCTGGTTGCCAGCAATGAAGATCAAGGAACCACAGAATTCGACCAGCCGAAAATCAATTACCAGGCGAGCTACAAATCCGGCCCCTACCAAGGCCAACCCATATTGCGTATGCTGGATGACGATAACAACATCGTTTATTCCGATTTGAACGCGGTTATCGATATCAATGGAGAAGGCGACAAGGATTATTGTGCCGGAATGGGTGAAGGCAATGCCTGCGGCAAACCCTATCGGGAATTCACCACCATCTTCCACGATGAAATGACCGTCGTACAGGCCTTCCACGAACTGGAGGAAGAGGATTTGCCCATCAGTTCCCTACGCGACGGCATGGGCATTAACTACGGAGCGTCCGGTTTAGGCGCTATGATTCTGGCAAATCGTCAGACAATCGGCCCGACGGCTGATTGTCCCGAATGCAAGCTGGAAGAGTTTTTTCTGACTTCCTGGGCCAATGGCGATCCGGCGCTGGTGTTAGGGGCGGACGGCAAAGGCCAAAAACACGCAATGTATCCCGACGACCCTTCGAATGTTCATCATTCCTACATCGGCGACCCGGTGCGTTTCCGCAACATGCATGCGGGGCCGAAAGAAACCCATGTTTTCCACTTGCACGCCCATCAATGGGTACAAGACAAGAGCGATCCAAACTCCCTATACCTGGACTCCCAGACCATCCCCCCGGGCGCCGTGTTCAGTTACGACATTCATTATGGCGGATCCGGCAATCGCAACCTGGCGCCCGGCGACTCCATTTTTCATTGCCATCTTTACCCTCACTTCGCCCAAGGCATGTGGGAACTTTGGCGCAGCCACGATGTGTTCGAAGACGGCATGCCAGGGTTATACAACGCCAAAAACAACGGCCACGGCAGGAACTTACCCGATTACGAAATCGCCGAAGGAACGCCCAACCCGGCACTTGTTCCCTTGCCCCGGACACCTCTGCCGCCAATGCCGAGTGAAAAGTTTCGCGGGTTTCCGTTTTATATTGCCGGCGTACCTGGACATCGGCCGCCACAGGCTCCACTCGACCTGGACATCGACCCCAATAGTCCGGATAAAACCACACTGGAACGACACTTGATAGTGGGCGGCACCCTAAGAAATCCGGAAGCCCCCGACAAAATGACCCGGGGCAGTTCGAGCGCCGAATGTAAAAAACCGAATAACAATACCGATCTCTATGGTCGTGGGCGCGCCAATTCTGCGTGCATCGCCGGCAAGGTTAAAGAAACCGCAGGCGCTAACCCAAATCTTTATACCTTGGCAAGAGAACTCGAATCTGCCCATATTAAACGCCTGGACATCAATGGCACCGAAGAAGAAAAGCAGGCAGCTCTGAAGACGTCGGCTCAACAGCGTGGATACTTCGTCAATTAGTGTCCGCAGAAGCGACTGATCGAAGCATACGCGCTATACGTTATC
>JAYTLW010000006.1:0-4162 GCA_043729025.1 Methylobacter sp.
ATACCAATCCCAATAAGTTGTTGTTTGAATCCCCTCAACCTAACCTTCTCCCGCTGGAGAAGGGATAGCATGTGAACTTATTGGGATTGGTATAACTGATAATGTGCGGAAATTTGACCGTCTGTAGGGGCGAAAAAATCGCTCCTACATTAAGACACGAAGTTTATGTTTTTTCTTCATGCTCTTCGTGGCGATGATCTTTTAATTTTTTACCCGATGTTTTTTGTGAATTTCATCGTATTTACCCAAACGGAGATAAGCAGTGAATAATACCTGGACGACCAGTCAATCCGCCCAAACCTACGCGATAGACAGTTGGGGGCAAGGCTATTTTTCCATCAATGCCGAAGGGCATGTCTCGGTAAAGCCCAATTCCTTTAAAGACGTGGAACTGGATTTGTACGAAATTGCCCAGTCGCTGAACGACAAACAGCTGTCCTTGCCGGTGCTGGTGCGCTTTACCGACATACTAAAAGACCGCGTTACCCAGCTGTCCAGCGCGTTCCAAAAAGCCTGCGCCACTCATGATTATCACGGCAGCTACACGCCGGTTTATCCGATCAAGGTCAATCAGCAACGCAAGGTGGTCGAGGGCATTTTGGCGGCCGATCACATCGGCCTGGAAGCCGGCAGCAAGCCGGAATTGCTGGCGATTATGGCGCTGTCGGGTAAAGGCGTGGTGATTTGCAACGGTTACAAAGATCGCGCTTATATCCGTCTGGCGCTGATCGGCCTGAAAATGGGGCTGAATCTTTATCTGGTCATAGAAAAACCCCTGGAGCTGGAACTGATTATCGAGGAAGCGGCGCGTCTCGATATTAAGCCGCAGCTGGGGGTGAGGATCAGATTGTCCAGCATCAGCGCCGGTAAATGGCAAAACAGCGGCGGCGAAAAATCCAAGTTCGGCCTCCATGCCTCCGAGGTGTTGCAGCTGATCGAACGGCTCAAGCAAACCGATTTGCTGGCCAACTTAAAGCTGATGCACTTTCACATGGGCTCGCAAATCGCCAACATTCACGATATTAAAATTGCGCTGAAAGAGGCCGGGCAGTTTTACGTCGAACTGCATCGATTGGGCGCCGGGATCAAGATCGTCGATGCCGGCGGCGGGCTGGGCGTGGATTATGACGGCAGCCATTCACGACGCGAATCGTCAATCAATTACAGTCTGGATGAATACGCCCAGAACATCGTGCGCAGTTTCGCCGATATTTGCGCCGAAAAGCAGGTTCCGCAACCCGACATCATCACCGAATCGGGCCGCGCGCTGACCGCTCACCATGCGGTGTTGATCACCAATGTGACCGACATCGAATCCGTGTACACCAACCACACGGCGCTTGAAGCCTTGCCCGTACCGCATAACCCGGTCGAACATTATCACGACGCGCAATTCGATTTGGCCGACGCCCGAGCCCGCTTTACTCAGGACAAGCTGAACATTGCCGGGCTGGCCGAAGCGGAAAACAATTATGCACTGCTGTGCCGTCAGCTTCAGGACAAGCTGAATCCCCACAATCAAAGCGAGGCAGTGATATTGCAGGAACTGAACGAGAAACTGGCCGACAAGGTGTTTTGCAATTTCTCGCTATTTCAGTCCATGCCCGACATCTGGGGTATCGATCAAATCTTTCCGATCATGCCCATCCACAGGCTGGACGAACAGCCCACGCGCCGCGCCGTCATACAAGATTTAACCTGCGATTCCGATGGCCGCATTGACCAATATATCGACGGCCAGAATATCGAAAAAACCCTGCCGGTGCATGAAATCGACGGCAAGCAGCCGTATCTAATCGGCTTTTTCATGGTCGGCGCCTATCAGGAAATATTGGGCGACATGCACAACTTGTTTGGCGACACCCATTCCATCAACATAAAACTCGACGATAACGGCTATCATTTTTACGACCTGCATGAAGGCGAGCATGTCGACGATCTGCTGGACTATGTGCATATCAGCAGCGAAGAGTTGAAAACCGCCTACCGGGAAAAACTGGCTAACAGCGATCTCAGCGCACAGCAACGCCGGGAATACGAGCAGGAGCTGATTGCCGGGTTGACGTCTTATACTTATCTGGAGAAATAATTCGATTCCGACACACGACCATATCAGCATGCCGCACTCTCGCGCTAGGATGTGGGCGAAGGACTGTTGAATCCGCCAAGCATGCTAATGTACTGAGGCCATTGTCGCTCCCTTTAATATTTACCCCAGTCAGCCCATAACCACCGCTTGCCGCTTCGCTCCCCAGTTTCCCGGCTTAGCATTAAACACCCCGGAGCAACGTTCGCCGCAAAAACGGCAATGTCCTGATGCATCCAGATTCCATTCGGACAATTCGTACCAGTCGCGGCCTATCAGCAGCTTTTGGCAACTGTGACAATAGGTGCTGTCTGCGGACTTGTCATGTACATTGCCCACATAGGCATAACGCACGCCGTTTTTTATAGCGATTTGTCGCGCCTGCAATAAGGTGGCAAGCGGCGTAGGCGGCTTATCCTGCATCTTCCAGTCTGGGTGAAACGCGGTAAAATGCATCGGCACATCAGGGCCCAAATGCTCGACCACCCACTGGGTCATGGCTTCCAGCTCCGTTTCCGAATCGTTCTCTCCGGGAATAATCAAGGTGGTCAGCTCCAGCCACACCGAGGTTTCATGTTTTATGTATTTGAGCGTTTCCAATACCGGTTCCAGATGTCCGCCGGTAATCTCGTGATAAAAACGCTCGGTAAAAGCTTTTAAATCGATATTGGCGGCATCCATCCATTGATAAAATTCGGCTCTGGGCTGCTCGCAAACATAACCTGCGGATACCGCAACCGATTTTATGCCCAGACTCCGGCAGGCTTGAGCAGTGTCAATCGCATATTCGTGGAAAACCGTCGGATCGTTATAGGTGTATGCAACGCTGGCACAACCATGATCCCGTGCCGCCTGGGCAATCGCATCGGGCGACGCCTTGCTCATCAGGGTGTCCATCTCTCTGGACTTGCTGATGTCCCAATTCTGGCAGAACTTGCAGGCCAGATTGCAACCGGCGGTGCCGAAAGAGAGCACCGGGGTGCCGGGTAGAAAATGGTTCAGCGGTTTTTTTTCGATAGGGTCAATTGCAAAGCCGCTGGAGCGACCGTAACTGGTCATCACAATCTGGTCGTCCAGATTCTGCCTGACGAAACACAGGCCGCGCTGGTCTTTGTGCATCTTGCAAAATCGGGGACACAGATCGCATTGTATGCGGCCATCGTCCAAAACATGCCAATAGCGGGTTTTTACGGTATCTGGTTTAACAAAATCAGTCATTTTAGGCTCCCGGTTCCGTTAATGAATCACCGCTGCATTCGGCAAAAGACCAGCGGCGGCTGTTACGATTTGGGTTGTGTTCGGTGATAAAAATTCCCGATTACCAGCATGACTGATCAACGGGATAAAATAAATAATTTTCGTATAATTACGTACTCATACGTATGGCTGTCAAACGGCTTTAGCTCTATCCTTGCTTTCTTTTACATTTACCGGAATCTTGCAGGGCGCACTTATGAATAGACAGCCGGCCGTAGCGGGTTCCTTTTATCCTGGCGACTCGCGGCAACTCCATCTGATGGTGGATCAATATTTGAGCGATGCGGCAACCGATGGAAGAGTCCCCAAAGCCATCATTGTGCCTCACGCCGGTTATATTTATTCCGGCCCGATCGCCGCCAGCGCCTATGCACGGTTAATAAAAGCCCACGACCGGATAACCCGCGTGGTTCTGGTCGGCCCTTCTCACCGCCTTGCCTTCAGCGGTCTGGCCGTAAGCAGAGCGACGACTTTTGCCACGCCTTTGGGCCCTGTCCTTGTCGATCAGGAAGCGGTGCACGCTATAGTCCGGCTGCCTTTTGTCGAATACATGGATCGGGCCCACGCCTATGAGCACAGCCTGGAAGTACAGCTGCCTTTTTTACAGGAAGTGCTGGATAATTTTGCCATCGTGCCCATTGTTGCCGGCGACGCAACGCCGGAACAAGTCAGTCAGGTGCTAGATGCGCTGTGGGGCGGTGATGAAACGCTGATTGTGATCAGTTCCGACCTGAGCCATTATCATGATTACGCCACCGCTCAGCAGCTGGATAAATCTACCAGCCGGGCTATAGAACAGCTGCGCTATGAACAGCTCAG
>JAYTLW010000007.1:0-14401 GCA_043729025.1 Methylobacter sp.
GCTTTTTACTCTCTGATCTCAATATCATATCGCTCGGCTTTTGCTCCTTGGATTGTCTAAAGCGCCTAGTTTTGGTGCTCTTCTTCCTTCTGCACCAAAATGATTCAGCATTACAGTCATCTTTACAGGTGTGGCATGCAACATGCTATTCCTAGTCTATTAACCTTAGTAACTGGAAATCAATAATGTCATCTCAACGCCTTAACCTGCTCTCCTTCTCGGGAAAAACCAAAATTCTCCACATGACCTGGATGGCTTTTTTTATCAGCTTTGTGGTGTGGTTTAACCATGCACCATTAATGATGGTGATCGCTAAAACACTGGGCATGAGCAACTCGGAAATAAAAACCATCCTGATTTTAAATGTCGCCTTAACCATTCCGGCGCGCATCGTGATCGGTATTCTGGTCGATAAATTCGGCCCTAAACGCACTTATTCAACACTGTTGGCGGCAGGCAGTATTCCCTGTTTTATGTTCGCTTTTGCCACCAGTTTTGAACAACTGGCCCTGGCCCGTTTTTTATTGGGCTTTATTGGAGCGGGTTTTGTGATCGGTATACGCATGGTTGGCGAATGGTTTCCGGCCAAACAAGTGGGTATTGCCGAAGGTATTTATGGCGGCTGGGGGAACTTTGGTTCAGCCGCTGCGGCTGGAGCTTTGCCTGCTCTCGCCCTGATCTATGGCGGCGATGAAGGCTGGCGCTATGCGATTGCAACGACAGGCGCTATTTCACTGATTTATTCGGTCATCTATTTCTTCAGCGTGTCCGACACACCCAAGGGTTCGACTTACTTTAAGCCTAAAAAAGCGGGGGCGATGGAAGTCACCAGTATCTGGGACTTGTTCTTCTATATTCTGATGAGCATTCCTTTGTACGCCACCTTGAGCCTGCTAACCTGGAAGTTATCGCCAACGGGCGCCAACCTGTTGTCGAACGTCGCCGCCACCTGTATTCATGCCGGTGTTTGGGCTTTATTTCTCTATAACGTGTATAAAATCATCCACGTCAATGAGGAACACCTGCAACACCCGATCGATGAAATTCATAAATACAAATTCAAACAGGTCGCCATCCTGGATCTGGCGTATTTCATTACCTTCGGCTCGGAATTGGCGGTCGTTTCGATGTTGCCGCTGTTTTTCTACGAGACTTTTCATGAATCGCACGGCATTACCATGGTCGAAGCCGGTTTATTGGGCGGCAGTTTCGCCTTTATCAACTTGATTGCCAGACCCGCAGGCGGCTGGATCAGCGATAAATTTGGGCGTAAATTGTCTTTGAGCATATTTATTTTAGGTTTGTCGGCGGGCTATTACTGCATGTCGCTGATCGATTCTGAATGGCCTATTGCGCTGGCGGTAGTAGTCACCATGGCTTGTTCCTGTTTTGTATCCGGCGGCTGCGGCGCTGTTTATGCGATCGTTCCCTTGATTAAACGGCGCATGACCGGGCAGATTGCAGGCATGGTCGGTGCTTACGGCAATGTCGGCGGCGTCATGTTTTTGACCCTATTATCGTTTGTTACACCGGCTGTATTTTTTGTAGTCATCGCGGCGGTGGCGTTATCCGTGTTGATTGCAGTACAATTTATCGATGAACCCAAAGGCCACATGGCCGAAGTTCAGGAAGACGGGTCGGTGGAAATGATTGAGTTGAGTTAGTGTCAATGTACATGAATTATGGTAACTAACCGTTAAAATGAGTAAACCGTGAGTGATCGGTTATTAGTACGAGAATGGCTCGCAAAATTCGAGCTATCAATAACAATATTTGCTATTCTTTGCCATTAATAGCTAAAGTGAATAACCTAAAAAACTATGAACATTTCCCTGAACCCTCATTTTGAAGAATTAGTAAAAAACAAGGTCGAAAGCGGCCTTTACAACTCAGTCAGCGAAGTCATGAGGGAGGCACTGCGCCTCTTGGAAGAGCGTGACCAATTGCGTGATTTACGGCTGAAGGAATTAAGGCGCGACATTCAGAAAGGACTGGACAGCGGCGAAGCAAGTTCTTTGGACATGGGGGACATTAAGTCACGAGGCCGTAAGCGGCTTGCTGCGCAACAAATAAAAGGATGAAATCCAGATGCCACGGCTATTAAAAAGGCCCGAAGCAGAAAGCGACCTTGAAGAAATATGGTGGTACATTGCACAGGACAGTCCCGACAACGCCGACAGGTTTCTTGATCGTATTCAGGAAAGTTGTTTAGCACTGGCCGACTTTCCAAAATTGGGAGTCAGTCGAGAAGAACTTAAAACGGATTTGCGTAGCCAACCGGTAGGAAATTACCTGATCTTCTATTTTCCACTTCAGGACGGCATTGATATTGTCCGTATTCTTCATAGATCGCGGGATATTGAACAATTATTTTAATTCCAACGATTAGCTTTTTTATGGAGCAAGACAAAACAGTCAAGGCTGAAGACAAAAGTTCGCTCATAGGCAAGAAACAAGCCATCAAATATACACCCTCCCAAACATTGCTCATTTCGCCTCAAACAAACTATGCCCACACTCAAAATCAGCATCGGCGCCGCCAGCGATAAAGGCATCAAACCGGATAATGAAGATTTTTTCGGCTCATTAATACCGGAGGGTTCGCAACTCACCCATAAAGGCATAGTTGCTGCGATTGCTGACGGTATGAGCGGCAGCGACGCCGGAAAACAGGCCAGCCACTGCTGTGTGATCAGTTTTTTAAGCGATTATTTCAGCACCCCCGACTCCTGGTCGGTTAAATATGCCGGGCAAAAAATTCTTTCCGCGACTAATTCCTGGTTATACAGTCAGGGACAGATTCGCTATGAATCAACCAAGGGCATGGTCAGCACACTCAGCATTATCATTCTAAAATCGACCACTGCGCATATTTTCCATGTCGGCGATACCCGCATTTATCGTTTACGCGACGGCAATTTCGAGCAGCTAACCCGCGATCATCGCATCTGGCTTAAAGAAAAAAACTATCTTAACCGGGCCATGGGCATAGAACCCCATCTGGAAGTCGATTACCGATCGCTGCCGTTGGAAACAGGCGATCTGTTTGTGATGACCACCGACGGCATACACGACTTTATCGATGAAAAAACCCTGAAGAAACTCGTCCAGGCAGATGCAGATTTAATTCTGACTGCCGAAGCCATCATGCGCCAAGCCGAACGCAATCATAGCGATGACAATCTGACCTGCCAACTGATCCGTATCGATGAATTACCTGTAGCCAAAGAAGACGAGATTATTCGCCGTCACGCCAACCTGCCTTTCCCGCCACCCTTGGAACCCGGCATGATGATCGATGGTTATCGGATTGAGGAGGAGTTGCATGCCAGCAAACGCACCCAGATTTATCGGGCATTCGACACCAAAACCGGCACTCAGGTCATTTTGAAGACACCGTCTATCCTTTATGATGACGACACCCAATACATAGAACATTTTCTGCATGAGGAATGGGCGGGAAAACGCTTACATCACGACAACGTACTGAAAATACTCAGCTCATATCGGGAAAAAAGCTGCATTTACTACGTCACCGAATTTCTGACAGGCCCGACGCTCAGACAATGGATTACCGATAACCCTAAGCCTGATATTAAACAAACCCGAAAGATAGTCGAACAGATTGCCAAGGGACTGCGCGCTTTTCATCGCATGGAAATGCTGCATCAGGATTTGAAACCCGAAAACATCATGTTTGATAACGACGGCAGGGTTAAAATCATCGATTTCGGCTCGGTTAAAATCGCCGGTATCACCGAAATCGCCCCGCAAGATCACGGCGGCGCAGACAATATACTCGGCACCTTAAATTACACGGCGCCCGAGTATCATCTGGGCCAGCGCGGCACGGTAAAATCCGACCTGTATTCACTAGGCGTCATCACTTACGAGATGCTCAATAACGCCTTACCCTTCGGCCAGGATATGCCTGAAAAACCCGATAAAATAAATCTGGCAAAGCTACATTATGTACCCAGTATTCATCACAACGCGATGGTTCCGATCTGGATAGACGGCGCATTAAAAAAAGCCACATCCATCATCCCGCAATTCCGCTACGACGATTTATCGGAGTTCCTGTACGACCTGTCCACGCCTAATCCCAAATTCCTGAGCACCAAAGAGGCCATCCCTTTAATACAGCGCAATCCGTTATTATTCTGGAAGGTCTTATCGGCAATACTGCTCATCACAAACCTGGTGTTGATGTATTTTTTAGTACCTGGAAAAAGCTAAGCATTCCCGCACTTCAATAATGGGTTGTTGCTTGGGGACTCATCAGGATAATTAAGGGTTAAATTTTTAAAACATCAGTTTCAATAGCTCTTTTAATTTCGTCATTGGTAATTTGCCCGCCAGTTTCTTTTACGATGATTGTACGAATTTTACTGATTACTTCATCGTTCAAAATGGCACCAATGAGAGTTTCCACTCTTAGGCAAACTTTTTTAAGCCACACTTTATCTATAAGACTTTTTCTAAGCACCCCAAATTTAGAAATTAACATGAGGTTATAGGCATTTTCATCATCTAAGCCACGCTGTAAATCAATAGTAAAAACCAAATGCGGATCGACTTTATCAATGGTAGAAACTTTATAAAATTGCCATTCGGTGAGATTGGTTAATATTGCCCAGTGTATGCCTGAGTATGCAGCATAAGAAGTAGCTTGAAAAATTTGCTTTTGTCGTAACTGAGTACCCGCTCTCTTAGCTTCAACAACTATAATGTCCTGACCATCCGGTGAGAGTACATAATCAGCAGCACGACCTTGAATTTTGTGTTCGGTTTTAATTTCATCAATAGTGTAGCCAAGCACATCCTGAAAAATTCGATCCAGAACAAGACGAGTACTGCTTTCATTAATATTGTTTGCAAACGAAGTTGCAATTTGCGGCAGGAGCGGCCTCATTTTGCTTTTGATAAGCTCTATCTGCTCAGCAATTATGTCTTTAGATGCTTTGCGTTTCTTTTTGGCAATAACCAATTCATCATTGCTTTCAGTAGTTGCTGTAGTGGACGGAACTTTATCAAGCAACACGCCAAAGCTTTCAGCTAATGCACCTAGCCCGTTAATATAGCCCTGACCAATGGATTTAAATTTCCATTCATTGTTATAGCGATAAAATTCACCAACCAAAATAGCGGTCTCTTTATCAAGCTCCTGTTCACAACGAAAATGAGCAATTTCTTCGAGCGTTTCCTGTGCTACAAGTCGCAAATCCACCCAGTCTAGCATGTTGAAACTTTGTTGTTTTTCTTCTGTATTATGAATAGTCAAACAAAAAACAATATGACTTATTTCGGCTGATATTTTGCTCAAATCAATGCTGAATCCAGTTTTATAGCTTCCTTGATGTGCTTGTTCAAACTCTTCTATCAAATAAATTGCTTTATCAGAATCCTTCTGCTGATTGTAAAAAATAAAATCTTGGTTGTTACGAACATGGTTTTTGTCATCAAGCAAAAAACAACTACCGTCTATATCAAATGTTTCGCTGGCTTGTTTACTGTTCGACCAACCTAACCCAATAAAAAAGGTATTCGCTTTAGGTGCCAGTTTTGTTAGTGAAATATTGGCTCCTCTTTCAAGCTTTATACTCATAATTTTTTTCCAAGGTAGGATTGCAACAATGGACAACCAACCGGTCGCCCATCGAAGCTTTTCTGCGGGTTGAATGTGGGCGCGAATTTATTCGAGTTATCCCAGTTCAAATTCCGCTGGATCAATCCCCAGTTCCTTGGCTATTCTAATTGCCACCTTTTTTTCGGCGTCATCAAAATTGCCATCCGAAGAGGCAATGCCGATAATCATCCGCACCAACAAACGCGAGGCTTGAGCGTTGGGCTTCATTTTGCCTAAGGCTTCATAGGCTTTGGCTTCGCCGATGTCCTTATCGAATTCGAGCTGGCCGACAAAGTCCTGAAAGGCCTTGATCACATCGCTGGTGGTGAAAATCGACAGCGCGTCGTGGCTTTCGATGAATTTAATCATTTTTTGTTTTTCTTCAGAACTGACGCTGCCGTCGGCCATGGTGACCAATGCCGAGCCCGCCATCGCGGCATTTAGAAAATCCTTGTTCTTGAATTTTAAAGCCTCTGTTTTTAACTCGTTGGCTTTGCTTTTTAATTGGCTTAGAAAATTATCGAAACTCATAGTGCTCTCCTAGTTTTAAGTGGGTGGTTGTGGATTATGTAAAAATGTAGGTCGGGTTATTTAACGAACTCATTATACTCCGGCATAGCCTGCGACTCCCGGTCGCCGTAGCAGCGATGTCTAGCTAAAATATCTCGCCCCCATTGCTGATGCGTCGCCACTTCGCACATGGCGTCGTGCATCCGAAATACCGCTGGCGACGAACTTCGAGTCAAGCTCTGAGCGGTTTCGTAGTCTTTTGTTTCGACGCGGTACATCGCTTCAATGACCGGCACTTGGGTTGGATGAATCGCGGTTTTTCCGATCAAGCCGTGGGCCAAATCCAGCCTAATCTCTTGTTGCAGAGTGCCGGTGTCTTCCAGATATTCGAACACCGGCGCCGACAATGAAAACCCGTAAGGCTTAAAATTAGTCACCAGCTGCGCGATCACATGACCCAGCGGCGTGTCATACAAGGTCATGACCCTGGGCCGTCTGATGCCTAACAAATTCATCAGGTCGTTGCCACCTATGCGCAGCATCGCTATCCGCGCAAAAATATCGTCCTGCGCCAAGCCCTGACGCAAGTCGCGCATCGCTCCGGTATCGAAAACAGCCTTGGTTTCCAGCGTCGGCATGACCTTAAAGCGGGTACCCTGCAATTGATCGAAATAAGCATGAAAATTGCTCGCATCGAATTTCGGCAACACAAAGCCGTCAACTTTTTCAATAGCGGGCAGCGCCAGCAGCCGCGCCAAAATTTCGGGGTTTCTGGCCCGGATAAAGCGGAACCGCTGCGGCGCATCTCTAAAGCCCTGCAAGCAAAGTCCCAAATGACGCAGGCTACTGTCCACCTCGGTGTGGGATACTGCGTCTTCGGTGCAAAATATCATCGAGCGCAAGGCGGGCAATTTTTCGCCATTGGCATAATCCAAAAGATCCAGCCGATGCGCGGGCATATACAGTGATGCGCCTAAACACCAGGGTGAAAAAGTCTTTTCCGGGGAATTCATAAGGGCATTTCCTTGATTATGGCCACCGCTCGGTACGGCAGGTCGGGAAAAACAGCTATCGGTATCGAGCGGGCTTCGGCCAGCCAGCGTAAATGCCGGGTGGAGTCGCATTCCAAATCCTGCAACAACAACACCCGCGCTTCGCGGCGCAATAACACCCGCGTCGACTCACCGATACCGGGTTTGATGTAATTATACCGGCTAATACCATAATGTTGGCTAATCCGCTGCAATAACGCCTGGGAAATACCTTGCAAGGCCGGCCGATCATGAGAGCCGGTTGTCGGCACGTCCCGGTGTTCTTGCCAGGCAAGTTCGACGCAACACAGCATCGTGTCGATAAAATAACGGGATAAATCGTAAGGCTCAAAATCCCGGTAATACACGCAGCCATGAAAATCTGCGAAACCTGCCGACTCCGGGTCATAAATCGAACGGCTCACCAGGCCCGATACGGTGGCGTTCAGGATGCACGAGGGAATCAAATAATCCTCGGATGTTGCCGCAACCGCAGCGCTGCCCGACAAATCGGCTACTACATACAACTCGGCCGGAATGATCACGCCATCAGAGACCGCAAAAGCCTCAAGGCTTTCGCCCAACTGCCGCGCAATAACGCCCTTCCCGGTCCAACCGTCGACAAACACCAGCGATTCCGGCACATGATTTTGCAAGATATGGCGCAAGGCATTTTGATCGATACCGACATCGCGCACGATGGAAATCGAATAATGACTGGCCTCGGTGTTGAAACAGCGCTTGAGCACATGCTTGAGCAACACCCCGATCGGCGTTCCGGCGCGCGCCAAGGAAACCAGGGTAACGCCTTTCGGGCGAGTGATTAAGATGCGCTCGGCCAAAATCAGCAAATGCCCCGCCATGCGCTGCTGATTCAAGGCCATCGCCTGGTAAAACAGCGACAAATAATCATTCGGCGGCAAAGATTCATGGCTCAGCATTTGCGAATAATGTTTTGCGCCGGATTGAATCAAGGCTTCCTTGAGGTGGACAGGCGTGTCCTCTATCACCATCGGTTTTAGCAGGAACTCTACATCGTCTGCGCTGTAGCTGCCGGTGAAAGGAGTTGTCATTTCAGCCACAGGTCAACACAGATTAAACAGATTGCTTTTTGCTGTTGCATAAACGAGCCGTTTAAACGTTGGCTCATTTCCATTGTCATAAGCAACCCCACCTCAATAGTGGCTGTCAGTTTATCAGTGTGCATCTGTGTCAATCTGTGGCCGATTAGTTACGATTTTTATAGGGTTTCGGCAAAAGCCAGGGTTTGAAACAGCTGGGTATTTCTGGGAATCAGCGCGTAATCGCATAAAGCCATAAACGGCGCGTCGGTCTTGCTATCCCCGGCGCCAAAGCTCAATACGTCCGAATATTGCTTTTTATAGCCTTCCAGCAGATAGCTCACCGCGCTTTCCTTGTTGATGATTTTCGGCAAAATAGCAAGGTTGTTGCCGTTCAAATGCCAATACAAACTGCCGTCGACGACATAAGGGTGCGCCATGATGATTTCATCCAGCAGCGTTTTTAGGATGCTTTCCGTACCCTCACTGTGTTTGATCACGCCGTACCAGGTTATGCCGAAATCCTTGACCAACCGGGGTTTAAAGCCGGGTTGGCGCTGCGCATAAAGCTCGACTTCAGCCCACAGCTCCAGCAACTTTTCCTGGTATTCCGGCAAGGTTTGTAAGATGCGCTCCATCCATGCCTGATCGACATGGCGCTGTTTGTCCAAAATCACCGCGCCGTGGTTTAACACTACTTCTTCCAGAAACGACAGGTTGACGCGCCCGAAGGCACGCACATCGCGCGCCGTCACCGGCACGATTTTGAAGCCTTTTGCCAGCCAATGCCACAACCATTGCTGTTTGTGCGTGGCGAATGAATTGGCCGTGCCGTCCGGCAAGAAAGCCCGCACTTGCAAGCCGTGATCATCCACGCCGGGCGCGCATTTCCTCAAGGTCTGGAACAAGGTGTCGTCAAGGTCTAAAAAAATGTAGCTTTGCATGGTTGGGAGTGTCCGGATGAAGTTCAAATCTTGCGCTGATGGCCTGCCATGCGCGCAGCCGGTCATTTAGTGATTCGCACAACGGCGTTTCATGGCAAACAATAATGTCCCGATAATCGTCCGGGTTCAGGTTGTAAATAAAGTTGGGGATGCCGTCGTCATAATTGTCCACAAACCGGCACACCTGACCAATATCATTGCCTTGATGGATCGGCGAGCGCGTGGTGCTTTGCACCTTGACCTTAAAGCCTTGACCTTCCAATTCGCGGCCCAGCAGATAGGCGGGGGCGTTGCATTCGCCGGTGCCCAAGACCAGAATCGGACGGGCTTTATCGCGGCTAAAGCCGCTGCTGCATAATTGCTCGATGACATCGCTTTCCAGGCTAACCGGCGCATCCAAACCCAAGCGGCCCGGCCAGGCCAACAGCGCTCTCTTACAGCAGCCATTACCCGATACATTGACAGTGATGCTGTCAAGCGCAGCGTTTAGTTTGTCCTCAAAACGCAATAAACCCTGCCTGAGACACAGCCATTCCACGTCCACATCGGCTTGGGTCTCAACAGCCTCGCGATCGTCGGGATGGGCAAAATTAACCAGACTGACGATAAACACTTTTTGCAAACCGGGATTAACCCGTTGGTAGGCTTTGATCAACCGCAAAAAAGTAAGCCCAGTACTGATTTCGTCGTCGATCAAGACCAGGGTTTTGGCACTTAAAAACTGTTCGCGATGATGAGGTCGCTCAGGATAATACAAGAAAAAATCAGTCGCATGACTGTGCGCTTCTTCAAACGCCAGCCGCTCGCTGCCCTCCAGATGATAACGGGTGGTCTGCATAAACAAAGCTCGCTCTGCGCCTTCCCGGCAGGCCGCCTCGAATACGCCGTAACCCAAGCCGGTTGCGGTTTCCGCCATGCCTATCCACAGGGAACCTGCGCCGACACCGCATTTTAACACAGCTCTGGCCAAGGCCCGGTAAGACCAGCTCATGACTTTCGGCGAGACCGGATAATGCTTGCCCAAGACCTTGCTGACCAGCAAAAACTTGCGTTTGCTGCTGACTCTGGCTGCAAAGCCCAGCAAGCGGTTAAGAGGAATGCGGCCGGGTTCCAGCTCGAGATGCAGGGTTCCGGTGGCTAGTTTTATGGTTAATGTTTTTGATATATCAGATTTCAAGGTTGAGCGCCCCACTCTCCCAGCACCACCGGCGTATTAATCTCGCTTACCCTCAATCCATAACGAATAGTCGGAGGTAAAGACGATTCGCCTTTAATGCCCTGTAAAGCGATCTGCGCCAAGTTGGCGCCGGACAAACAGGCCATGCCGAAGCCGCCCGAGGGACGCGGGTTGATTTCCAATAAACGCACGCCGTGTACGCCTTCCTTGAACTGGATATTGAACAATCCATTAAGCCGGTAACGCGCGGTTAATCTTGCCGCCATGCCGTCAATCTCGGCATTATTGTCGATGCATTGCCCGCCGCCTGCCAACTGCGATTTTTTGCGTTGCACGGCGCATAACAGTTCCCCGTGCCGACCGGCGCAATCGACGCTCCATTCCGGCCCGCCCAGATGCTCCATCACCAACAGAGTGGCAAACTCGGGGGTGTTGACCATGCCAAATCGCAATTCTTGCAGTGGAATCTGGTATTCGACGCCTTTGAGCAATTGGCTGATGCTGTCGCGCTGAGTGTCCAAAACCCGAAAGCCCAGGCCAAACACCGATACCGCGGGTTTTACGCACAACCGTTGATGCTTGACCGATAACTCTGCAACCGCTTTATCGAACGCATCTCGGTTGTTAACGGCGATAAAGTCCATGGTTAGCGCAACATCTGCACTCAAGGCGCTATAAAAATCCGCCTTGTCATGCAACAACGTCAGGGTGTCGAAATCGGCAACCGACATCACCTGCACGCCGATCGCCTGAAACAAAAAATGATGCTTACTGATCAGTGCCGCAGCTTTGCCCGGCCAAAATAACTGGATATTGTGCTCGCGGCAAAAAGCCACACACCATTCAAGGTACTCCTGTTCGTTAAGTTCGGCAGGCTCAAGGTAGCTTTCGTCTGCCGCCAAAAAAGCGGCGGCATGGGCCTGGGTGTGGGTGCAAATCAGGGTGATTTCGCCGCTCGGCGCCGACTGGCGAAGGTTTCTAAAGACTGTGTGTATAGTCGAAAATGTAAGGTTAAACCAAATCCTCATCGATGCCTACAAATGAATGATAATTTGCGGGAGCAAGGCTTCAATGGTTCGACCGACGCCATTTTCGCCGATCGCATGCATCTTCCATTCGCCATTATGCCGATACAGTTTCGCCATGATTTGCGCGGTATGGGAGCCTTGCGAACTTAAGGTGTAACGGGCGATTTCGGCATTATTGCTGCTGTCGACGATGCGGCAATAGGCATTTTCGACTTCATCAAAGGTCTGGCCGGAAAAGGAGTTAACGGTAAATACCAGCGATTTGACATTTTCCGGCACTTTACTCAAGTCAACCTTGATTTGTTCGTCATCGCCGTCACCGGCTCCGGATCGATTGTCGCCGGTATGCACGATGCTGCCGTCGCGGCTTTTTAATTGTCCGAAATAAATGGTGTCGACGACCTTGTTTTGATCGTTAAACAATACGCAAGACGCGTCCAAATCAATGGCTTCGGTTTTTCCGCCGCCGCCGAACAAGCCTTTTAACTTGCCGACGGGGGCTTGTTTTGCGTCCCAACCCAAGCCCATGACAATCTGGCTCAGTGCGCCGCCGGACTCTTTGGACAAGGAGATTTTTTGCCCTTTTTGTAAATTAATAGCCATACATATTACCTCGATAGATTTTTTTTTGTAGGAGCGGTAACTGGCAATACCTAAACCGCCACAGATTCACAGATTAAAAGTTCGGAGTACCTTTCGATTAGGGTACGCACTGCGTACCCTACATGCCGAGCTGTCTAGCGGATCGAACCGGGCAATTAAACATTAACCCCGAAAGAAGCGGCTAAAGGCCCAAGCCCGCCGACAAAACCCTGACCAACGGCTTTAAACTTCCATTCCGAGCCCACGCGGTAGATTTCGCCGAAAATCATCGCCGTCTCGATGGAGGCGTCTTCGCTCAAATCGTAACGGGCAATTTCTGCGCCGCCCTCTTGGTTGATAATGCGAATATAGGCATGATTGACTTGACCGAAATTCTGTTTACGCGACTCCGCTTCATGTATGGTCACAGCGAACACAATCTTGTCCAGCTCGCCGGGAACTTTGGACAATTCAACCTTGACGGATTCATCATCGCCCTCGCCCTCGCCGGTGGTATTGTCGCCCATGTGCTGAACCGCGCCATCGCCGACCACCTTGTTGTTGTAAAAACAAAAATCGCTGTCCGAGCGGACTTTACCGTCCATTTTAACCAGAAACACACTGGCGTCTAAATCAAACGCCGCGCCGTCGGTTGCACGGGCATCCCAGCCTAGGCCTACCGCGATTTTATTCAATCCCGGGGCTTCTTTGCTGAGATTAACATTACTGCCTTTGCTAAGTGATACTGCCATGATTCTCTCCTGATTATTATTAAAGTTTAGTGTGGATGACTCTCATTAAAGCCGCACCGCGACCGATTCATCGGCTAGTCAAAATAGTATGGGCAAGGGTTGGTTTTATGTGTGTCACGAAAAAAAAGACTGTTGAGCTACGACTTGGCGCACCGATCAGTCCCATTAACACGTACGAAATACGTCGACAAGTGCCGGACGCCATGATAACCGCTAATAAACCGCTTGCATAGTGCGAACCCTCTACTATCGCAGCGTGTTTATTTCGGTTTAAGATGATGTGATGAATATAGCTTAGGTCATTTCCAATAATGAATCTACCAAAAGAAGCGTTTTGTGGGAGCGACGCCTACGTCGCGATTTGAGAGCTTGTTTTTAGTCGCGACGTGGGCGTCGCTCCCACCACGTCGCTCCCACCACAACCCGCAAAAATCTCACAACAGCGCCTTGATCTCCGGCACACAGGAGCCGCAGTTGGTTCCGGCTTTAAGGCAACGACCGACTTCCTGATGGGTCTTAAGTCCTTGTTCTCTGATCGCAGCTTGAATGGTTTTTTCCCCGACATTAAAGCAGGCGCAAACGATAGCGCCAACATCAGCGACACCTAATGGCGGCCTGCCTATCAATAACGCCATGCGTTCCGCTTTTTCCAGCTGCGTTTTTACAAACAGACCGGTCAACCAGTTGCGTTCAGGAAGCGCAGACCCGGCGGCGATAAAAACCACGCTTTCCAGCCGATTATTGACTATGCGCGCGGCTCGGTAATTACCCCGACCTGGATCTTGATATTCCTGCCACTGGGGAGTTTCGCCATCATTGTCACAGAGGTTCATTTTCGCCCATGCCTGCCAGTTTTCAGGGTGAGTCATTCCAGCCAGTTCATAGCGGTAATATTGATCGCCTTTAATTTTTACCCAGTAGTCCGGTGCGGCCAGGGTTAACTCGCGGCGGGACAAAATAAAGCCTTGCCAGACGGGTTTATAGGCTTTGATGTGCACCGGCGTATGCTTGCTTTCCGGTTGCTTGGAAATCGGGTCAACCACCGGATTGACTAACGCGCCCATCCGTCCGCGACTGGCATATTGCTCGGTCCAGTGCATCGGAACAAAGATACTGCCCGGATTTTGGCTGTCGGTGATCTGTATTCGCGCGATCATTGAACCCCACCGGCTTTCAATGGTCGCCAGAGTAGTAGTCGACAAGCCGTAACGCCCGACATCAACAGGATGCACTTCTACAAAAGGCTCAGGCTTATGCTGATTTAACTTTGCCGCAATAGCCGTGCGGGTCATCGTATGCCACTGGTCGCGCAAACGACCGGTATTTAAAATCAGCGGATAATCCTGATCCGGCATATTGACGGGTGGCCGCGGCATGATCGCGATAAATTGAGCTTTACCCGATTCGGTAAAAAACCGCCCGTCCTCAAACAGCCTGGCCCGGCCTTTGGGATAGGCCTGATTAACCGGCCATTGGGTCGGCTGTAAATTATCGTAATCATGCTCAGTTATGTCCGCAAACGCCGATATATCAAAACCGCGCAGGCCATTATTTTCAAAGCCGGACAGCGCGGCGTGTTCGCGAAAAATCTCCACCGGGCTTTGATAATGAAACGCCTGTTCAAAACCCATGCGCCGCGCTACTTGAGTGATAATCCACCAATCGGGTTTGGCGCTGCCCGCAGCTT
>JAYTLW010000008.1:0-15698 GCA_043729025.1 Methylobacter sp.
ATGTCCCATGCTTAGCTTAGCCGCTCAATTTATTTTAGGCTTACTGTATGCCAATGCCGGTGAATGGCTGATGCATAAATACATTCTGCATGCACTGGGGCAAAACCGGCATAGTTTCTGGGCTTATCATTGGCATGAGCATCACGCTGTTTGCATTAAAAACGCCATGTTCGATCCGGGTTATCAATCCGTAACTTTAACAACATGGAACACCCAAACCAAAGAGCTGGCGGTGTTGGCCGGTATTATACTGTTGCATGTGCCGCTGTTTATATTATTCCCCCCATTTACCGGCGCTTTGTATGCATCCTTGATGCTTTATTACTACAAACATCGCAAGGCTCACCTGAATCCATTTTGGGCTAAACACCATTTGCGCTGGCATTACGATCACCATCTTGGCGACACACACGCCGCGAACTGGTGTGTTACTTGGCCCTGGTTCGACTACCTGATGGGAACCCGCGTTAAAAGTAAAACAAAGCAAAGCAAAGGGCTCGAATAGACAGGTATATTTTGCTGACTGCAATTCCCCAAGAATTACAAACGCATTAACTCAAATAAAAATTGGGTTATCAAAAAAAACATTTATACTTTTCCCCTGTACCGGGGCGTTAATTACTAATAATAACCAAACTATCGGATGCAAGCCATAAACAAATAACCTAATCATAATAAAAACAAGGACTTTCCATGCCCTCATTTATCCGTCCAACCAGTCTTGCCCTGTCTTTTTTGTTAACACTGACGCTGTCCGGCTGCTCCGTTATGCGCAGTTACGATGATGAACTCAAGCAAACCATTGGTCTGGTCGAACAAGGCCAGCTTGATCAAGCTTTAACTCAACATGAATCCAATAATTCCGACGGCGATTTCGATTTGCTTTACTATCTGGAAAAAGGCGAACTATTGCGTTTGAAAAACCAGTACAAAGACAGCGCAGATGCGTGGTTGCTGGCCGATCAAAAAGTCAACGTATGGGAGAATGAAGCTAAAATCAGAGCCGGCGCCATTTTGGAAAATGCCGGTGCAGTGGTTTTAAATGATAAGACCCGTCGCTACGATGGTCATGATTATGAAAAAGTCATGTTGTCTACACGGCTTGCATTGGACCACTTGTTAAAAGGCGACTGGAGTGCGGCCAGAACCGAAATCAAGAAAACCCACGAGCGGGAAGCCATTATCGCGGAAATTAACGCGAAAGATACAGAGGCGCTGGAACAGGAAAGTAAAGAAAAAGGCATCACTACTACTTTTAAAGATCTCAACGGTTATCCTGTCGAAACGCTTAACTCGGCCGAAGTCACCACCTTAAAAAATGGTTACCAGAGCGCTTTCAGTCATTATTTGGCCGGTTTTGTGTACGAAGCCTTAAATGAACAGGGACTGGCTTCGCCCGGTTATCGGCAGGCGATTGAACTACAACCCAATATAAAAATCCTGGAAGACGGCTTAGCTACGTTAGAAGCGCGTCCCAGCCTTCGTAAACCCACTGAAACCGATGTGTTGTTTGTAGTCGAATCCGGTGTTGCGCCTGCGCTCAGTTCAATCACCATTCCTGTCCCGGTCATCGTCAGTAACTTGGGAGTTATTCCCATATCGTTTCCGGTGTTGCATTCAGACCCTAGCCACACATTACAGCCCGGCACACTCGGCATTGATGGCAAAAACACCCTGCCCTTAGCCGCCGTCACCAGCCTGGATACAATGTCCAAGCGGGCATTGAGGGATGATATGCCGGGGATTATTGTTCGGGGTATTGTTCGTGCTGCGGCAAAAACCATGTCTCAAAAGGCCTTGATGGATCAAGGCGGCGGTGTGGCGCTTGCCGGTATTGCCTTGAATATAGCCAATGTTATTACCGAATCTGCGGATGAACGCACTTGGCGCACCTTGCCTGCAACCATCAGCATTGGACGTGTAACACTGCCTTCCGGCAAGCATGACATAACCATTGGCAGCGGCAAGCAATCCATTGACATTCAAGGATCGCATGCCTTAGTGGTTACACGATTACTAAGTAACCAGACTTATTGGTCGCAACCTGTTTACGGGCCGCAAATGCCTATTTACGTTGCACCCGCTATAATTCAACCCACTGAAAATACCGATAGCCCGGCAACAGCAGGATCCGGTAAGAAAGCCCCATCAAAATCCAAAAAGAAAAAAGCCCAAAAACCTATCCACCAAGCAAAAGGATAAACAATGCGACCCTTTAAAAACGCACCATTAGCTATCGCTTTGATAGCTTTATCGCTACTCTGCGCCTGCGCCGCTCACAAACCGCCGCCACGCCCCGGCAGCATCAATGCCAAGGTCGAACAACTGAGTGAAATGTCGTATCTACAGGTGACCGACCTGCGCGCCGTAAAACGCAATCATCTTTTGACTGTGCAGGTGGAGATCAACAACTCGGACTCGGATAATCAACAACTTTACTATCGCTTTAAATGGCTGGACGCAGATGGTTTTGCGGTCGGAGGTGAAGAAGCCTGGAAGCCGGTGCTTGTTTACGCTTATCAGAAACAAACGCTGACAGCTGTCGCGCCGTCGCCTCAGGTCACAGATTTCCGGCTTGTTGTGCAAAGTCCGGATAACACGGGTGAACTGCCTTAGATGATTCAAAAAGATCTGTAGGGACGACTTCAGTCGCCCTTTAATATACTGGGCGACTAAAGTCGCCCTACATTAAGAGAGCTCACCCCATGTATAAATCAAATATTATGACCTCAAACACATTCAAAGCCACTGCGATAGCGCTGTTGTTAAGCGGCTGCGCAACCCAATCGCCAACGCTCAGTTCAGGCGATGTCGAGTACGGCGACAGCAAAACGGTTGAGACCTTAACCAACGAGTTTGGCTCTACCGACCTGCAAACCATAGCGGAATCGATGGCCAGCTCGCTATTACAATCCCCTGCCCTGTTTGCAAAATCGCGTCCTTTAGTGACCGTTGCGGAAGTAAAAAATAGAACCAGCGAATACATAGACACAAAATCGATCACCGATTCGATACGCACGAAAATCATAAAGAGCGGCATGGTGCGTTTTGCGGTAGACACCAGCGCCATGCAAACCCAAGTCGATGAGTTGACCCGGCAAAATCAAACCGGCCTGTACAAAAAAAGTAAATCCAAAAAAATGGGTAATATGGAAGGCGCCGATTTTCGTATCGAAGGCACTATTACCTCTATCGTTAAACGCGCCGGCGATGTCAAAGACGTGTATTACAAATTCAGTTTGCAACTGGTGGATAATGAATCCGGCACTATGGAATGGGCGGATGAAAAAGAAATACGTAAAACTTCCAATAAATCCATGTTTTAGTGGGGTATAAAATGAAACTGTTACGTTTGTTATTCTTGCTGTCGTCACTGCTTGGAGCATGCAACGCACTGGCGGCCAAAATCGCCGTAACCGATCTGGCTTATGCCGAGCGGGTGAGCGGTTATTTTCATCTGGTTGATTATCACAACAAGTCATCGGCGCGCGCCAGCCAGAGCGACCGTGAACGGGATAGTTTCGAAAGCTCTTCGGCTTCGAGTCGTTCATCGTATAGCGGAAAATCGGAGACTGATTATACCGAGGTCGAAAGCAGTTACAGTTATATCGAGTATGGCGAGCTGCGTAAATTTGTCGGCGATATTAAGGGGGAAATCCTTAAAACCGGCGGTTTTCAAATATCGCAGGCCAAACCTTACACCGCTAAGGGCAGTGAAAAAATCTACGATATTATCAGCCGCATCAAAAAAGGCGCTTATCCCGGGGCTGATTACGTGTTGTTCGGCACGGTCAGCGAGCTTGATTTTCGCGATGAGGTTAATCCCATTATCGGCACTAGCACACTGTCCAACACCTTCAGTCTGATGCTGGTGGCGGAGTTTAGCCTGATCAACACCCGCACTTACGAAGTAAAAGCCGCATTTAGCGCTACCGGCGAAGGACAGGATGTGCGCGTTGTTACCGGAGGAAGCCGTGTAGTGCCCAGTCGCGGCAGGGTAGTCTCGGAAGTCTCTAAAAGCTTGGGCGTAGATGTAGCGCGGCAAATCAATGAACAGCTGGGAGGCGGCGCATATCAAAACGCCAACCCTGCAACCGGCAATACGATGCAAGAAGGTGAAGTCATCCATTTTAGTCAGTGAAATAACTCATCTGCGTGATTAATTAAATCCAGCCCGGCTGAATGCGGCGTTACAATAGTAACCATGAATACGAATCTCACTCCTTTTTCGGCGCTGACTCCCGATATTATTTTAAACGCGCTCGACACTATCGGCCTGCATAGCGATGGCCGACTGCTGGCGCTCAATAGTTATGAAAACCGCGTCTACCAGGTCGGCATCGCAGATGGTTCCTATAGGGTAACCAAGTTCTACAGACCCGAACGCTGGACAACTGCCGCCATTCTTGAAGAGCATGCCTTCGTCCAGGAATTGTTTGAGTCTGAAATCCCTGTCGTTCCGGCACTGCCGTTTTTTGATAATCAGACCTTAATTCACGCCGATGGCTTCCGCTTTTCAGTGTTTCCAAGGCAAGGCGGGCGGGTGCCTGAGCTTGAGGGCCGCGAAAAGCTGGAATGGATGGGCCGGTTTATCGCGCGCATTCATGCCATCGGCGCATTAAAGCCTTTTAGGGCGCGCCCGACGCTTGATATTGCCAGTTTTGGCGATGAACCCAGAGCTTATCTGCTGACCCATAACTTTATCCCCGCTGATCTGATCGAAGCTTGGCGCACGGTGACTGAACATGCGCTGGATGGCGTGAGGCGTTGCTTTGAGCGTGCCACCAAGATAAAAACCTTGCGCCTGCACGGCGATTGTTACCCCGGCAATATTTTATGGACCGATGACGGCCCGCATTTTGTCGATTTTGATGACAGCCGGATGGGGCCTGCGATACAGGATTTATGGATGCTGCTGTCCGGGGATCGCGCCGAAATGACCGTACAATTAAACCATCTGCTGACCGGTTACCGGACTTTTTACGATTTCGATACACGGGAGCTGCATCTTATAGAAGCCCTGCGCACCTTGCGTCTGATTCATTATTCCGCCTGGATTGCACGGCGCTGGGACGATCCCGCATTTCCGATGGCGTTCCCATGGTTTGATACACCGCGTTATTGGCAGGATAGGATTATTGAACTGCGCGAGCAAATCGCGTTAATGAATGAAGGGCCGCTGGAGTTGGTTTAAAGAGTTTTCAACTTATCACGCGGCAGTTTTAGGTTAAGCCCTGCCGCATCAGCATGGACTTTACCGGGTTGAATGTTCGTCTGTGCACATCTAAAAATCCGAATTGTTCAATTTCGGCCAGATGCTGCTTAGTGCCGTAGCCTTTATGCACATGAAACGAAAACTCGGGATATTGCAGGTAGTAGTCGACCATCAGCTTATCCCGCTCGACTTTCGCCAATATCGAGGCCGCACTAATCGCCTGGACTTTGCTGTCGCCTTTAACGATGGCCTCGGCAGGCATCGACAAATCGGGCAGACGGTTGCCATCCACTAAAACCTTATCAGGCCGAACAGACAAGCATTTTACCGCTCTTTGCATAGCTAGCAGGGTGGCCTGAAGAATATTAAGTTCATCAATCTCTTCGACACTGGCCTGGGCGATAGCCCAGCTCAAGGCGGATTCTTTTATGAGGATATAAAGGCTATCCCGTTTGCTTGCGCTCAGGATTTTGGAGTCGGCCAAACCGGCTATCGGCCTCCGGGGATTTAAGATAACGGCTGCCGCAAACACCGGGCCTGCAAGCGGCCCTCGACCCGCTTCGTCAACACCGGCAACAAGAGAAACCTTAGCCTCAGCCATAACAACAATTCATTTTCAAATAAAAAAACGCATAACTATTCAGCCACAGATTGACACAGATGCACACTGATAAGCTAGCAGACACCCTATTAAGGTGGGATTGCTCATGAATTTTGAAAATGAGCCAACGTTTAAACGGCTCGCTTATAATAAACAGCAAAAGGTAATCTGTTTAATCTATGTTGATCTGTGGCTCAATAATTACAAAAGCGTAATATAGATATGTTGCATTGCAACGTCTCTACCGTAATATCCCACGATTCACATTGCGCAAAAAGCTCACCATATCTGACAATTCTTTGCTTTCGCCTGCCAAATCTTCCATTTGATCGATAGCGTCTTCCAGACGCAAATTAGTCTTGTAAATGATCTTGTAGGCTTTTCGGATTAATCTAATGTCTTCAGGCATGATGCCGTTGCGCTCCATGCCGACTGAATTTATGCCATGCGGCCGGGTAGGCTTGCCGCCGACCATAATAAAGGGGGGAATATCCTGGGTAATGGCGCTGCCCATCGCAGCAAAACTGTACTGGCCTATTTGGGTAAACTGATGCACCAAGGTGAATCCACCCAAAATGGCATGACTGTGTAAATGCACGTGTCCGGCCAATGAGGCGCCGTTGGCCATTATGACGTGGTTGCCGATCACGCAATCATGCGCCACATGGGTGTAGGCCATAAACAAATTATCGTTGCCTATCTTGGTAAGACTGCGATCCTGTTTCGTGCCCCGGTGCATGGACGTGAACTCGCGTATCGTGTTTCTATCGCCGATTTCCAGCCGGGTAATTTCAGCCGCGTACTTTTTGTCTTGAGGATCCTCGCCGATGGAAGTAAATTGATAAATACGATTATGGTTACCTATGGTAGTAGGTCCTTTAATAACTACATGAGAGCCTATCACCGTGCCGGCGCCGATCTTTACATCGGCGCCTATCACCGAATAAGGGCCGACCGATACGTCAGCAGCCAGCTCCGCCTTACTATCGATTATCGCTGTGCTATCGATCAAACTAATTCACCACGGCCGCACATCTGATTTCAGCACTCGCGACGAACTCGCCGTCAACTTCAGCGCGGCATTCAAATGCCCAGATATTGCGTTTGCTTTTAAGAAACCTTGCTTCCAGCATCAATTGATCGCCGGGCACCACCGGCCTTTTAAACTTGGCCTTATCGATACCGATCAAATAATAAATCATCCCGGCCAGTTCATCTCCGGCTGTTTCTGACGCCAATAAACCCGTGGCTTGAGCTAGGGCCTCCAAAATCAGCACACCCGGCATGATGGGTTTTTGCGGAAAATGACCTTGAAAAAACGGTTCGTTATAGGTCACGTTCTTCACTCCCAGCAGTCTAACGCCGGGTTCGCACTCAATAACCTTATCAACCAATAAAAAAGGGTAACGATGCGGCAAAAATTCTTGTATTTGTAAAATATCTAACTTAATGGACATATCTGAGGATGCTTCTTAAAAAAAGTTGAGGACTATGCGAATAAAAAACTATGGTAACTACGCTGCATAGGTATAGGACTAAGGGTTAAGGACTAAGATATGTCTTTATTTTTCGCCTTTTGCCTTGTCCCATCCGCTTAGCCTTCAATAGCAACTTAGTGGTGAATAGTTGAAAAGTTGATGACTATGCGTATAAATAAAAAAACCGTGGTATTTATTCCGGCATGGTTGACAACTTTTGTTGAACTTGACTGGTCACGTCAATTTTATCGCTGGCGTAAATAACGCCGTCGGTGAGTAATAAATCAAAGCTTTGAGCTTTGGCAATTTCCCGAATGGCTTCGACTATGCGTCGTTGTAATTTACCCAATTCTTCATTACGACGCGCATTAAAATCTTCGCTAAACTCCTGCTGGGCTCTTTTTGCATCTCTTTTCTTATTTAAAATATCTTTTTCCAGATTGACTCGCGCCGAGTCGCCCATTACCGCCGCATCTTTGGTCATTTTCTCGTCCATGCTTTGAATTTCTTTTTGCTGAGCGACTAATTGCTTATCGCGCGGCGAAAATTCCTGTTCCAGACGTTTTTTGGCTTTTTCAGCCTGAGGCGCTTTCTCAAGAACGGCGGGTATATTGACAAAGCCAATCTTTAAATCGGCATAGCTCGCAGTAGCAGCGAGCAATAATCCTAAAAATACAGCAAATTTGATTTTCATTGTTAATCAGATCTCAGGTGAAATTAAAATAGCTTAGTTAAAAATACGGCTCTGGTTAAATTATAGGGGAAATGACTGTTAAACAAAAACAACTCCTAGAAATTTTGGCCGAAATTGAATTGAAACATCTGTTTTTGATCCCCTGTGGAGGTGCCATTAGGTAAGGTTGTAGCAGTAGTTGCATTTAACGGTAATGCGGCGCTGACCGATAAAGCGCCGAACGGCGACAGCCACTCGCCTGAAATCCCGGCAGAATATTTTAAATTATTCGAGCTAAAGCCATTGCTGATGGATCCGACATCCATAAAAGTGCCTAACCTGACTGATTTGGTCTCCTGCAAAAAAGGCACCGGAAAAAACATTTCGGCATTGCCGATAATTTTGCTTGAACCGCCAAACGAAAAACCATTGGAGTCCCTTGGCCCCACGGTATTATTCTTAAATCCTCGTATAGAGCCGGTGCCGCCGCCGAAATAATTTTCAAAGAACGGCAAACTGTTGGTTTTTCCATAACCGCCCCCATAACCCACCTCACCCTGTAATCTGAAGGTAAAATCTTTAGCCAAGGGAAAATAAAACTGGTGTTTATAACCGATTTTATAATATTCCAGATCGCTGCCAGGGACAGTCGCCAATGCAGAAAATCGCTGTTGTTGTCCCCTATTTGGAAAAATGGCCCGGTTAAGGGTGTCATGCGTCCAGCCCACGGCCGGCGACAAGGTCAAAAAGGTATCGCCGGTAGCCTTAACTATCGGCCGGGTATTGATGTTTCCTATCGTGTTTGTTCTATTTGTACACTGATCTTTGCCAGTATTGCCATTGATGAAATCGCAAATTTCATTGGATGAAAAACTGGTGGTGCTCAATTCAGTATGTTTTGCATCGACATCAAAGCGCAAGCTGTCGAATTCATTCAAGGGTATGCCGAAATTGATCCCTGCATTCATCACATTGGTCGAATAATTGGCGATATTGACTTGACCTGCATTACGCTTGGTATAGCCCAAGTTATAGCCCTGACTAACACCATCGACAGTAAAATAAGGATTTAAAAATCCGAACTGATAACTGGTCATATAAGTACTGTTATTAAAAGCAATATTCACCCGCTTGCCCGAACCAAAGACGTTATCCTGGGCAATATTGGCATTCAATACGATGCCTTGAACCTGGGAAAACCCGACACCGGCCGACAAATTGCCGGAGGGCTTTTCGACTACCGTATAATTAACGTCAATCTGGTCGGCAGTGCCTGCAACCGGCGGCGTTTCAACATTCACCTCTTCGAAATAGCCCAAGCGTTCAAGGCGGGTTTTCGACCGTTCGATCTTGGAGCTCGAAGCCCAACTGGACTCCATTTGGCGCATTTCACGGCGCAGCACTTCATCGCGGGTTTTGTTGTTGCCTTTCATATTGATACGTCTGACATAAACGCGCTTGCCCGGATCGACAAAAAAAGTCATGTCGACGGTTTTATGGGCTTCATTGATTTCCGGCACCATGTTGACGTTGGCAAAAGCATAACCGTCATCCCCCAAGCGTTCGGAAATGGCTTTAGAGGTTTCGGTAGCGTTTTTTCTGGAAAAAATCTCGCCGGGGCCCACCTTCACCAGCTTAATGAGTTCGGGAGGCGCCACCACCAGGTTGCCCGCTAATTTGACTTTTTCCAGAGTGTAAACCGCGCCTTCCTTGACATTGATGGTGACATAAATGTCTTTTTTATCCGGGGTAATCGCCACCTGCGTGGACTCGATGTTAAAGTTGATATAACCGCGATCCAGGTAATAGGAACGCAAGCTTTCCAAATCTGCCTGCAACTTTTGCTTGGAATACTGGTCGTCCTTGGTGTAAAAAGACAACAGATTGGAAGTGTTCAATTCAAGATTGCGCAACAGCGTCTTATCATCAAAAACAGTGTTGCCGACCACATTGATCTGCTTGATTTTTGCTACCCTGCCTTCGGAAATCTTGATGTGTATACCCACCCGGTTACGGGTCAACGTGGATACATCGGTCTTAATCTTTAAACCGTATTTACCGTGACTGAAATATTGACGGCTTAACTCTTGCTCGACCTTATCCAGCACTTGCTGATCAAACACCTTACCTTCAGCCAAACCGATTTTCTTTAAGGCCTTGGTCAAGTCATCCTTGCTCAAGTCTTTATTGCCTTCAAAAATGATTTTTGCGATGGAAGGGCGCTCGACCACATAAACAATCAGCGTAGAGCCTTCCCTTTCCAGCAACACATCCTTAAAAAAACCGGTTTTAAACAGCGCCTTGATGGCAGGCCCCACATTATCCAGGGAAAACCTTTCACCCACATTCACCGGGAGATAATTATAAACCGTGCCGACAGAGATGCGCTGCAAACCCTTGACTTGGATGTCCTCTACGACAAACTCTTCATCGCCTTTAACTACCTGGGAAACAAGCAGAAACAGCAATAGCAAGCAAGAAAAAGTAGGTAGTTTCATGGAAGTAAAAAATAATACAGTATTGTCCAATGTTCAAAAAGCTGGCGGATTATAGCACAGTAACTCTCTAAACCAGCTTAAGCCCGGTGTATAGGAAAACTCAGCACCTCATCTATCGAGGCGCTGCCCGACAACAGCATTAATAAGCGATCCAGGCCTATAGCCACGCCTGAGCATTCCGGCAATCCCGATTCCAGCGCCGCAATAAGATGCCGATCTATAACGGTAACAGGAAGCTTTTGTTGTTGCCTGATCGCCTGTTCCCTTTCAAAACGCCTGCTCTGTTCGTCTGGGTCATCCAGCTCATAATAGCCATTGCCCAGCTCTGTGCCATTGATAAATAATTCGACCCGCTCGGTAATCCGATCACACTGCGCATTGATTCTTGCTAATGACGACTGGCAAGCGGGATAACCGTACACCAGACACAAGGCATTTTCGCCCAAATGCGGCTGAACCTTATGACTGAAAAGAAAATCCAGCCACAGCGCATGATCATGTCCGCATAGCGCCCGAGCCTCAACTAAGCCGCACTCTTCAGCAAAAGCGCAGTAGTCCTGATAGGAAAATACCAGAGGGTCTAAACCGGTATGCTCAACAAACACCTCCTGGTAGCTGATTCTTTGCGTGGCTTTTAATGACCGGCCGCGAAACAGCCTGTCGATCAACTCGGCGATTTCATCTATCAACTGCTGCAAGGTAAAACCCACCCGATACCATTCCAACAGCGTAAATTCAGGATTATGAAAGCGCCCGGACTCGCCGTTGCGAAAGGCCTTGCTTATCTGATAAATAGAGCCGCTACCGGCTGCGAGCAGCCGTTTCATGGCAAATTCAGGCGATGTTTGCAAAAACAGAGTCTGCCGCTTTGGCGACAAGCAATACTCCGTCGTGAAAAATTCCAACTGAGGATCCGTGCCGATACTGTGACCGAGCAGAGGCGTCTCCACTTCCAGCACCGATTTTTCGGCAAAAAACTGGCGCAATTCGGCAAGCAAGCGTGCTCTTAATCGGATCGACGCTATGGAACATGTCGGTCGCCAGTCAGGCGACATTATTCTTTGACGCGGGAAACGTATTCGCCGGTGCGGGTGTCGACCTTAATCAGCTCGCCAATCTGCACAAACAAGGGCACTCTGACCACCGCGCCGGTCTCCAAGGTCGCAGGCTTGCCGCCGCCGCCCGAGGTATCGCCACGCATGCCGGGATCGGTATCGGTAATGGCCAAATCGACAAAATTGGGCGGTGAGATCGCCAGCGGCGCATCATTCCATAAGGTTACCGTACAAGTATCCTGGTCTTTAAGCCATTTACCGGCCTCGCCGACCACTTTTTCATCGGTCTGATACTGCTCAAAGGTGTCCGGCACCATAAAATGCCTGAACTGACCGTCGTTATAAAGATATTGCATCTCGACATCGACCACATCGGCGCCTTCAAGCGACTCGCCCGATTTAAAGGTTCTTTCTATCACCCGGCCGGTTTTCAAATTCCGGATTTTTACCCGGCTAAAAGCCTGACCCTTCCCCGGCTTTACAAATTCATTTTCAATAATCGCGCAGGGATCGTTATCCAACATAACTTTTAACCCGGCCTTAAACTCATTAGTGCTATAACTAGCCATTTTTTCCCTCAAAGATGACAAACAATGTAAAACTTTAAATCATTATAATAGAGCCAACAACCGATAGAAACCTTAATAATCTCTCATGTCCCAGTCACAGTTAGAAATCCAGCACTTTGCAAAAAACTGGCAACAACAGCTTGCCGAAGCTTTTAATAACATCGAAGACCTCTGCCGTTACTTGCACTTATCACCGGATGACTTGCCGGTTTCCGCCGCTGCCGCTGAAAACTTTTCCTTGCGTGTGCCTTTAAGCTTTGCAGCCTGTATGGAAAAAGGCAACTCGCATGACCCTTTATTGCGTCAGGTATTGCCTGTTAATGAGGAGCTGTTCGTTTATCCGGGCTTTAGCCATGATCCGGTCGGCGATCTTGAATCAGCCAGCCAAAACGGCGTGCTACACAAATACCATGGCCGGGTTTTGTTGATCAACACCGGCAGCTGTGCTATCAACTGCCGCTATTGTTTCAGGCGCAATTTTCCGTATTCCGACCTGCAACTGAGCAAACAAAAGGAAGATGCCGCCATCCAAGACCTGCAAGACGATAACAGTATCACGGAAGTTATTTTAAGCGGCGGCGACCCCTTGCTACTCAGCGACAGCAGATTAACCCGGCTTATTCGGCAATTGGACGGTATCAAGCATTTAAAGCGCATCCGCATCCATAGCCGACTACCAATCGTTTTGCCTGCCCGGATTACCGAGGAATTCATCAATACCCTGAGCCTAAGTCCCAAACAAATCGTCCTGATCATGCACTGCAACCATGCGCAAGAAATCAACGACCGGGTCATTGCCGCCTGCAACTTGCTGAAAAACAGCGACATCACTTTGTTTAATCAATCGGTGCTGTTAAAAGGCGTGAATGATAAGGCAGAAATCCTGTGCGAACTGAGCGAACAACTGTTCAGCCACGGCGTTATTCCTTATTATCTGCATGTATTGGATAAAGCGACCGGAACCGGTCATTTTGAAGTTTCAAAAATACAAGCACTGGAACTTATCCGGCAAGTTCAAGCCACCCTGCCCGGCTATCTGGTTCCGAAGTTGGTCACAGAACAGGCCGGAGCTGCGTCCAAGCAGGCTATTTTTTAAGCCGGTTAGTGATGCCGTGCG
The DNA here is from genome assembly GCA_043729025.1 of Methylobacter sp. Taxonomy (GTDB): domain Bacteria; phylum Pseudomonadota; class Gammaproteobacteria; order Methylococcales; family Methylomonadaceae; genus Methylobacter_A. The sequence continues at coordinate 13,207 of JAYTLW010000008.1, forward strand.
GCACATGCGCAGCGGCGACGTGCTCGGCCGCAGACTCGCAGTGACCTCGCTGATCATCAAAAAAAATATCCGCGCCGAAGGCCTGCAAAAAAGCGCCCTTGGCTATGCCTCCTAAAAAAAGCGCTTCATCGATGCGAATGCCCCAGGCTCTTAATGTTCTGACCACCCGCTCATGAGCCGGCGCCGAGCGGGCGGTCACCAAAGCGGTTCTTAGCGGCGATGCTTCTGGATCAAACTGCATTTGAATATGATGCAAGGCATTCAAAAAATCCTTAAAAGGTCCGCCCGGCAGAGGTTTTTTGGCTTCATTACGCTCATTTTCGGTAAATACGTCCAGACCGCGTTGTTGGTAAATCAGCTCCGACTCATCCGAAAACAACACCGAATCACCATCAAAAGCGATGCGCAACTGATCGGAATGGTGAGCCATGGAAGGGCCGCAAAGAATAGTCGCCGCCGCAAAACCCGCCCCCAGCGCCTTGACAACATCATCGGCATTGGTCGATAAAAACAGATGCGCGCCGAATGGAGCAATGTAACCGTACGGCGATACGCCGCTGGTAAATGCCGCACGGATAATATTAAGCTGGTAATGGGCAATGGAATTGAAAATCCGTAAGCCCGTATCCGCGCTATTTTGAGACAATAAGATAATTTCAACCAGGGGATCGTCGGGGCAACTGTCATTTAAGCTCAAAAACTTTTTAACCAGCGCAAAGCCGTAGCCCGGAGCCAAAATTTCATCTTCATGTTCTATTTGATAATGGCAGTAGGCTTCCCGGCCATGCTCTTCAAATAGCGCATGCGATTCATCCAGGTTAAATAACGCTCTGGATGAGATCGCGACTACCAGTTTTTTCTCTCTCATAGCCGGTATTAACCCTAATTCTCGCTTACCCAAACCGAATCCAAATTAAGCGCATTTTTTATTCTTGCCGTATTTGCATTCGCTTCCGCTTTGCTTTTAAAGCCATCGGCTCGCAGTCTGTATAGGGTGCCATTGTTTTCATGGACAGGAATTACTTCGGCAAAAACGCCTAATCGGGCAAATTCGGCCGCTTTACTTTTAGCAAACCATTCCTGTTTGAATGCAACCAAATTTACACCCCAATTCGCGGTAGCCACAGGTCTTTTTACTTTTGCAGCCATCTGTTTCGGAATACTTTTTTCGAGGGTCACTGGCTTTGCCGTTACCGCCTGGGATTGAGTTTTCTCTTTGGTCTGCGCGGTTTCTATTTTGATAGGTGCCGGAATTTTCTCTTTAGCCGCTGCATGCTCGTGCGCAGCTTTCTCTTTGACAGACGCAGACGCAGACGCAGGCGCAGGTGCAGGTGCAGGCTCATGCGCCACTTGCTCTTTAGTCTGCGTATGCTCGTGACCCGCTTTCTCTTTGACAGGTTCAGGGACAGGTTCATGGACTGCTGGCTCTTTACTCTGCGGCTCATGACCTGATTCGACCTTGGGCAGTTCAGCAACGATGGGCATTGGCTCGTTCGGACCACCTATTTTGGTCTGCAACAGGACTAGCGCCTTGCTTATCCTGTCCTGTTTCGACACGATTTCAGGCAACTTGCTATCTAACAAATCAACCGGGAATTGGGGATTGCCTTTCAGCTCTGTTATAAAACCATCAAGCTGCTGATTTGACTCGGAAACAGCATTTCTCAGCGAGCTCATTTCTGCATCAGGATTGTTTGCAACAATCTTTGCCAGGCTGGCCTCAAGGGTTGAAACCGCTGCTGTTAATTTTGCTACTTCGGTTTTTGCGCTATAAGTCATGACTCCCAATCCGGCGGCTGCGCTTAACGCCACGGCGCCAAATCCCAGCGCCAAATAACCCTGACGCTTGGCTTTTTTAATTTTAATTTCAGCGTCTTCCGGTTGGTTTTTTAAGTCTTCAGGCGCCGATAACTTTATATTTTCCTGGTTTACCACCTCTGCGCCGACACTTTGATTGGGCGCGGATTTAGTTGCTGCGTCGATTCCGCTCAGGGTTTCAGGCTCCAGAGTCTGCCAAGCATCAGCTTCATTCTGGATGCCAGCATCAGAAACCTCCATATCTGCAGTGATGTCGAAATCGGGCAAAAGAAAATCATCTCCCTGGGTTGTTGCTTTTTCAGTCTCCGCTAACCGAGCATCCTCTGTCGGCTTGGAAAAGTCATCGCTTATTTGATCCAATTGAAAAAAGTCATCCATTTCATTCAAGTCCGCATCATCCCCGAACTCATGTTGCTCCCCAATCGATGATTCCAACTCATCCTCTGCTTCAAAATCGGCATCCAAAAGCACATTATCGTCATCAGATAGCTGGTCAAACATCGGCTCTTCATCAGGCGCTACAGTAGCCTCTGCACCCTCAGCCTGAATCAAAGCGGATTCGTCAAAATCATCAGCAAAGCCTGCAAACTCATCCGGCTCTTCAAGCGCAGCAGCGCCCTCTTCCTGTAATGATTCTTCAACTAGGGCGGGTGCGATTAAATCCGCCGCACCCT
>JAYTLW010000009.1:0-3262 GCA_043729025.1 Methylobacter sp.
GTGCGAACGTTATGACGAAATCGCCGCCTTACTTTCAGAACCTGAAGTACAAAGTAATCAAAACAAATTTCGCGCCCTGAGCCAGGAATATGCCCAAATTGCCCCCCTGGTGGCTTGTTACAAACGTTACGAGCAGACTCTAGCCGCCCTGGCTTCAGCGCAAGAAATGGCAACTGATAACGACCCTGAAATGCGTGAGCTGGCAAAAGAAGAAGTCAATGAGGCGCAAAACCAGCTCGATACCATCGATCACGAACTGTCTTTATTATTGCTGCCCAAAGACCCTAATGACAATCGCAACATATTCCTGGAAATTCGTGCAGGCACAGGCGGCGATGAAGCAGCACTGTTTTCGGGCGATTTAGCGCGTATGTACCAACGTTATGCAGAACGGCGCGGCTGGCAAACCGAAATTATCAACGAAAGTTTCGGTGACCACGGCGGCTATAAAGAAATCATTTTGCGTATTCTAGGGCGTGACGTGTATTCCCAATTAAAATTTGAATCCGGTGCGCATCGCGTACAACGTGTACCAGAAACCGAGTCACAAGGCCGCATTCATACCTCCGCCTGTACGGTTGCCATCATGCCCGAAGTGGAAGAAGTTGATGCCATTGATATTAATCCCGCTGATTTAAAAGTTGATACTTACCGCGCCTCCGGTGCAGGTGGGCAGCATATTAATAAAACCGAATCGGCAATCCGCATTACCCACGTTCCGACAGGTACGGTGGTCGAATGCCAGGATGAACGCTCACAGCACAAAAACCGTGCGCGGGCCATGTCGTTATTGGCTTCGCGTTTGTTATCCGCCGAACAAGAAAAGCATCATGCAGAACAATCCTTAACCCGTAAATTACAAGTCGGTAGCGGCGACCGTTCCGAACGCATCCGCACTTATAACTACCCGCAAGGGCGTTTAACCGATCATCGTATCAACTTAACCCTGTATAAGCTGGATGACATCATGCAAGGCGGCCTGGAACACGTCATTAATCCGTTGATTAGTGAACATCAAGCGGAATTGTTGACACAGTTGGGGGATGATTAATTTTTCCGTGTAGATAAAATCTTCCACCCATCTGCGTAAAGATGGGTTCAACCGCCCTCAAGTATTTCTACACTAAGCACCATCATCCAGGTAATTGACTGCCAATTTTGCACCAGCGGGGAAGTTCGCGCCCAATCGGACTCGTAAAGGACATAGTGTTGAAAACATGGCTGTTATCCGGCATATTGCGCTGAATCTGATCAAGACTGAAAAAAGTCTAAGGTTGGCGTCAAGATCAAGCGATTAAAGGCTCGGATGGGACAATGATTATTTGCTCCGCATCCTCGGAGTAATTTAAGCGCAATTGTCCTGAATGAAGCAGGCTATCCCATTGCAATGAACATGAATATGGTTAAAGGCTTTCGGCTGACAGAAATAGCACGCTGGGCAAAACAGCATTTACAATCAAACAGCACAGTCATTTCGGACGGGTTGCCTTGTTTTTCAGTCGTTACAGGGGGGGGTGCAGCCATATCAGCATGTCACCGGTGGTGGGGCATAACGTGTCACCAAAGAGGAATTTACCTGGCTCAACACCTTGATAGGCAGTGCGAAAAACGCCATCACGGACACTTCCCATGCGATAAATCTCAAACATTTACCGAGTTATCTTGCCGAATTCTGCTACCGGCATAACCGGAGGCTTCAACAGGAAGGCATGTTGCCCCGCTTTGCTTATGTGATTGTGAGCCCCCTTATAACTAGGCCGACTTTTGAAATTAGCTGAGGTTTATGGGTAATCAGGTAGGTTTTTGCGGCATTAATTTGTCAACCTTAGCGATTCAGGATTGACATTTGGATGTTCCACAGTCAAAGTCGGCCTGCGAGTCCTTAGCCGTCCGTCCGGCCAGCAATATTCCCAAGAGCAAGATGCCGCCAAAGAAATAATGAGAAATAAAAACCTTCGAATACCAATATTTCAGAATCGGATGATGAGCCATTCTCATGGGTGATATGACTGGTGCCGATGTCAGCACCATGCTAAACAGCATTAGGTTGAACCAGGTTCCTTTCTTGGGGATCGCCAACCGATCCGTGATATACAAAGAATAAGGAATAAGCAGCAAAAGATAATAATGGCTCCATGAGATCGGCGCGATGATTATCGCCAGACAAAGTATAATCGATAGTTCCAGGTTCTGCTCTTCCGGAGTGCGGGGTGCGCCCGCACGCAAAAATACCACAGTCACCAAACCGACGAGCAATCCAAGCAGCGCATGTCTGGCGATTCCAAATTGCCAATTAACCTCTTGAGCTGACCAAAGGCTGAGATCCGGATTTAGCAGCAAGCGTGCCAGAAAACCGTTAGGCGACTGATTGTTGTAGCCGCTCAGCGGTTTGCTGCCTAATTGATTTAAATGCTCCAGCCACTCAACGTGTAAACCGATGCCAAACAAGTATAACGATAGCCCAAAAATAACGGCCAGGGTCATTACCAGTCCCACCAATACCTTCCACCTTTTTCTGGCGACAAAATATATTCCGAAGAGCAGCAGGAAGGGCTTGGTTAACACGGATACCGCCAATATTGCACCCATGCCGAAATCGCGCCTCGTTTGCGACCAGTAAAAAATAGCCAGAAGCGGCAAAAGTAAAAAATGGGTCACATTGCCCAGGGTAAGGCTGTAGGGGAGGGGGCCGGAGACCATAAAAAGCAGAGTAATGGATAATTTCTGTTGATAGGTGCACCCTTTGGACAGGAAATGTCCGGCTAATAAAATTGCCGACAAACCCAGGAATGAAAATACAATAAAGGCCTGTATTTTCGTCAGGGCGGCGAAAGGCAAAAAAAGCAGGGCGAAAATAGGAATGTTGACATACCCGCCAACCGCTGTAGGCGTTTCACGAGAGTATAGTTCGGATGACGCACCATTGAAAACCATGACTCCGGCACTATAATAACCGTTAATGAAATCCCATGCTTTTATGTAGCTGTCTGACATGCCGAAATATAAATTCATTACCACAATCAAAAATGCCGGCGTTCCATAAATCAGCCAGGTTATCCATCGGTCATATCTGAGTTCCCGCAATTTCCAGTGTAGTCCAAGCATCAACAAGATTACTAGGGCGAAAACGATGTAGTACTGCATAATGTATCCCTTAAATTATATCCTGATTAGCTAGATACTTCAGCTAACCGAAGCCAGTCAGCCGGACGAGGCCCTATGCTGACAGTAGCGACCAGCAAACGCATAGGTAGCGTATCGA
>JAYTLW010000010.1:0-6970 GCA_043729025.1 Methylobacter sp.
CAAAGGCAGATTTTCCGAAAAAAGAGGTTCGGGCTGGCGATGGAATACCGGCAAAAATGAGGGGGCGGTTGAAAAATCGCTTTTTCGGTCAGGCACTACATACTATCATCAACTGTAATGCCTGAAATGTCTTCTACACGTTAGGTGATACAGTGATGCAACATCGACTGATCATTATAGCTATTTTACGGTTGCTTGCTAGCCCAGCCGCCCAAAGCCTAATAGAGCTCCGGATAATAAGCACTCACTCGATAATTTCCCGCAACACCGCCGTGGCGTAGCTGCCCGCAGGCAAACTAAAAGCCAACTCCAGCGTCACATCATCAACAAACTGCCAGCATAAATCCTGCACATTCACCCTTAAAGCGCGTCTATCGCGGTCTACGGCGCTTGCTATCAAACCCTGAGCCAACTGCTGATGGGCATCGATCACCGTTTGCTCGATAGCCAGCGCATCGGCCGACACATCGGCATCGCCCCTGCCCCACAATACACCGGTGGGATGAATATCTTTAAGCTCCAGACGCCGGATGATTTCGGCGTCTGGCTGATCCGATTGAAAACAGCTGTGCGACAAGTCGAATTGGTAGACGTCGCCGACTACCGGCCGGTTCCAGTTATTTTGGCTGACCCGTTCTGCCAAAATCTTATTGAACAGATACGATCTCGCCGCCGACAAATAAAGGCTGCGTTGCTCCCGACCGGCTTTCGCCCCCAAAAACAGTGCCAAGGCCTTGCTGACATTTTGTCCCTGGTTGCCAAAGCGCTGCGAGCCGAAATAATTGGCGATACCGTTAGCTTTAATCAGTTCCAGTTGCCGGATGGTTGTCGCCTGATCGCCCTGCCAGTCGCGAATAATCAGCTTAAAGCTGTTGCCCGACAACACGCCGCGTTTGAGTTTCCTGGCATGACGCACAGAATGCAACACCTTCATGCTGTCCGATTCAAACTGCGCCCAGTCGGGATCGGCTTTGCCCGGCAACCAAAGGCTGAACCATTGGCTAGTGACCGCATAACGGTCTTTTAGGCCTGCATAACTGACATCGCGTTGCCTGACACCCGCGAATCTGGACAGTTGTCTGGCCACATATTCGGTATTTTCACCTTGCTTTTGTATGTACAAAAAGGCATGTTCGCCGGAGCCGGACGGTTCAAAGGACAGGTTTTCCTTAACGATAAAGTCTTCGGGGAAGGTGCGGATTTTACCGGTGCCGGATGGCCCGCCGTAAACGTAAGGCCAAACAGGGATTTCAATGGTTTGCATTAGGGGAAATAGCTCGACTATTTTTCGATCAGAACTATCGCCTGTACCGCAATGCCTTCTTTACGCCCTTCAAAACCCAGCTTTTCGGTGGTGGTCGCTTTGACATTAATGCAATCGACGTCCACCTTCAAATCATCAGCAATATTACGGCACATGGCGGCTGTGTGCGGCGACATTTTCGGCGCCTGGGCAATGATAGTAATGTCCGCATTCACCAGCTTATAGCCTTTCCCTTGCACAATGCCGTAGACATGGCGCAATAAAACACGGCTGTCAGCGCCTTTAAATTCGGGATCGGTGTCGGGGAAATGCTTGCCTATATCGCCCAAAGCCGCCGCGCCCAATAAGGCATCACACAGCGCATGCAACACCACATCGCCGTCGGAATGCGCTTCCAGGCCTTGTTCGTAAGGTATTTTTACGCCTCCCAAAATAACCTCTCCGCCGTCTTTGAAGCGGTGCACATCGTAACCTTGACCTACTCTAATCATCATTATTTCCTATAAAATTGTGCTAATGCCGTCATTCGTTCGCGGGCATGGCCCATTCCTACAATCATTGTTGCTCCATATAAAATTGCGCCAGCGCCAGGTCTTCCGGGCGGGTGATTTTGATATTATCGGGACGGCCCTCGACGATTTTCGGCTGCAAACCTTGTAATTCCAGCGCGCTGGCATCGTCAGTGATAGCCGGATTGCCTTGCGCATGCTCCAGTGCGGTTTTTAACATGCCGTAACGGAACATCTGCGGCGTCAATGCCCGCCAGATATGGCTCCTATCCAGCGTTCCGGTGATGCTGCCGCCTTGCACCTGTTTCAAGGTATCGGGAGAAGCCAAGGCCAGAATCCCGCCCACGTCATCGTTAACCAGGGAGTCTATCAGATGGTGAATATCGGTCGCGGTAATGCAGGGTCTCGCCGCATCATGCACCAATACCCAGTCGTCATCGGATGCCTGCTCCCTGATGGTTTTTAACCCGGACAGCACGGAATCCGCCCGCTCTTTGCCGCCGGGAGCGGTGATGATGTTTTTATGTTGCGATATGGCAAGCTCAGGCCAGTAAGGATCTTCTTCGGACACCGCAACGGCAATGGCGGCAAAAACATCGGCCTGCAACAAGCGCAACAGGGTATGTTCGATGACCGTTTTTCCGGCCAATTCCAGATATTGTTTAGGCCGATCGGCCTGCATGCGTTTGCCGACACCGGCAGCGGGCACGATAGCCCAGAATTTTATTGAATGGGTCATTGGTAAAAAAGGTCGGCTCGTTCCCAAGCTCCAGCTTGGGAACGCAGTGTTGGAAGCTCTAGCTTCCAGTCACGTGCAGGCATTACTGCCCATGTAGATACTTGGGCACACGAAGCTAGAGCTTACCGCATTCCCAAGCTGGAGCTTGGGAACGAGCATAAAATCAGTTGCCCCAAAGTTCTCGATTCCCCGCTACAAAAGCATCAATTTCTTCTATTGAAGCAAATCGACTATATGCTTTGCCCGCGCCTAAAAAATCAACTAAGGTTTTGGGTTTTAAGCTGTTGATTGATTGTTTGGCGGCTCTTAGTAATTGGTAAAAGTCTTCAGGCGATAAAATTACGGCAATTTCTTTTTGCTGATCGGTCACGGAAATGGGCTCGTGCAGAAAATATCGGCCAGAAACAGTCGCAACAGAGTATGTTCGATGACCGTTTTCCCGGCAAGTTCCAGGTATTGTTTAGGCCGGTCTGCCTGCATACGTTTGCCGACACCGGCAGCGGGCACGATAGCCCAGAATTTTAGTGAATTGGTCATTGGTAAAAAAGGCGGAGGACGAAAGGTGTGTAGCCTACAAAATTAAATCGCTCATTCGATTTTAGGCAGTCTCTGGATATATTGGCCAAAACGGCCATCTGTTGATATAAATCGAGTGCCATTAACTCTTTTTTAACCCACCCAAACTATCTACGGGAAGGTGTTGAAAATGTTTATCCAGTGTTAAAACCGGTATGGCATAGCGCTTGGCAATCACCGCGATTAATACATCGGTTAGCGGCAAGGTTAAACCTTTGGCTCGCAATTGTTGGGCAAGCTGTCCAGCATTAAACCAATCACTATCTTCGGTTGGCAAATAATTAATCGAGCGGAACAATACGCGTAGCCGCTGGCTCTCATTTTCCTGTTTTACGCCTTGCAGCAACTCTGCGATGATCACACCGGTAATCGCGGCCTGATTAGTTTCGATCAACTCGGCAACCTGATTGCCCAAATCACCGGTTTTCGATTTAAAAAAATCAATCCAGGCGCAACTATCGATCATCACTCGCGTCATGATGGCCGTTCTAGCTCACGCAATTGCTGCCAATTGTCATCTATTTCCACCGCTCCCCGGCAACCGAGCAATTCCTGGCGTTGCTTGTAACGGATGTATTCTTCAATGGCCTTGGCAATACTTTCCTTCGCGGTTTTGGCTTTGGTGTATGCCAATAATTGTTCTAGTACGGCGTTGTCTAGGGAAATGGTGGCTTTCATTTAAGCTTACCTCAAGTTTTACTGTTCGATCACGGTTATGGACTCGTGCAACAATTGCATCATTAAAGTGTCCAAGTAGTTAAGTGGGCAACATCTTTTCGTTGCCCACCATTTTGCGCGAATTGATGTCGGGCATAAACCGCATGCCCGACCTACAGGACTACAGGGCTAGTCGTTATAAGTTACCCACAAAATTTTGCGTGACATTAGCCAGCGGTATTTTTCTTTTGAAGTAAGCGCAGCACGGTAGACCGCGTTTCTCAACGAAGAACGTGCTGTTATAAATGCCAAGATTGCACACACAAGTGCTACCAAAGCAACCACATGAATCACTAAAAACCATGTTATCGAAGTGACTAGTAAAAGTGCTAGTCCAACATAAAAAAAGAGTGGTGAGTCTGTTTTTACAATACCCTTTGCACCTGCCACATTTGCAAGCATACGATCCTGATGGAGTGTTATTTTCTTTCCTTCGAGCCAAGCCTTACAACAATCATATGACATTCTAGTGTCGTACTTATCATCAATATCACGGTTAGATAATATTGAAAACAAAGCCATTCGGATTGTGTGCAGAGGATCACCCGCATGCTGTTCAAAAAACTTTTGAATTTTTTCCAGTTCAGACCAGTGGTAATCTGTCTTTTTTTCCAAAAAATCAAATGGTGGGTAAGCTTCTTCAAGACGTTGCCATAAAGCGAATTCAGCGAGTTGTTCAATGATTATCTGAATGTCATCAGATGAGCGATTGTCAAAATCTTTTATTGCGCCTTTTCGCTCTAGAGCAGTTCCGAGTAAAACAACGAGTGACCACAAACCTTCTGCTTGGCTCTTGTTGATGTTGTTTTTCATCACGAAAGCACGAGAATCGCCTTCCGTGCTAAAAGTGAGCTTTATCAATTCATTTTGTTGTTCAACTGGCAAATCACCAATATCGACTTCTCCATCGTACAAGTCATATTCGTTTGCGTAACTAATAAATATATTTTGTGACATATTTTTAGGTCTAAATGTATTAAAGAGCAATTATAACTAAAGGCCGTAAGACGGATTAAATGTAAGTTGACGTAATACGCCAAATAATCAAAGGCCAACATACGACGCAATATGCTATTGACGCCCTATAGTTATAGACTTTCAGATATTAAATTTCCAAATTCTCCAATTAAAGTCATTCAAAATCAATTAGTTATTTAACATTAATTGGAAGTTATTTATCTGAAAGTCTATAAGGTTGGGCAACATATTTTCGTTGCCCAACATTTTGCGCGAATTGATGTCGGGCATAAACCGCATGTCCGACCTACAGTGCTTCACTTTGTTCAGTACATCCTATGGCACTGGGTGCTGCATACCATTTTCAAACTCCTCCTTGGTATAGATATATTCAACCATGGATACGTAATCCTCTTTTTTGTCACTGAGTGTCGCAGATACACCACGGCTCAACCAAGAAACAAATTTGTTGAGATTTCGATCAACACCCTGTTTTTCGGGACGACCGTATTTCTTTATCAATAGATCAAGCTTTACAGGCTCATCGGGAATGAACCGAAAGCCGGAAGCAACAAAGTACGGATCATCCTCGCCAGTAGCAATGCTTTCGAGATTCATACTTTCTTTAAGAATTGGGCGAATGTCATCAAACTTGATAACAACCATGCCACCCAGTCCATAACCCTGCATTTGATAGAGCCGCAGAGTCTTGGGCGCCCACGCGGGTTTCAGGTCAGTAAACGTAGCGTTTTGGAATTTTGCTCTTATGGATGCGAGGTCAGTGCCAGGAGCGATTCCCAAATATGCTTCTGCGCTTGCGATGGTGGACGTAAGAAGAAACGTCGCTAGGCAAATTATTTCGAGCACCATTTTCACAGAGGCAGTCCTTTGAGCACTTACACTCGCTGAACGTCGGGGGGAGCGGCTGGTTAAATCGCACATCGGAGTACCTACTTCGAATTTAGGGACTGCCACACCTGTTCAATCACAGGGCGAAACATGGCAGATTCAGATTTCCGATAGGAGGTACTCAACTTAATTGTCTTTGTGGAGTACGGGCAAACGTAGGTTTGAGAAATCTTCGTGCCGTCCGGAACCACAGTTTCAAATTCGAAAAACATGCAATACAAAGTTTTGTTAGATGCTACGCGTGATCCAAGGAAAGTCGCCGACATCACTCCATCAATACCAAGCATGGCTTTTTGCGATTGCTCTGCAATTGGAGCGAGAGCCGCTTGAAGCTCAGCTTGGGGCATTCGTGCCACCTGTGCCATGTCCGACTGACTTGCGCCTTGTCCGCGACGGACACTCAGGCGAAGCGTGGATGACGGAGTGCGGAAGGTTGTATAGGCATTTGCCGCTACAAGAATGACATTGTCATTCGCACTTTGAGGAAGACCTGCCAATCGTGTAATAGCTTCGCTGCTCGTATTGAGGTGGTTCCGTAGATTCTCGTCCAAGACCGTCCAATTACGAGGAATCTCAATATAGATCTCACCGCCAAAATCTAGTTTGGCAAAAGCACTGCCAAACACAGACTGACTCAGTGAGCTCAGAGCGACGACTATTGCGATGAGATATGTGTGCATGTGACGATTCCTAATGCGTAATCTAACAAGTTATTATCTAGGCCTGTATAACAATGCCAATACGCGTAAAAAAACAATTTCCAGATAACATTAGATCACAGTTAATCATCAATTATCAATGGCAGCTCATGGCAGTACGCCACTCGCCAGTTTCAACTAAAAAATAAACACGCTTTGAGATGGCTTGATGCTTTTTTCGTCCTTAGCCTTTTGTCTTTCGCCTGATCACTCAAGCACATGAAAAAACGTTTCATCCTCCTTAATCATCCCTAATTCGTCCCTGGCTCGTTCCTCTATCGCTTCCTGCCCTTTCCGCAAATCCAGCACTTCAGCGTAAAGCGCTTCATTTCGCTGTCTTTTTTCCTCGGCCTCTTTTTTAAGTTCATCAAGGCGAAGTTGGTAGGCCTCGATTTGTGCAATACTGCCGTCGCCCAGCCATATCCGGTATTGAAAATGGATAATTAACAGGATGATGATCGCAATGAGGATTTTCATAAATCAGGCTGAAGGCTAAGGGCAAAAGGCAAAGTCGTAAAGCTCACAGTTTTTCACCTTTCGTCCTTCGCCTTTTGCCTGTTTTTTAGAGCATTTTAAACGCGCTGCGTCCTGCGTAAACCGC
>JAYTLW010000011.1:0-2238 GCA_043729025.1 Methylobacter sp.
CCTCAGCATCAAGCACCCGGATATCTACTACGGCCAGGAAAAATTCAACTACGCCATAGTCCCTAATAAGTTAAACGTCATGGGTATTGCCGGCACTGACCTTGACATGGCGGAAGCATACCACGGCGAAGGAGGCATCCCTATTCCATCGCTGTTCAGGAAAGCCTTATTTTCCTTTTATTTAAAAGATGAAAAAATATTCTTTTCAACCAGTATCTCCAAACAAAGCAAGCTCAAGATACGCAGAAATATAACCGAGCGCATTAATACGCTGACCCCGTTCCTGCACCTGGATAAAGACCCTTATCTGGTTATCACCAATGATCGCTTCTACTGGATTCAGGATGCCTACACCCTGTCTAACAAGTATCCGGTTTCCAAGCCTGCGGACGATGATTTCCTGGAAGGCAAACAGAACTTCAACTACATCCGCAACTCGGTTAAGGTTGTTGTCGATGCCTTCGACGGCGATGTTGATTTTTATATTTCAGATCCATCGGATGCCATTATCCAAGCGTACAGCAGTGCGTATCCTGGGGTATTTAAAAACCTGGAGGAAATGCCCGCAGAGTTAAAGAAACACTTGCGCTATCCCCGCGATCTTTATTATCTGCAAATGAAGGTGTACGCCAAGTACCACCAGCAAACCCCTGAGCTATTCTACGAACAGGCCGAAACCTGGCAGTTTGCCAATGTCCGCGGGCAGCCGGTATTGCCTTATTACCAGACCATGGACTTTGGCAACTGCAAGGATACCGAAGAGTTTGTCATGATCAACCCGATGACGCCCGTTAACAGAAGCAATCTGAGCATGATCGGTGTAGCAGGTACGCTCGATAACACCAAGTGCGGAGAGGATTATAAGCCCGGCATTACCGTTTACAAGTTTGGCAAGGATGTTCAGGTCAATGGCCCGGCGCAGGTTGAAGCCCTGATTCACCAGGATTCGCTAATTTCCGAGCAATTTACCTTATGGGATCAGAGCGGTTCGCGGATTGAAATGGGCCGCATGATTATCCTGCCGATGGGCAATAACGTTCTGTATGTACAGCCTGTTTATATAGTCTCAACCAAAAACAAAATACCCCAATTAATCAGGGTTATTGTGTCTGTCGGCAATGAGGTGGTTATGGATAAAACCTTATGGTCGGCTTTTAACCGTTTAAAACAAATTTATATCAAAAGCGCCGCCGACAGTGACGGTACGGAAACGCCTAAAGCCATTATGACGCCGAAGAAAAACTGAAGGGAAACACAAGCGGATCAGCGGCTGCCCCGCTGATCCGGACTGTCGCATGCCTTAAAACATTAGCTTTGCAGCATTAGCGCGCAAAGCCGGTCTTCCAGATCAATTCTTGTTGCCAAATTTTCACCCAACATTGATAAATCCTGCTTCAGATCAACAAACATATCTTTCTCGTTACCATTCTCATATTTATCATTGAACGAGACCGCAGCTTCCGTTGTAGCTGATAACGCCGGGTAAATTTCTTTTGCTATGGATAGCACCGGAGCCCGTTGCTCAGTTCCTGCGAGCAAACGCTCATAAATGCCAAAATGGCCCAATGAAATATAATCAATCAATAATTCCGAAAATTCGGCCACTTTTTTCCTTACCGACGCGTTAGCCGAATGAGGCTTCAGCTCGGCAACATGGCAATACAATGACCATACCTTTTTTCTTTCATCTTGCAGCTCGGTTACCAGTTGATAAGCTCGCTGTCTTCTTTCCGGATTAATTGGAACTTCAGCATCCATAAGCACCTCCTTCATTTTATAGTGAGTGGTTTTAATTTATGTCGATTATCATGAAAACTCAACAATTAATTAAAAAATAAGGGTATTTTTTATGAAAATTTCAGTTGTGATTCCTGCTTACAATCGCCGTGTATCGCTAAAACGCGCGCTTTTGTCGGTCTATGCCCAAACCTTATTGCCAACTGAAGTTGCGGTCATTGACGACGGCTCAACTGATGGCACGGACGCCACGATCCGCAAAGAATTTCCCCAGGTAAACTATTGCTATCAGGAAAACGCCGGCGTCAGTGCGGCGCGCAATCTCGGCATACAACAAACTACCGGCGATTGGCTGGCATTTCTGGATTCTGATGACGAATGGCTGCCTGAAAAACTATCCAGCCAGCAGGCGGCGCTAAAGGCCAATCCCGAATACCGGATTTGCCACACCGAGGAAAACTGGATACGCAATGGAAGCCCGATTGACGTACCCCAAAAATA
>JAYTLW010000012.1:0-17532 GCA_043729025.1 Methylobacter sp.
AAAGAAACTGGTTTTGAGCTTCGCTTAAAGCGTTGAGATAAAATAAGGACACTCATGAAAGACGAACCGGCACCGAATATAGGCGCCAATACTGGTCGCTTGCTCGATTTAACCCAAGCCATGCTAGCTGCGGCAAAATCGGATGATTGGGATGAATTTATATTGCAGGAGCAACAGCGCAACATGTTCTTGGAAAGGATTTTCGACAGTCAGACCTTTGAAGAATCAACCAAGCTGCATCTGGCTGACGTGATTAACGAAATCCTGCTGATTGACCAAGTCATTACTCGTTTGATTATTCAACAGCGCGATCAGGCCGCTGAGGAATTACGCCATTTGAAACATGCTCGTGTAGGCGACAAAGCTTACCGGGTAGCGATTGATAGCTCAGAGTAGCTGTATAATTTTCGCACCAAGATCCCGTGGGAGCGACGCCTACGTCGCGACTAACAATTAAAATCGCTACGTAGGCGTCGCTCCCACAACCTTTTCAACCAGCAGTACTCGCCTAGTAACACCACACACCAGAGTATACGGTATGGTATCCGCCCAACGTGCAATCTCTTCAGCCGGCAGGCCCTCACCCCATAAAGTCACCGGATCGCCTGGTTTTGCATGGGCTTGAGCGTCCAGATCAACAGTAATCATGTCCATTGAAACCCTGCCAATAAGCGGGACGCGCTGCCCGTTAACCAGCACCGGGGTTCCGACTTTGGCGTAACGGGGATAGCCATCGCCATAACCTATCGCCACGATGCCCAGTGTGGTCGGCTTTTCACAGATCCAGCTGCCGCCGTAACCCACTGTTTCTCCGGCCTCGATTGGTTTGACCGCAATCAACCGCGAATGCAGTTCCATAACCGGCCTTAGCCCTAGCTGCTGGCCTGTTGAATCCGGAAACGGCGATATGCCGTACAACATCACACCGGGCCGCACCCAATCGCTTAAGGATTGCTTCCAGCCCAATATGCCTGCCGAATTAGCCATGCTGCGTTCACCGGAATAGCCTGCAACCGTTGCATTGAATAAGCTGATTTGCGTTAGCGTTTTATTGTCGTTTTTATCATCGGCATTGGCAAAATGCGTCATCAAACTGATCGGCTGCCTGATGATGGAACACCGATTTAATCGCTGATAAACAGCACTGAAATCTTTTGGTTTGAAACCCAGACGGTTCATACCTGTGTCAATTTTTACCCAAACAGAAACTTTCCCTTGCTCTGCTCTAGCTTCAAAAATTTCCAACTGGATAAAAGAATGCACCACGGCGTCCAATTGATAATGCATCAGCTCTTCTAATTCCCCGGCATCGGTAAAGCCTTCCAAAACGGCGATCCTGTTGCTGAACCCCGCCTTGCGCAAGCGAATGCCTTCATCAACCCTCGCTACCGCAAAAGCATCGGCATTCTTTAGCGCTTCGGCTATACGTAGCAAGCCATGTCCGTAACCATTGGCCTTGATAACCGCCATGATTTTGGCATCCGGCGCACAGCTGCGTACTTTGGCAAAATTATGCCCAAGCGCACCCAGATTCAATACTGCTACGGCAGCAGGGCTCATTCATAATCCCCGCTGTTATAGGGATTGCCCGCGAAATTTTCAAAGCGTGTGTATTGCCCCAGGAAAGTGAGTCTGACGGTTCCCAGCGGGCCGTTACGCTGCTTGCCGATAATAATCTCGGCGATACCCTTATCGGGGCTGTCTTCGTTATACACCTCGTCCCGATAAACGAACACGATCAAATCGGCATCCTGCTCGATAGCGCCCGATTCACGCAAATCGGACATCATCGGACGTTTATTGGGGCGTTGTTCAAGATTGCGGTTAAGCTGGGATAAGGCCACCACAGGGACGTTCAATTCTTTGGCCAGGGCCTTTAAGCCTCTGGAAATATCGGAAATCTGCTGCACCCGATTATCACCACTGGAAGGCGATTGCATCAATTGCAAATAATCCAGCACAATCAAACCCAGCTGACCGTGTTCACGCGCCAAACGCCTGGCTCTTGAGCGCACTTCGGTCGGCGTTAACGCCGGGGTATCGTCGATAAATAATTTGGTGCCGGCCAGCAAATTGATGGCCGAAGTCAAGCGCGGCCACTCGTCGTCCTCCAACTTGCCGGTTCTGATTTTATGCTGGTCGATACGGCCTAATGACGACATCATCCGCATCGCCAGCGAATCGCCTGGCATTTCCATACTGAATACCGCAACCGGTTTATCGCCTTTAATGGCGATGTTTTCGGCCATATTCATCGCAATAGTGGTTTTACCCATGGAAGGCCTGCCGGCCACGATAATCAGATCGGCAGGTTGCAGGCCTGAGGTCAACTCATCAAAATCGGTAAAGCCTGTGGCCGCCCCGGTGATGGAGCCTTCCTGCTCAAACAGCGTTTCAATTTTATCGACGGCGCGCGCCAACAGCGATTTAATGGTCGAGAAACCGCCCTGCCCCCGTTGCCTCTGCTCGGCGATTTTAAATACTTGGCGCTCGGCATTTTCAAGCAGGTCGGCGGTCTCGCGGCCTTCGGTATTGAACGCGGAATCTGAAATCTCGGTGCCGACATGAATCAACTGACGCAGCACCGAGCGGTCTCTGACAATATTGGCGTAGGTGACGATGTTCGCGGCGCTGGGCGTGTCTTTGGCCAGCATGCCTAGATAAGACAAGCCGCCGGAGTTTTCCAGCTCGCCGATCGCTTCGAGCGATTCCGATATGGTAATCACATCGAAAGGAATCTGTTTATCGGCAAGCTGCTCAATGGTCTTGAAAATCAGCCGGTGATCCCGGCGATAAAAATCGCCTTCCACCACCTTGTCCGAAACCGAATCCCAGGTTTGATTGTCCAGCATTAAGCCGCCCAAAACAGACTGTTCGGCCTGAATGGAATTGGGCGGGACTTTTAAGGAATCCAGCGAATAATCGCGATCAAACGAATAATTTTCAGACATAATTAACAGTGATAATGACCTTAATCGAAAAAAAACAGCCTAAAGTTATATTCAAGAAACAGGGAATTTAGGGTGCGACATTGGGGAGGGAGCAGTTATACCAATCCCAATAAGTTCACATGCTATCCCTTCTCCAGCGGGAGAAGGTTAGGTTGAGGGGATTCAAACAACAACTTATTGGGATGGGTATTACAAGTAACAGCCATTTTAACGCAGGCAAAAAACAATATCTTGCCAATATAGTTGTCCAGAAAAATTTTATATCTCTCGCCGCTTAAAGACATCTGCCGTAGGGCTTGCTGTGCGCGCCTTGTGGGCTATTTTTCATGCCTTGCAGCAGAGCTTGCTACCAATAATCGATTTATTTGTTCAAGATCTTGTCCGGCAAGACTACTGGCGGCTTGTTTTAGCTTGATGCTGTTGAGCAAATAATCATAGCGTGTGCGCGCATAATCGCGTTTAGCCCGGTACAAATTGCTTTGCTCATCCAGCACTTCGACCAGGGTTCGGACGCCCACTTCAAAACCGGCTTGGGTCGCTTGCAAGGCAATTTCTGATGAATTCACTGCGGCTTTCAGCGCTGCAACCCGGCTAATGCTGGCCGTTATTCCTCGATAAGCATCTTTCACCTGACGCTTTACCGCTCTTTTTGCAGCTGTTAAGTTTTCTTTGGCCTGCTCGTACTTATAACTGGCCTGCTGGGTTCTGGAATTGACCGCGCCGCCTTCATATAAAGGCACATTTAAGCGCAGACCTACCATTTCCGTATCGCCTTGTAGCCCAAATTTACTGGTGGTATCGTATTTACCCGCAGAAGCTATTAAATCTAATTTTGGTAAATGCCCGTTGCGTTGCAAAGCAATCGATTTTCGAGAAAACTCCATCTGATTAAAGGCCGAAATAATGCTGAAATTACCCGCTTCGGCAGAGTCGCTCCACGCCGCTATATCATCGGGCTCGGGTTTAACTAGGGGGATAGTCTCGCCAAGAATATTGAGCGAGATGTCTTGCTCGCCGATAATCTCCTTTAAGGCTTCTTTTTCGTTAGCCACATTATTGGCTGCTTCAATTTCATTGGCAACGGCCCTATCGAAAGCCGCTTGAGCCTGACGAGCCTCGGTAATATCGATCAGGCCGATGTCAAACCGTTGTTTAGCTTGTTCAAGCTGCCTTGCAATCGCCTGTTTTTCCGAACGGCTAAATTCAAGATTATCCTCGGCGGATAAGACATTGAAATAGACTTCAGTAATTTTAACCATCAGTTTTAGCAGTTCAGCCTGGTAATCCGCTTCGGCTTGGGCAATTTGATTGTCGGATTGACTGAGTTGTATCCAGTGTTCCCAGTGAAGCAGCGGCTGGGTCAAGTTGACATTAAACGACTGATCCGAATATTTTTGTATGCCACCCCCTTGATAAGTGACTCTTAGATTATTTAATCGATTCAGGTTGTCTATGCCTGTTGCTGAAACAGTAGGTAGAAAA
This sequence comes from Methylobacter sp., assembly GCA_043729025.1. Lineage (GTDB taxonomy): Bacteria > Pseudomonadota > Gammaproteobacteria > Methylococcales > Methylomonadaceae > Methylobacter_A. Next base: position 4,434 of record JAYTLW010000012.1, read on the forward strand.
TTTGCAACGCTTTGATTTTTTGATTCATTAATGGCAAGTTGACTAGCTTGTGCTTGTTTTAAGATAGGATCATTTTGCAAGGCCAGTCCATAGATTTCCAGTAAATCCTGGGCGTATGCAACAGGTGAAATCGCGGCAAAAAAAATAACCATAAAACCGAATAAATAATGCGATACCGCTTGCTTGTTAATTGACATGCAATTTTAGTTTCTCGGGTTTAAGTGCAATTAATTTTTTTCATGAATCTTTATTATAGACTCTGCTTGTGCAGGTATTTTTTTTGGAGGATTATTTTTAGCGGTTTTTTTCTAAAACAGAGAATGATCCACGCGTAAGCTCAGTTACTACCCTTAGCCGGAGACTTTCAATAAGATTATTAAGTCCAGAAAAGTCAGGTGGGATCATGGCAAGCACATTAAATCACACCACCTCTATAAAACTCTTAATCAAGCACGGTAGCCTGAGTCTCGGGCCATACGAACAGCCATTTTGCTTTATGAATACAGGCATTGCTGAACACCGCCGAAATCTTATCAGTACGCCCCAAGTTTCACAAGGCGTGTTGTGTAAAAGCATAGGAGCAATCGCCCAAATTGCCTTGCCTTTTAAAACCGGCTGCAAGTAAATCGCTAAAGCGCGTGATTTTTTTGTAATGCTGGAAATCACCCCTACACAAGCCCTATCGCATCAGTTGCAACGGTAGCTACAAAGTGATTTTATTGCTCTTGAGACCTTCAGCTTGGCGGTAAAGCGTTTGCCATTGCGTTAACGCGAACAGTAGAGGATAAAGACTAGAAAACAAAAGGCCGAGACATTCTGTCCCCGGGCTTAAGTTCACCTTGATAGCAAACACTCCAAATTCGATGCGACTTAAGTTTTCTCCGGTGTATTCAAACCCATCCGATTGGTCTATCATAAAAAGTGGTCTAGGCCTGCACAGCGCCCTTGCCAGCGAAAAATAAAGACTATCCAGGCCTTAATGAAAACATCAAACCATGAAACTTGAAACAACGTCCAATCCGACTGACTATCTGCGGCAATTGCATCTGGCATTGAATGACGATATACCTGAAACAACCCTAACGCTGGCTTCCCATCTGGCTGAACAAGACGCCTTGCCCATCGCTGAATTATTCTCGGTTGCGCTACGCTTGAGCGAGCACACCGGTCACGTTATCGCCCTGTACCGCTCATGGCTGGCGCACACCACGTCACCCGCCGCGTATGCCGTCCTCTTCAATCTCGCCGTCTGCCTGAGCAACGCGAAAGACGATACCGCAGCGGAGGCGGCCTACCGCTGCGCGCTCGAACTGAATCCCGATTTCATTGAGGCTTGGCTGAATCTGGGCACCCTGCTTGAACGGCGCGGCCAGTTTGAAGATGCACTCGCCCTCTGGCGTCAGGTGCCCTCGATTGCCAAGCGTATCGCTGGCATCGACCCCGCCCTGCATGTGCAGGCCTTAAACAATCTCGGGCGCCTGCTCGAATTGCTCAAACGCCTGCAAGAGGCTGAGCAGATGCTGACGCAAAGCCTGAAGCTCGACCCGAAACAACCGAAGGTGCTGACCCACTTGGTTCATTTGCGCCAGAAGCAATGCCAATGGCCGATCTATTGCGAGATCGAAGGCGTGGCGCCTGACGATATGCTGCAAGCGACCTCGGCGCTGGCCATGCTCAGCGCATCGAACGACCCGGCGCGCCAGCTGTCTGCGGCGCGCAATTATGTCGATGCACATGTCGACACCCATCTTGCTCCCCTCGCCGAGACGCAAGGCTATGGGCACCAAAAACTGCGGATCGGCTACTTGTCGTCCGATTTTCATTCGCATGCGGTCGCCATCCTAAGCGCAGAACTCTTCGAGCTGCACGACCGCGCAAAGGTCGAGATCTACGGCTTTTGCTGGAGCAGCGAGGACGGCTCGCCGATCCGGGCCCGCATCGTCAAAGCCATGGATCATTTCATCGGCATTGCCGAAATGAGCGACGAGCAGGCGGCGCGCTGTATCCGCTCGCATGAAATCGATATCTTGGTCGATCTACATGGTTTGACGCAAGGCACGCGGCCCAACATCCTGGCCCGACGCCCGGCACCGGTGCAAATCACCTACCTGGGCTTTCCCGGCCCCTCCGCCTTGCCCTGTATCGACTATGTGCTGGCCGACAAGTTCGTGTTACCGCCGGAGCTCGCCCCCCATTTCACCGAGCGTCCGCTGTACATGCCGCATTCGTTCCAGATCAATGACCGCCGCCGCGAGATCGGCCCGCGCCCGACCCGCGCCGACTGCGGTTTACCGGACGACGCCTTCGTGTTCTGCTCGTTCAACAATAACTTCAAGATCACCGAAGAGGTCTTCGCGAGCTGGATGCGCATTCTGCTCCGCGTTCCCGGCAGCGTGCTGTGGTTGGTGTCGGATCATGAGTCGGTGCGCGGCAACTTGGCCGCCCACGCAGAGCGCTTGGGCGTCGATCCGGCAAGATTGCTGTTTGCCGAACGCGTGAGTCCGGCCGCGTATTTGGCGCGCTACCAGGTCGCCGACTTGTTTCTCGATACGCTGCCGTTCAATGCCGGCACCACCGCCAGCGATGCGCTGTGGGCCGGACTGCCCTTGCTCACCTGCGCTGGACGCACGTTCGCCTCGCGCATGGCCGGCAGCTTACTAATGGCCGTCGATTTGCCGCAACTGATCACTTATGACCTGCAACAATACGAGGACAAGGCGGTATATCTGGCCGGACAGCCGGGTCAAATCACCGCAATGAAACGTCAATTGTCAGAAAATCGTCTCAGCTGTTCACTATTTGACAGCCCGCAGTTCGTGCGCGACTTGGAAACCATTTTTACAGAAATCGCCGTGCACACCGTGCAAGGCCTCAAGTTAACGCCGCTAAACGATGTCCACAACGTGGACGTGCTCAATTTCATGCGCGGAGATTTCAGCGCTGTCGTCGAGGTCGGCTCCAGCAGTGGCGCTCTGGCGCGAGCCTATCGCAGCATCAATCCGGGATGCACTTATGTGGGTATTGAAATCGACACAGACTACGCCGAAGCGTCGAAACAGCATTGCACCGAGGTTATCTACGGCAATATCGAAAAATTACCCGACGAATCTTTCAAAAAACTGGGCGACGCCCAGTGTTGGGTTTTTGCCGAGGCGCTTGAGCAGTTGTACGATCCCTGGCAATTGCTAAGACGCATCAAGCACAATGCCCGCGCCAGCGTGGAAGTGATAGCCTGCATCCCGAATGCGCAATACTGGGGGCTTCAATCCTGCCTCAATTCCGGCCGGTTTATTTATCAGGATTCCGGCTTGCTCGATCGCAGCCACATCCGCTGGCTGACCCGGATCACCATACTCGAGCTGTTTCAGGCCAACGGCTTCCAGGTTGTGGAAATGATTTCCCGGATACATCATCAACCGGACGAAAATATGGCGGCCGGTCTGAAACAACTCGCCCGCGCGTCGGGGGTCGATCCGGATATCGCACTACAAGACGCCATTCCGTTTCAGTATGTCGTCAGAGCGGTGGCCGCTTGACTGACGATGTATCGACTTAGGCCAATTATGCGAAAAAATGAATACGCAGCCATTTCTTTGGGGACATAAATGAAAGCAGTTATTTTAGCAGGCGGCCTCGGCAGCCGGATCAGCGAAGAATCCCACCTTCGGCCAAAACCGATGATAGAAATAGGCGGCAAGCCGATATTGTGGCACATCATGAAGTCGTACTCTCATTACGGCATTAACGATTTCGTGATCTGCCTGGGCTACAAAGGCTATGTGATCAAGGAATACTTCGCCAATTATTTTCTGCACATGTCGGATGTAACCTTTGATATCGGCGCCAATCGAATGGAAGTGCACGAGGCCTATGCCGAGCCGTGGCGGGTGACCTTGGTCGATACCGGCCCTGACACCATGACCGGCGGGCGCTTGAAACGCGTCGCCAATTACCTTGGCGACGAGGCATTTTGCTTTACTTACGGGGATGGGGTAGCCGATGTTGATATTGGCGCCCTGATCAACTTCCACCAGGCGCACGGCAAGCAGGCGACAGTCACAGCGATCCAGCCGCCGGGTCGCTACGGCGCATTGAAGATGCAGGGCAATGCCGTTCACAAGTTTCAGGAAAAGCCGGTGGGCGATGGTGCCTGGATCAATGGCGGCTTTTTCGTCTTGGAGCCGACGGTGCTCGCTTTGATTGAAGGTGACCACATAAGCTGGGAAGCCAACCCTCTGGTGCAACTGGCTAATGACAATCAGTTGATGGCATACCAGCATGCAGGGTTCTGGCAGGCAATGGATACCTTACGTGACAAGAATCAATTGGAAGATCTGTGGCGCACCGATCCGCCTTGGAAAGTTTGGGTATGAAGCTGTTTGCCGACTGCTATCGCTCACGCCGGGTACTGGTTACCGGGCATACCGGATTCAAAGGTAGTTGGCTGTCCTTATGGTTAAGCCAATTAGGGGCAGAGGTCACCGGTTTGGCATTGCCGCCGGCGACCGATCCGAACCACTGGGACTTGCTGAACTTGAATTTACCCGAACAGCGCTTGGATATTCGTGACAGTTCCGCAGTATTGCGCACGGTAACTGACGCCGCACCTGAAATTGTTTTTCATCTGGCGGCTCAGCCGCTGGTGCGGCGCTCCTATCACGATCCCCTGGAAACCTGGTCAACCAATGTGCTTGGCACTGCCAACGTGTTGGAAGCCTGTCGTCAGGTGCCGGGGGTGCGCGCAATAGTGGTGGTGACCACCGACAAGTGTTATCAGAACCAGGAATGGCCATGGGGCTACCGGGAGACCGACCGGCTCGGCGGACACGATCCGTATAGCGCATCAAAAGCCGCGACCGAAATGCTGGCAGCCAGTTACCGTAGCGCCTTTTTCCATACCCCGGAAGCGCCGTTGATGGCGACCGCCCGTGCCGGAAACGTGATCGGGGGGGGCGACTGGTCGGAAGATCGCCTGATTCCCGATATGGTACGCGCGATTGCCGCTCGCGACGCATTGGAAATCCGTTCTCCACAGGCGACCCGTCCCTGGCAGCATGTGCTTGAATCGCTGAGCGCGTATCTTTCGCTGGGACAACAATTACTGGAGGGTCAGCGGGAGTTCGCTGATGCCTTCAACTTCGGCCCCGACCCGGAAGGCAATCGCTCGGTGGCCGAGGTGCTGACTGGCTTACATTCACACTGGAATGAATTGAATTGGCACGCCACCACCCAGGCGCAGCCGCACGAAGCAAATCTATTGTATCTCGATAACAGCAAGGCCAAGATAGAATTGGGCTGGCGGCCGGTGTGGGGGCTCGACCAAACACTGGCTGCGACCGCCGCTTGGTATCGTCAGTTCTTGCAAGACGGGGCCATGCTAAGCCGTCAGCAACTCGCCGCGTACATTGCTGATGCGCGCGCCGCCGGGCTGGCCTGGAGCGCTTGATGAAGGTGAACCCTACCGCTCTGACCGACGTGGCAGTAGTGGATACGCAAGCGTTCGTGGATCATCGCGGCGCGTTTGCGCGGCTCTTTTGCGAACAAGAGTTGGCCGCAGTAATCGGGCCGCGCCGGATCGTGCAAATCAACCATTCGCGCACTGCCAGCCTGGGCGCCGTGCGTGGCCTGCATTGCCAGCGCCCACCCGTTGCAGAATTGAAACTGGTGCGCTGCCTCAAAGGGCGCATCTGGGATGTTGCGGTCGATTTGCGCGCGGACTCGCCTACCTTCCTGCACTGGCACGCAGAAGAACTAACGCCGGGCAATGCGCGCATGCTGGTTATTCCTGAAGGCTGCGCACATGGATTTCAGGTGCTCGAACCCGACAGCGAGTTGCTTTATCTCCACACCGCCCTGTATACGCCGAGCGCCGAAATCGGCATCGCCTATGACGACCCGAGGCTCGCCATTTCCTGGCCATTGGCCGTTACCGACCTGTCCAGCCGAGATCGATCCCATTCGCCCATCGCCAGCGATTTTTCAGGAATCATATTATGAATTGCCGTCATTGCCATACCCCCTTACAACACGTTTTTCTCGATCTCGGCTTTGCGCCGCCATCGAATGCCTATGTCACCGAAGCTGGTTTGAAATCGCCCGAGTCTTATTTTCCGCTCAAATTGTTTGTGTGCGCGCATTGCTGGCTTGTGCAAACCGAAGACTACGCCCGCGCCGATGAATTGTTCAGTCACGATTACGCCTATTTCTCCTCGGTATCCCAAAGCTGGTTGAAGCACGCCGCAGATTATGCGGGGATGATTACCTCGCGCCTGCAACTGGATCAGCACAGCTTCGTAATTGAAGTGGCGGCCAACGACGGCTACCTGCTGAAAAATTTTGTCGCCGCCGCTATCCCCTGCCTGGGCATAGAGCCTACTGCAAGTACCGCCGCAGCCGCAGCCAAGCTCGGCATTCCGATCCTGCGCGAGTTTTTCGGTCAGGCGCTGGCGCAGCAACTGGTGGCCGACGACAGGCAGGCCGATCTGATTTTAGGCAACAATGTCTATGCCCATGTACCCGACATCAATGATTTCACTATCGGCTTGAAGACCGCATTGAAGCCCGACGGAGTCATCACGCTGGAGTTTCCGCATCTGATGCGCTTGCTGGAATTCAATCAATTCGATACCGTGTACCACGAACATTTTTCGTATCTTTCCCTGCATACAGTAAACCGTATTTTTGATGCTGCGGGCTTACGTATCTGGGATGTGGAAGAATTGCCGACGCACGGCGGCAGCTTGCGCGTGTACGGCTGCCATGCTGAGGCTGGGCGCGCCACGACTGACGCAGTGCAGCGCTTACTGGCCGAAGAATCACTGCGCGGCCTGCAAGATCTCACGGTTTATCAGGCGTTTCAAGCCTGCGCCGACAAGGTCAAAGATGACCTGAATTTGTTTTTAATCGAACAAAAGCGTCTTGGTAAATCGGTCGCGGCCTATGGCGCTGCGGCCAAAGGCAATACCCTACTCAATTATGCCGGCGTCAAGCCGGATCTGTTGCCCTATGTCTGCGATGCAGCACCCTCCAAACAGGGTAAATTCTTGCCCGGCAATCACATCCCGGTGCTACCGCCGGCGCAACTACGCGAACTCCGTCCTGATATTATTCTGATTTTGCCCTGGAATATTACCGACGAGGTTCTGGCGCAACTGGCCGATGTACGTCAATGGGGCGCCAAGTTTGCGGTGGCGATACCGGCCTTAAAAATATTTTAACCATCACCATCAGGAGCGCCTCTTGTCCCGCATTTATTACACCAAGCCGTCCATTACCGACCTTGAAATCGGTTACGCAACCGATGCCGCCACCCATGGCTGGGGAGAAAGGTGCTACGAGTATATTCAGCGTTTTGAACAGCTGTTCCAGCAACATCTAGGGGTACGCTATGCAATTGCGACATCGAGTTGCACCGGTGCATTGCACATGGGCTTGGCCGCTCTTGGCGTCGGCCCCGGCGATGAAGTGATCCTGGCCGACACCAATTGGATTGCATCGCTGGCGCCGATTCATCATCTGGGCGCGACGCCGGTGCTGATTGATGTCTGCGCCGACACCTGGTGCATCGATCCGGCCAAGGCCGAGGCGGCAATCACGCCGCGCACCAAGGCGATTATTGCGGTACATTTATATGGCAACCTGTGCGACATGGATGCGTTACTGGCCATTGGCGAGCGGCATGGCATTCCCGTCGTCGAGGATGCGGCCGAAGCGATTGGTTCGAAATGGCAAGGGCGAGCCGCCGGGTCGATCGGAGCGTTTGGCGCGTTTTCCTTTCATGGCACCAAGACCTTGACCACCGGCGAAGGCGGCATGTTTGTGACTCAAAACAAGGCGCTTTATGAGCAAGTGCTATCCCTGAGCAATCACGGGCGCGACAAAAACCAGAGCAAACAGTTCTGGCCGGACATGATCGGCTTTAAATACAAGATGTCGAATATTCAAGCTGCGATCGGCTGCGCGCAGATGGAGCGCATTGATGATTTGATTGCGGCCAAGCGCCGCGTATTCTCATATTACGCCCAACACTTAAGCGGCTTACCGCTAGCCATGAATCCTGAAAAATCCGGCACCGTCAATGGATTCTGGATGCCCACCATCGTGGTCGACCAAAAGCAACGCTTCGATCGCGAGACCTTGCTCGCTGACTTCAAAGCCGATGATATCGATGGGCGGGTATTTTTTTGGCCGCTGAGCATGCTGCCGATGTTTCTTCAAATACCGGAAAACGTCGTCAGTTATGGCTTGTACCCGAGGGCAATCAACCTGCCTTCTTACCATGACCTTGATGAACCGGGAATGCAGCGCGTGATCGACCATATTACCCGCCATCTGGAAGCCTGATTCGTGCGCGAGCTTCTGTTGTGGGGTGCGACCGGTCAAGCCAAGGTATTGCATGAAGCGCTGCTGGGAACCGATCTTGAAGTGGTCGCTTTAGTCGATCGGCGCAATGTCGCCCCGCCGCTGATCGGCGTCACGCTGTTGCTGGGCGAAGACGGGCTCGATGCCTGGCTGGCTTTGCGCGGCGGCGCTGTCGGCCTACATTACGCGGTGGCGATAGGCGGCGGGCGAGGCGCAGATCGTTTGAGTGTCGCCGCGCTGCTATCCATGCGTGGTCTTACGCCGCTCACAATTGTGCATCGCACCGCCTTTGTCGCCGGCACAGCGAGGCTCGGAGCGGGATGTCAGGTTCTTGCGCAAGCGGCGGTATGCGCCGATGCCCACTTGGGGCATGGCGTCATCATTAACACCTCGGCATCGGTCGATCACGATTGCACCATCGGCTCGGGCGCACATCTGGCACCCGGCGCACGTTTGGCTGGCGAAGTGACCGTTGGTGAACGCGCATTTATCGGCACCGGCGCCATCGTGTTGCCGAGGTTGAAGATTGGCGCAGATGCGATTGTGGGTGCCGGAGCCGTGGTAACAAGAGATGTGCCGGACAATACCACGGTGCTGGGCAATCCGGCACGTACAGTATGTAAGCCTATGGATGAGGCCTGATCAGCGATTAATCAGGTTCATGTTGCCGTAATAACTATCCGGAATGCCTTCAGGATAAAGGTCTTGTAGGTGTTTTAATAACAAATAACTTCCAACCCGTTCGCAGCAAAACGAAATCGAGCGCAATTGATAACCGTCCCGAATAATTCTGAATTTTTTAAGATAAGCCGCGACGATGCGTTCCAGCCGATCAATGGCATTCAAATAAAAATACACCGGATAAACGCCAAATTCGGCTCCTCCCGGAATCAACAGCTTCTGACTTAACAGCTCATACACATCCGCAGGTTCCAGCATCTGCTCAGACACCGCTTCTGCCAAAAACCTAAGCAAATCCTCGATGTGGTGATCCTGCTGATATTGGTGCATAAGGTTTGCAATGCCCCAGTCATTAAAGCGCAAGGGATGGGAAACCAAAAAATCGCAAGCACTGTAATCGAGCAATTTGCCAAGATCGTGCTGCGCGACTTTTTCAAGCGAAATACCATGGTTCTGCGGAAAACTTCTGATCGGCTCGCCGATTTGTTCCCGGGTCATAAACTTTCGATACGAACACATGGCGACATGATCGTATTCGGGATGCAATTTCAGGAAATTCCTGATTGCGAAGCTACCGGCAGTCGCGCCGAGCAAGGGATGAAACACATCCCACTCCGGCGCCAGGTCGCGCAGATTAAGTCCACCTTCGACCTGAAAGCTGCCCAATCTCAACAACTTCACATGCGACGGATACTGAACCGGCACCGGCACATGCGTGACACAAAACAGTGCGACATTCTTGTTTTTTTCCGCGAGAGTGTCCGAACTGACAGCTAAGCAGTCCTGTTCATCCGCCAAAAATACCTGTTCCTCGTTTTTCATGGTATACCCTACTCGTGCATTAATATTAAAACAGATCCCATTTTTCTACAAGTAAACCCGAAGCGGCTGGGCGCTCTGAAAGAGATTTAGATAGCTTCGAAATTGACTGTTGCGAAACAGAAAAAAACTGTTTAAGTCAGCCAGGAAGCCATCTAGTTGTAGCAGCGTGTCATCCACATTTTCTCTTGGTATAACGCGGCGGTTAACGAATGTCGCTTCGGAAGCGCTCAGCGGTCGCGAAACCGGGTTAAGTATCGGGATCGACGAGGCCAAAAATTCGAGTGCGCCGGAAGTGGGCGAATCGAACATCAGACACAAGTCGCAATCTTGTGAAAACTCCGCCATTGAAATTTGAGCGCTGTGCAGCAGCAGCGCGGCATCGACCCCGGTTTCCGCCGTGAGCAGCTTGATAATTGAATAGCTCGGTTTGCAGCGAATGCTAAATTCTATGTTATTGCGCCTGCCCCACAGGATGATTTTTTTAATGTCGTTGATATAGGTAGAATATCTTGAAAAATAAATGCCGCTTGCGGATGGCGAATTCAATAATAAGGCGATTTTTTTAATCGGTGCTAAATACACGCTGGAACTGCGCAATGTTTCCGGGTAAGCAATGAAAAAATTCAGCAGGTTTCGGCCCTTGGCGTCATGAATTTTTTCACCCTGAATCGGATGGGTAAGCGCCACGATATTTTTATATTTATACTCCATATCATTGGTGGTCTTGGAATGGGGCAGCAATAATACCGGCAGATGATAATCTTCCGCAAAGGAAATAATGGGCCCGTGGAAGCCCATATCCCGATCGGACAACAGTATTTTGGCCGGTTTTATATGCTGAAAATGGCGGCCGAGTAATAAATAAGTGGCTAGTTGCGACTTATAAATAGTGGCAAGGTGTTCGGCTTGACGCGCCCGGTAACTGGCTGTGCTTAGGTACTCGGCTAAAAAATCATCCAAATTGCCGCAGACTATAGTGTAGAACTTTTCAATCTGGTTTTTTGTCGCATCAGGAAAACCTACCAGTGCCTCGTCCAGATTCAGCAAGGCAATATCTTTTGAGGTGTGTACCGGCATGTCGTAATGCCTGGATTTAATATTAACAAAAGTCTTGCCGCTCGCTCGCATCTCCTCATTAAAATGATAAATATCATAAAAACAGGTTGGGAGATGAGTTAAGATCGTCTCGGCCTGATTATCGTAACAGTCGCCAAGCAGATTGGGCACTCGTTTGGTGTCATCCTCCACTGCTCCGTAGGTGTAGGCGGAAAACTCGATATTATGTCGTCTCAGCTGCTGCATCAGCAGCAAAGCCGGAATAAATGAATTTAAATTATAAGTAGAGGGCTTATCGCAGACCAAAAGATGAATCTTCACCTCGGCGAGCTGATTCGCCATCGCCTCCCAAAGGCCGCTATACCATTTTAACTTCATCAACAGATAAAACAGGTTCAGATGCTGCCACGTACCGATGGACACCTCGGGTATGATTTCCCTGACCACCCGATCAAGCGCCGCTTCCATGTCAAAGGCGGCAGTATGCGACCAAGCTTCCAGCTTCGAATACTGAGGACAATCATCCCAGGTCAACAGCTGGATGTTTTTCAGATTATGCATCGCAATCTTGTCCACCAGCACGGGATCGAAGGTGTAGATAGTATAGGTGGGCAGATCCGCCGCAATTTGTATGGCCGCCGGAATATCTTCAAAATCGATGACAACGATCCCGTTTTCCATAATGATTTCTTTATTGTTTAGAAGGATTGATAACACATCCGGTCGGCGCCTAATTATTGTCTGAATAAAGGCGCCGGATGGGTGTCGCTGCCGGTCACTCCATGGGCCTGCAAATGGCGCGCAAAGTCTAGCAACAAATAGTCGTTATAACGGCGGGCGAAAATCTGCGCCCCGAACGGCAGCTGCGTAGGCCCCGTAAATACCGGCAAGTTCATGGTCGGTACGCCGCACAAGGTCCAGATCAGGCAGTTGTCGGGCCGATCGTTGGAGTCCAATCCTTTCAAGGCCTCGCCCCCCGTGGAAAGGTCGATAATAATATCGTAACGTTGCGCTAAAATAGCGTCGAGCTGGTGCGCCAACGCGGTCTGCGCGGTCTGCGCTCCCTGGTATTGTTCCAATGTCAGCGCATTGCCTCGCTGGACAATGTCGTACATGATCGGGCTGACCAGGGTCTGGGCGACGAACTCTTCTTTGAAATAATAGGCCAGCGCGCGGTCGTAAATCGTTGTATGAATCTCATGCGCCTCCTGAAACGAGGCGGGCAACTCGACATCCTCAATGTCCAGCTCGGGGATCGCGGACAGACGGGAACCGAATTCGAGCAGGGCCTGTTGTGCATAGCCTTCGGCACTGTCCCACTTCGGGCCTTTTAGCAAGCCGACGCGCCAAGGACGCTCGCCCCGGGTTTGGCGGGAGCTATCATTCAAAGCCGCATGGGCAATCGGGAAATCGATGCCGTGCACACGAATCGTGTCGAACAACAGCGCCAAGTCGTCGACACAGCGCGCGAACATGCCGACACTGTCCAAGGAATCGGTGGTCTTCAACATGCCCGTGCGCGGCACCAACCCAAAGGAAGGCTTGAAGCCATATACGCCGCAATAGCTGGCCGGCCGGATGATTGATCCTGCAGTCTGGGTGCCCAGGGCCAGCGGCGCCATATGCGCTGCGGTCGCCGCCGCCGAGCCGCTGGACGATGTGCCCGGTATATAGTCAAGGTGGTGCGGATTGCGGGTGGGGCCTGGGGCATGTACGGCGAATTCCGCCGTCACGGTCTTGCCCAGTAGCACCGCGTTGGCCATGCGCAGGTAATGCACGACGCGGGCATCGTTGCCCGGCGTGAAATCTTTCCAGATCGGACTGCCCATCTGGGTCGGCATATCGGCCGTGTTGAAAATATCCTTCACCCCGACCGGCACACCGCACAGTTTACCGCCCTGACCGGACGCCAGTTTACTGTCGGCTTCCGCCGCCTGCTTGAGCGCCAGTTCCGGCGCCAGATGAGTCCACGCGTGTATGCTGGTCTCGTGTTGCGTTATGCTGTCGAGGCAAGAGCGGGTCACTTCGATCGCGCTCACTTCCCGCGCCTGCAACAAAGCAATCAATTGCGTGGCCGTGCAATCGTATAGCTGCTTTATATCGCTAGGCCCGCTCATGATTGCACCTGCGAATTGCGATAGCCTTCGATGGCCGCGCTAAACTTTTCATCGGTCAAGGT
>JAYTLW010000013.1:0-8524 GCA_043729025.1 Methylobacter sp.
TGTTAAACCACTTTACAGTGCCTGTTGCCATTTTGAAACTCCTAAAATAAAAACTTACGGTTAACACAGAACTACAACATTGATAACCGGACAACCTAACAATTTAGGAATCCCTTAACTCAACATCTGTTTTCTGACGCGGCACTATTGTACTGTTTTTTTTATGACACTGTCATCAGCATATTTCAGATAATTGGAGTATGGGCTCGGCGTTGCTCAAGCTCACTATGTTACTGCACATAGCAGCACTACTCATCTTTCTGCCGCTCAAGCTTATCCAGGTCGGCTTTTGTTTCGGCCTTACCTGGCGTTTGATTTTCGGGCTGGGGTGCAAAAAGTCTTGAACATAACAAGCCCAGCTCGAACAGCATCCACATGGGCACCGCTAATAAAGTTTGCGAGATGGCGTCGGGGGGCGTTAATACCGCCCCAATAATAAAGGCGCCGACGATCACATAGGGACGTTTATCGGCGAGTTCAGCCGGGCTTATCATACCTGTCCAAACCAGTACGATAGTGAATATCGGCACTTCGAAACAAACCCCGAAGGCAAAAAACAGGGCTAAAACAAAATCGAGATACTTGGCAATATCGGTCATGACCGCTACGCCTTCGGGTGCGGCGGCGGTCAAGAAGCCAAAAACCAGCGGAAAAACCACGAAGTAGGCAAAGGCCACCCCCATATAAAACAGCAGGGTGCTGGCAATCAGCAACGGAAAAATCATGCGTCGCTCCCGCTTGTACAAACCGGGGGCTACAAACGCCCAGAACTGATAAAGAATAACGGGGATGGAAATAAAAATCGAAACGATCAGCGCCAGTTTAAATGGCGTGAAAAAGGGGGAGGCCACATCGATAGCGATCATGGTGCTGTTTTTCGGCAAATGCTTCATCAGGGGGCCGGCCAACAGGCTGTAGATTTCGTTGGCATAGGCGGCCAGCCCCAAAAATACGACCAGTACGCATAAAACCGATCGCAACAAGCGGTTGCGCAATTCAATCAAATGGCTGATAAAGGGCTGCTCGCCAGACTCGTTGGAATTATTTAGGTTCATGCTAGAAAAATCATTTCGTCCACGCTTATCACAAAAAAGCACGAAAATTTTCTAAAAAGATACCCAGCAGTCGACGGTGAGAATGCAGCGGGCTGCCAAAGCTCGCCACCCAAAAGGTGAATAGCTGAACCAACGGAACACGCTGATTTATTAAGTTTTTTTCGTGAACTAACTGTGGTTTTTAGGTTCATTCGGTTCGGGACGATCAGGCTGTGTGACCAACGTGGATTTAAGCGTGTCGGAAGTTTCATCGAGTATTTGCTGGGCTACCTCCAGGCCGGACTGCTCTTTAAATATCTGGCGCAGTTCTTCGGCTTGCAGTTCCAGCTTGATTTCTTCCTTTACCGAAGCCACCATGCTGCGCGTTTTTCCCAGCCAGAACCCTGCAAGTCGGGCCACTTTGGGCAACCTTTCAGGGCCTATCACCAGTAAGCTGACCAGGCCTATCAGACAAAGTTCGGAGAATCCTACATCAAACATGGATCAATCTTGTTCGGTTTTTTTTGCAGTAACTTCGCCTTCGATGGCCTCATCCTTAGCTTCCGCAGACTGGTCTTCGCCTTCCTTGATGGCCGAGCGGAAGCCTTTGATGGCGCCGCCAAGATCCGCGCCTAAATTACGCAGACGCTTGGTGCCGAAAACCACGATGACGATGGCTAACACCACTAATAAGTGAGTAACGCTAAGACCCATTTTAACCTCCAGTAGCGACGTTGCAGGCAACGTCTGATTTGCCGGAGACCTTGCTGTGCAAGACCTCTATTTGTTACGTTGCGCCTTTTCTTCCAGGCCGGACAAGCCGAAACGACGCTGCAATTCCAGCAATACATCATTCGGCCCCAGTCCCTGATCGGCCAGCAACACCATACAATGAAACCACAAATCGGCAGTTTCATAAATAATTTGTTGTTTGTCGCCGTCTTTGGCGGCGATCACGGTTTCGGTCGCTTCCTCACCGATTTTTTTCAGTATGCTGTTCAGTCCCTGAGCGTACAGACTCGCGACATACGATTTTTCGGCTGGCTCCTGTTTGCGCTGTTCCAGAATGTGCGCCAGTTGTTGCAATACGTCGCTCATGTTGTTCCATAAATAGTTGCAGGATCTTTTAAAACCGGATCGACTATTTGCCATTGCCCGCCAATCAGGCTGCGATAAAAACAGCTCTCACGACCGGTATGGCAGGCTATTCCGCCTTCCTGTTCAATTTTTAGCAAGATAACATCTTCATCGCAATCCAGAAATAGTTCAATCACTTTCTGCCTGTGCCCGGATTCCTCGCCTTTGCGCCATAACCTGTTCCGAGACCTTGACCAGTACACCGCATAGCCCTCTAAGACCGTTAAAGCTAAGGACTCGCGGTTCATCCAGGCAAACATCAATACTTTGCCAGTTTCCTGCTGTTGCGCAATGACCGGTACCAGTCCGTCTTCGGTCCAACGTATCTCATCCAACCACGATACTTTACTCATAAACGCATCTCTATGCCGCGCGAGGCCATATGCTCTTTGGCCTGTTGAATGGTGTATTCGGCAAAATGAAAAATACTGGCAGCCAACACAGCATCGGCCTTGCCTAGAACAACGCCATCGGCCAGATGATCCAGACACCCGACGCCGCCGGATGCAATCACCGGCACCGTCACCGCTTCGCTAATGGCGCGGGTTAACGGCAAATCAAAGCCTTCGCGGGTGCCGTCCCTATCCATGCTGGTTAACAGGATTTCGCCTGCGCCGTATGCGACCATTTTTTTGGCCCAGACTAGCGCATCGATGCCGGTGGCCTTGCGGCCGCCGTGGGTAAAAATCTCCCATCGGTCGGACTCGCCAGGTAAGCTGACTTTTTTAGCGTCTATGGCGACGACGATACATTGCGAGCCGAAACGCTCCGCCGCCTCGCGCACAAAATCCGGGTTAAACACCGCTGCGCTGTTAATGCCGACTTTATCGGCGCCCGCATTGAGCATGCGGCGAATATCGTCCAGGGTTCTGATGCCGCCGCCCACCGTCAGCGGAATAAAAACTTCGCCTGCGACCTGCTCAACGACATGAATGATAGTGTCCCGATTATCATGGGTTGCGGTGATGTCCAGAAAAGTGATTTCATCTGCGCCTTCACGGTCATAACGCCTGGCGATTTCCACGGGGTCGCCGGCATCACGAATATCGACAAATTTTACGCCTTTAACGACGCGGCCATTATCGACATCCAGACAGGGAATAATACGTTTGGCTAAGCTCATCTTAGGCAAACGATTCCGCTAACTTTTCGGCAGCTGCAAAATCCAGCGTGCCTTCATAAATCGCCCGACCGGTAATGGCGCCCATAATGCCTTCATGAGCAACAGCGCCCAAGGCTCTGATGTCGTCCATATTGGTGATGCCGCCGGAAGCGATAACGGGAATCCGGATGGCGCGCGCCAATTGCGCGGTGGCTTCGATATTGACACCGCCCATCATGCCGTCTCTGGAAATATCGGTGTAGATGATGGCCTCGACGCCGTCGTCTTCAAAATGTTGAGCCAGATCGATCACATCATGTTTGGATAGCTTGGACCAGCCGTCAATAGCTACCTTGCCGTCTTTTGCATCCAGACCGACAATGATGCGGCGCGGATATTCCCGCGCCATATCCCTGACAAAATGCGGCTCATTAACCGCCTTGGTGCCTATAATCACGTACTCCACACCGGCATCAAGATAAGCCTGGATGGTTTCCTCATCACGAATGCCGCCGCCGATTTGCACCGGCACATCGGGGTAGGCCAAGACGATGGCATGAATGATTTCGGCATTTCTTGGCTTGCCGGCGAACGCGCCGTCCAGATCTACCAGATGAATCCTTCTTGCACCGGCGGCAACCCACTTGCCTGCTACAGCGACCGGGTCGTCGGAAAAAACCGTATTATCATCCATGCGCCCCTGACGCAAACGAACACAACGACCCTCTTTTAAATCGATTGCAGGTATAAGCAACATAACACTAAAATCCTCAACGGCGTGTAATCGGGCGAATAAGTTCACCCCTAAACTTGTCCATCCCAATGCAGAAAATTGTTCAGCAGTTGTAAACCGGCTGCCTGGCTTTTTTCAGGGTGAAATTGTACGGCAAAAATATTGTCTTGCGCCAAAGCACAGGCAAAGGCATCCGGGTATTGGGTAGTCGCGGCGATGACCGCTGTATCATCCGGCTTAGCATAATAACTGTGTACAAAATAAAAGCGACTGTCTTGGGCTATGTTTTTCCATAGCGGATGCGGATAGTGTTGATGAACCTGATTCCAGCCCATGTGCGGAATTTTGAGTGTATCCTCGCCTACCGATACGGGAAAATGCATGACCTGTCCTGCCACAATATCCAGGCATTGGGTGCCGCCGTTTTCTTCACTGTCTGTCAATAAGGCCTGCATGCCCAGGCATATACCCAGCAAGGGTTTGTCTTTGGCTACCTGCCGGATAACGGCGGATAGACCCGATTGATCGAGTGCCTGCATACAATCGCGTATCGCCCCGACGCCTGGAAAAACCACCCGGTCGGCGCGGAGTATCGAATCGGCATCGGAAACACAAACAACATCGACTTCAGGCGCGGCATGTTGCAGCGCCTTTACGATGGAATGCAGATTACCCATTCCGTAATCAATTACAGCAACAGAGGACATAACAGAAATTTAAAGGTGCAAGACTAAAGACTGCCTTTGGTTGACGGCATAATGCCCGCCATACGCGGGTCGGCGGTAATCGCCATACGGATGGCTCTGCCCATGGCTTTAAAAATGGTTTCGGCGACATGATGGGCATTAGCGCCCTTCAGGTTGTCGATATGCAAGGTCACACCAGCGTGGTTAACAAAGCCCTGGAAAAATTCGCGGAACAAATCAACATCAAAGCTGCCGATCATGGCTTTGGGGTATTTAACCTCATAAAACAAGCCTGGGCGGCCGGAAAAATCAATCACCACTCGCGACAAGGCTTCGTCCAAAGGCACATAAGCATGTCCGTAACGTTGTATGCCTTGTTTGTCGACCAGGGCTTTGGCAAAAGCTTGCCCTAAAGTAATGCCTATGTCTTCTACGGTGTGGTGGGCATCGATAGCCAAATCGCCTTGAGCGACTATATCTATGTCAATCAGGCCATGCCTTGCGATCTGATCGAGCATGTGTTCAAGAAAAGGCACTCCGGTCGAAAACGAGGCTTTACCCGACCCATCCAGATTAATGCTGACTTTGATTTGAGTTTCAAGCGTATTTCGCTCTACTTTGGCAGTACGTTGATCCATGTTTGCATTACTTATATGAGTGTCTCTTAACATTTTACTATGACAAGCAAGATTTTGCAGTGTTTGTTATTCATAGGAGAGTATGAAGGGACTGATTGGCTGAGGATACTCGCATTCTACCAAGTCTGCTCAGGCCGCCATGATGATGTAATTTTAAGTGTATCGTAAGTTTAGCTTTAGTCGGTCTTTTTATGGATATTTTCTGGGGCAGAAGTCACGAGGCAAAGGCGCATTTCAAATCGTTGACGGTAAAATTGATTTCGGAAACATTATGTTGAATATCAGCGAGTCGCAGTGAGATAGAAAACCTTGATGTTGGGGAGTAACGGCTGATACGGTGTGGTAAAATACTCTCAGCGGCGACAGGCGGCAATTTTGCCTGTTATTCAAAACCTCCGCAGCTTGGTCATAAACACTTAGAGAAAATACCATGAAATATAACCCCTGTGCCGATAACTGTACTTACGAAGGAACTCATTGCCAAGGTTGCGGCCGGACACATGAAGAAATAGCCGACATTAAAAAGATGGTCATGGCCTTGGTCAATTTTGCCCAAGAACATGAGTATGAAAACAGTGAGGATTTTGTAAACGCTATCGGGCAGAGCGTCCTTAAAAAACTGAAAAAATCCGCAGCAGGAAAAGCGTCCAGTCCAAAGCTATGAGTCAAAGCCACCAGCTTATCGGCTATTTAGCCGCGATACTCACTACCGCCTCATTTGTGCCTCAAGCACTGCTGACCCTAAAAACCAGAAACACCGAATCCCTTTCATTGGGCATGTACAGCACCTTTACCCTGGGCGTGCTGTGTTGGCTCATTTACGGAATTTATCTCGGCGATATGGCCATAGTCCTAGCAAACTCAATAACACTACTGCTGTCCTCATCCATTTTATTCTTTACGATTTACAATAGGCTGCGTAAGAAAAATCCAAGCGATTAGGTCTGTTGAAGTATCTCCAGCGCATTGCCGTCCGGATCGCGGCAAAACAACGCTAAGCGCCCGGATTTGCTTAAGGTATAGACAGTTCCTGTTTTATCCAGCACAGCCCGAATCGGCGCCAGATCCTCTACACTGAGGGCAATATGCCGATCGCGCCCGCCATGTTCGGGGCGACCGGTTGTCGGATCGGGGTTATCCAGTTCCAACAAATGAATCTGCTGGGCGCCCAATTGCAGCCAAGCGCCTGGAAAGCCCAGATCGGGCCGGTCGGTTTGCTGTAAGCCGATAACATCGCAGTAAAATCTCAGCGACGCCGCCGTATCGGTAACAATAAGACTGGCATGTTGCAGCGTAAAATTAATAGACATAGGTTTCTATATGCTACAAAGCTTTGATTTTTTCCAACACTTCCTGAGCATGACCTTCGGGCGCAACGCCATAAGCTACATCAGCCAATAACCCTTGTTTGTCGATGATGAAGGTGGAGCGCAATATAGCCATGCTTTTAACGCCATTTTTTTCGCGTTCCCGCCATACGCCATAGCTCTCGCAGAGTTGCCCGCCCTCATCCGCCAGTAAATCCACTTTAAGGCCGAATTTGTTAATAAAATCCGCATGGCTGGCGCAACTGTCCTTGCTCACGCCGATAACCACGGTATCCGCCTTGGCAAATTCCTCGGCAAGCTCGGTAAACTGGTTCGCTTCTATGGTGCAGCCCGGCGTGTCATCCTTGGGATAAAAATACAAAACCACATTCTTTTCACCTGCGTAATCGGTCAAACTGACGAGTTCGTTAGATTGATTATATGATCTGAACATCGGGGCGGGTTGGTGTTTTTCTAACATGGGGAACTCCTTAAATATTCACGGATGGACAAAACCTGAAGCGCTAGTGTAAGCGCATCATATCGTTCCTGCAAGTCGCTCAAAAACCCTCGCTGACCTATACAGCAGCGAGGATAAGGAAGCAACTTAAGCTTTATTTTCGCCGCCGAACAGCTCCAGCAAACGCGGCAGAAAGTTGGCCAGTTCCAGCGACATGATGGAAAAATCCACATCAAACTGTTCCGCTTCAGAGTCGGTATCAATATCGGAGACCTGATCCTGAATCAAATCAAGAAACTTCAGGCGCTTAACGGACAGATTTTCATCGAGTATAAAAGACAATCGGTCGGCCCAATTCAGCGCCAGTTTAATGACTTCTTTGCCGGTATCCAGATGGTTTTTGATTTCCGGCAGACTCAGGTCATGGCGTTTGCAGCGAATAATGCCGCCTTCCTCTTCCGGCGCCCGCAACTCGCATTCGTCTTCGATGGTGATGTCGTCCGGCGCCTGCTGATGGGTCAACCACTCGGTCATGACTTTGACCGGTTTTTCGAGGGTATTGAGCGGAACGGCGGGGAGTGAACCCAAACATTTGCGCAAATGGCTTAGCAAATCTTCGGCTTTTTTAGCGGAAGCCGCATCGACAATCAGCCAGCCGCCTTTAGGATCGATATAGGCGTAAGTCTTGTTGGAGAAGGTGAAGGCTCTGGGCAATAACTCAAAGATAAGCTCGTCCTTGATCGCGGTGCGTTCTTTTTTTGATAATTTGCGCCCCTGCTGCTCTTCGGTTTCAAGAATCTTTTCCTGCATCATTTCATTAACCACAGACGCAGGCAGGACTCTTTCTTCTTTTTTGCCACAGATCATCAAAAAACCGTTCGCACCATGCGCCAGCTGCGGTGATGATTTGCCCAGCGGCGAAGTCCAGCCAAAAGTAAATTCTTCATGGCTGCCGCAGGGCCGAAAGGCCATTTGTTCAAGCTTTAACTCCAGATCTTCCGGAGTCAAAGTGAATTCCTCAGTAAGACGGAAAATGCTCAGATTTTTAAACCACATGCGTAACGGAACCCTTGTAAATAAAATGACTGGGCATTATCGCAAATTTGGCGATATAAAAATAAAGTAAATTTTATGATTTAGGGCAATAAATGGATCAAGTGTGAATGGCGCACCAATATGTAACCTGACCCCTTTATTCTCCGTTGGAATACACGACCTTGCCTAGTCGCACTCACGAAGCGTCTTTTTGCGTAGTGAAAATGCAGGCTTTCCGACATCGCGTCGAGTCATTGGAGAGCATGTTCACTATTCCCTTGTTGGGTAGTGGACGAGTGACCAGGACGGCTGGGGCAGCCGCAGGCATGAGCGGTCGCGTAGTTTTTGCCGCTTGTTGGGCAGGGATGCCCATAAAAGCTTTCGCAAAAATA
>JAYTLW010000014.1:0-3856 GCA_043729025.1 Methylobacter sp.
GTCGTGGCTAAAGCCACTCCCACGTAACCAGCCGGTTTATTCGCCATGCCTGGCTTGCAGCTTTGCAACCCAAGCCATTAGCCAAAGGCCGTAAGGATCTATTTAAGCTTTTTTTCGGCGTCGGCCAACAGTTTCGTCCTGATTAAAACAGCCGCACCGATTGCGCATAACGCCGGTACTTGCATCAGCAAAAAGGCCCCGGTAGGATTTTTAGCCACCATAGCCGACAATGCGGAAACCACGGTCAGATTAACCCCCCACCAGGCGAGCCAATAACCGATCAATCCGGTGATGGCCCAGTTCATGGGCGGCTCTCCTTTTTCCTTTGCGCTCAGATAAAACCATACCAGAACTGCAATCGCAGCAAATCTAGCCAAATGCAACATAACCACACCTCATTTTAATTATAATAAACTGACAGCTCTTATACCGGGATAATGATATTCCATAATTGATCGTCATTACACCTTTGCATCAGGAGAATACTGTGGGAAAACCGCTTAAAATTATCTTATCGACACTGGCAACCCTTGTGTTGCTGCTGGTAGTTGCCGCCTGCATCCTGCCTTTCGTCATCGACCCCAATGACTTTAAGCCAGAAATTGCCGCCGCCGTTAAAGATAAGACCGGCCGGGAACTGCTATTGGACGGCGAATTAAAACTCTCGCTATTCCCCTGGATCGGCATTTCAACCGGAAAAATTGCACTGAGCAATGCGCCCGGCTTTCAAGACCCTCTCTTTGCAACTGTTGAAGAAAGCGAGGTAAAAGTGCTGTTGCTGCCGCTGTTATCAAAAAAACTAGAATTCAGCCGCATCGTCTTAAAAGGCTTGGTTTTAAACCTGGCCAAAAACGCACAAGGCGTCGCCAACTGGGATGATCTAAGCGGCGTTAAAGATGCTAAATCCACAGCCCCGACCGCCGCAGTCGTCGGCAAACAGGATCAGCCGTCTGTGTTGGCGGCATTTGCGATCGGCGGTATTGCTGTTGAAAATGCCCGTGTTAACTGGAGCAACCCGGAAGCCGGGCAACACATCGAAATAACAGGCCTTAACCTGAGTACCGATAAATTCACCTTTGATGAGCCGGTCGGCATCGCAGCTACCCTCAGCGCTTTGGATACCCATTCCAAAACCTTATTAAGCATCGCACTCAACACCGAATTAAGCGTTAATCGGCAGCTCGATACTTTTGCGCTACGCCATAGCGAGGTCAAAATCACTGCAACAGGCGAAACCGTTCCCGGAAAATCATTGACGACGACATTAGCCGCCGTCGATATAGCGCTGGATCTGGCCCGACAAACGGCAAAAATTCACGGCATGCGGCTCGAAACCGGCGATGTGGCGATCACTGCCGAACTGACCGGCGCCGCTATCAAGGATAAGCCCTTATTTCAGGGCCCGGTTTCTATTGCGCAGTTCAATCCTGCCAAAGTTATGCGGGAACTAGCCGTCGCCTTGCCGGTCATGCAGGACGCCACCGCATTAAGCAAGCTGGCCGTCAATTTTGATTTGGCAGCGACGGCCGATACCGTTGACTTGCAAAATCTGGCCATGTCGCTGGACGACAGCCAAATCAAAGGTTCTGTCGGCATACACTTTCGGCAAGCTCAGGACAATAAAGCCCTGGATCTCTCCGCTATCCGTTTTTTGTTGGACATCGATACGCTAGCTGCCGATCGTTATTTACCCCCTGCCGATGATTCATCCAAACTCATAGCCAGCCCCGCCGTGTTATTGGCTGCCGGTTTTTCTGCTGTCCCTGTCGAGACTTTGAGAAAACTTGATGCCGAGGGCAGGGTGTCGCTGGGCAAACTTGAAGTCAACGGTTTGACAATGCAGGACATCCACTTAAACTTGAACGCTAAAAATGGCGTAGTTAGCACACAGCAGTCGGTCAAACAGCTTTATCAGGGTAGCTATGTCGGCGATCTTCGCATGGATGCCAAAGGCGTCAAACCGGCATTGGCTGTCAACGAAAAAATAGACCATGTGCAAATCGAACCTTTACTGAAAGATGTGAAGGGTACGGCCAAAATGAGCGGACTCGTTAGCGCAGCTGCGCAGCTGCAAGCACAAGGCTCCAAACCAGACGAACTGAAAGCTACGCTGAGCGGCCGGTTGAATTTTCTCGTAAAGGATTCGGTAATTAAAGGTTTTAATCTGCAAAAAATCATCGATGAAGGCAAGGCGTTGATTAAAGGCGCTGCGTTGCCTAGCGACCCTAAAAGTGACCAGACGCTATTTTCAGAGCTAAGCGGCACCGCGACGATTACTAATGGCCTACTTCAGAATAATGACCTGGTTGCCACATCGTCCAAATTACATGTCGACGGCAAGGGCAACGTTAATCTAAACTCCGAGGTGCTGGACTATCAAGTCAATGCCAAGCTGCTCAATGCCGCCGAGCCGGAACAAGTTAAAGGCTCTGCCGTTATTAATATAGCAGGAACGCTCAGCAAGCCGTCTTATACGATAGACATAGCATCCTTATTGACCGAAAAAAACAAGGCCAAAATTGATAAATTGATCAATAAACTCGATAAAAAACTGGGCTCGGGTGTCGGGGACCTGTTAAAAAACTTCTTAAAGTAGCCATGACTCCATCCGCTTTTCAACAGAACATCCTAGCTTGGTTTGATCAATACGGCCGTAAAGACCTGCCCTGGCAACAAGACCTTACGCCATACCGGGTGTGGTTATCCGAGACTATGTTGCAGCAAACCCAGGTCGCTACCGTCATACCTTATTTTAATGTTTTTATCGAAAAGTTCCCCGATATAGCCAGTTTGGCGAACGCACCTGTAGACGAGGTGCTGCATCTTTGGTCGGGGTTGGGCTATTATGCGCGCGCCAGGAATCTACACAAAACCGCACAGCTTATCGCCGAACGGGGACATTTTCCCGATACGCTGGCCGAACTGACCGAACTCCCAGGCATAGGTCTGTCAACGGCGGGCGCCATATTGAGCATCGCATTTAATAACAGCCAGCCGATACTTGACGGCAATGTCAAGCGAGTGCTGACCAGGTTTAAAGCCGTTTCCGGCTGGCCCGGCAACAGCGCGGTCAACAAGGAGCTGTGGGCGTTCAGCGCCGCACTGACGCCCAGTGATCGGGTCGCTGATTACACCCAGGCCATCATGGACTTAGGCGCAACCCTTTGCACCCGCAGCAAACCCGCTTGCGAGGCCTGCCCGCTGAATACCGGCTGCTTGGCGAGACGCGCCGACACTATATCATCATACCCAACGCCGAAACCGACCAAGACTTTGCCGGTGAAACAACTTATCTTGTTGCTGCTGAACGATGACGATAAGCGGATATTGCTGGAAAAAAGACCCCCCACCGGCATCTGGGGCGGCTTATGGAGTCTGCCTGAATTTGACAGTATCGATGCAGCGCAGGACTGGTGCTTGACCCGGCATATTGATATTGCCGATCGGCAGACGCTGGCAACCCGTCGCCACACTTTTTCCCATTATCATCTGGACTACACGCCCTTGCTTATATTGGCCAATAACCCTAACAATTTTGTGATGGAAGCCGAGCGAACTGTCTGGTATAAAGCCGGGCAGGTTAATAAACTTGGCTTAGCCGCCCCGATAAAGCGGCTATTACAATCACAAACGAGAATAAAATGACTAGATTGGTTAAATGTGCAAAATTGGGAATAGAAGCGGAAGGTTTGGATACGCCGCCTTTTCCAGGCCCCAAAGGTCAGGAAATATTTGAAAAAGTATCCAAACAAGCATGGAAAGACTGGTTAACCAAGCAAACCATGCTGGTTAATGAAGGCAAATTGGCCAGTTTTGACCCGAAAGCTCGGGAATTTCTAGCCGAAGAAAGGACCAA
>JAYTLW010000015.1:0-5613 GCA_043729025.1 Methylobacter sp.
AATTTTCACGTCATATTGTAATTAATCTATATAAAACAAATGCTTATTATACACAAAATCCTAGTCCCAGTATAGGCCAGCTAATCTGACAAAGTAGAAGTAGGAACAAGATAAAACCAAGTGCTCAGGCCTTAATAACTTTAACTTGGCTGGTGAACCGGCCTTGCGCGAGTCGGGTTTGAATCATATCGCCTGGTTTTAGTTGTTCGACAGAGCGAACGATGGCCCCGGTAGTCGGCTCAATTACCAGTGCATAACCTCGGTTTAAGGTGGCCAGGGGGCTGACCGCATGCAAGGTCTGGCTGGAATTTAACAAACGCTGCTTACATTGCTCGAGTTTATGTAGGGTTGCGGCAATGAGGCGCTGACTCAAATAAGTTTGCCGTTGTTGATGGCTGCTGATGATTGTCTCCGGATTATGTCGCCATAGTTGGGCGGTTTTTGCCTCCATAATGCCGAGCCGATGGCGGAGACCGGTGTGCACGGCGAGCTTGAGTCTGGCTTCGAGTTCAGCCATGCGCCGCGCATTTCTTGCCAGTTTCTGACCGGGATGCTGCTGTTGCAGCCGCTGGCTCAGCCAATCCAGAACCTGCTGTTGTTGGTTAATTTTCCGTTTTTGGTGCTGGTGCAGTCGCGACTCCAGATAGAGAAATCGGGACAACCATTGCTGTTGATCGGGACTGGCATGCTCTGCAGCGGCAGAGGGCGTTGCCGCGCGCAGATCGGCGACAAAGTCGGAAATGGTAAAATCGGTTTCGTGCCCGACGGCTGAAATGATTGGAATCTTGCTGGCGAAAATAGCACGGGCAACCAGCTCCTCATTGAATGCCCAGAGATCTTCCAGCGACCCGCCGCCCCGTCCGAGTATGATAAGGTCGCAGTTTTTTAGTCGATTGGCGGTGGCAATCGCTCCGGCAATTTCATGTTTGGCGTTCTCGCCCTGTACCGCAACCGGGTAAATAATTACCGGTATCGCCGCAAAACGACGTCGTAACACGGCCAATATGTCTCTGATGGCCGCGCCTGACGGTGAGGTGATGACGCCGATGGTAGTCGGCAGCGGGGGCAGACTTTGTTTGTGTGCCACATCGAACAAGCCTTGTTCCGACAGTTTCAGCTTTAATGCTTCAAACGCCCTGCGCAATGCCCCGTCACCGGCTTCTTCGATATGTTCGACGATCAGCTGATAGTCGCCTCTGGGTTCGTACAGACCGACTTGCGCCTTGACGATCACCTGTTTGCCGTTTTCCGGTTTAAACGCCAACTTGTGTTGCCGAGTACGAAACATCGCGCAACGCACCTGAGCGTTAGCATCTTTTAACGTAAAATAAATATGCCCGGAAGCGGGGACGCTCAAATTGGACAGCTCGCCTTCGACCAGCACCGATAAAAAATGCCCTGCGAGCAATAGATTGGTTGCGCGATTCAGCTGAGTAACGGTGATGATATTGCGTGGTGCCGAAACGGGTGAGGAGGTCATAGCCATGGCTTTTCGGTGGGTTTGTTCAATCACTCTAGCCCGCTCATTTTACGAATGTTTTCTCGTTGCAGTTGATTGATATGGCGCTGGACAGCGGCTTCAAATACAGGCGTAATCCGGGTTATTAAACAGCCTATTTTTTGGATCTTGAGCGCGGCGATTTTTCCCGGGTTAAGGATAAGCTTGTAGCGAATCTTCAAGGAAATGGTGTCTTCACCGGTGCCTGAAAGCACCAGTCTGCATTGATAGAGTTGGGCGCCGGGAACCAGCAAGCCGGATATTTCAGCTGAGGTATTCAGCACCGAAATGCCCTTAAGACTCATGTCGTATAACATTAAATTGACGGGGGGGTGACCCTCTAGCAGCAGCTGACAATAGCTGGATTTTGACTGCGGAGACATGACCCGAAAGTATTCTCTGCGTTGCAGCCAAAATATGGACTCAGGAATAGGCATGGTAAATGCCGGCGCCTGTTTATAGAGGATTTGCGTCATCTTGCCGCCTTTGAAAGAAACTTTAATGCCGGCAAAGTCGGCCCGGAAAATGACAGGGGCGGCATTTAGCAATTGGCGGTTTAAAGCTTCCTTGGGCCCGTAATCGAAAATAAGGGCGTTATTTGCTGCGTTTATCTCAAGTATCGCGGTAAGAAAAAATGCCTGATCTTCGCCAAAATGAACACTGACCAGGCATTTATGCTTGATCAATATCGATAAATTGTGGATTATTTGACTGGCATTATAGATTGAAAAAGAGACGGCGTCGCTCATGAGTAATGACCTGGTATCTTTGGCTGACTAAAATATAGTTATCACTCTTTTTGTAAATCTTCGCGTTGAATCTGTTGCATATAGCGCTGAATGGACTCTTCAACAGGGCGCGTCAGCTTGATGAACTTACAGCCAATTTTTTGAATTTTATGCAGTTTATCAGGGTTAATGACGTATTTGGCGCAGACATCAAAGGAAATCACCCCCTCGCCGGCTTCTGCAAGTGTTAGTTTACAGCGCTCGAATGAAGCGCCGGGAATCAATAAATCGGAAATATCTTTGGAATCGTTAAGCATGGAAAAACCGGTAAGGCTGATATCGTACAACTTTAGGTTAACGGGCGTCTGGTCTGCCGCCATTAATTGGCAATAGCCGGGGTTTGATAGCGGCAATTTAACCCGGTGGTATTCTCTACGCTGTAACCAAAAAAGCGATTTGGGAATAGCCATACTGAAAGCAGGATCCCCTTGGTGGGTGATTTTTTTCAGACCGGTTCCGGTGAAAGAAACTTTAATGCCGTTATAATCGGCGTCGAATGTAATCTTGTCGGCATTGACTATGCGTTGATTTAAATCTTGATGGGGGCCGGAATCTAAAACCACGGTATTATTTTTTTCGTTAATATCGAGCAAGGTGGTGATGTAAGACTCGTTATTTGCCCCGAAATAGGCTTTGAACAAACACTGATGTTTAAATACCAATAACAAATTATTGATGATTTGTTTTGGATTTTGGATAGCAAAAGAAGATAAATCGTCCATTTTAAGTTGATATTTTCTTTAGGGTCATAAACAAAAGCTGTACATTTATTTTTATTAGCGGCAGGGATTAATGATAAATTGTATGCTCTGGATAGCGGGCAAACCATGCAGCGTCTTTCATTAGCATGTCTTTAACCCTGATGTATTGTAGAATAATCGCTGTCCAAGCACAAAAAAAGGGGTATTCGTGGCGTGGTTTTTGTTGTTTTCTGCGGGGCTTGCAGAAATAGTATTCGCTTTAAGTCTTAAATATAATCAGGGTTTTACCAAGCTCTGGCCCAGCATCATCACCATGTTGTCCGGCGGGGTCAGTTTTTATTTGTTGGTGCTGGCGATTAAAACTTTGCCGCTAGGCACAGCGTATGCCGTCTGGACGGGCATGGGTGCGGTCGGCGTGGCGGTGTTAGGGATTATTTTATTTAAAGAATCTGCCGATTGGTATCGCTTAGCGTCAATTATGCTGGTCATTGTCGGCATTATCGGCCTCAAAATAACCGACAGCCATTAAGGTGTTGCATCTTGTTTTTCAGTCGCCTATTGAAGCCGCCATTTTGGAGCGTATCGACTCCGGCGATGTGGTAGTGTTTCTTGAAAACGCAGTTCTGCGGGTCTTACAACATAGCGGCATCAGCGACAGGTTAACGCAACAGTCAGTCAGCAATCGGCTTTGTGTGCTGGCTGATGACATCGCCGTACGCGGAATCGCTTCCGATGACCTGGTTAAGGGCTTGGAAGTGATAGATTATGCCGCACTGGTTGAATTGACGGTCGATCACAAGATCATTCAGTCATGGACTTGATTGGTCAGAATTTGGGTTTGGCGACAACCGAACAGGGTTTTTTAATAAACCCGGCAGACTGGAATGAAGCAGTTGCCGAGCGGCTGGCTGCCTTAAACCATATCAAGCTGAACGCCGAGCACTGGGAGATTATTTTGTTTATCCGGCATTATTATCAGCAATTTAAACATTTGCCCAATGCGCGGGTTTTTACTAAAGCGATAGCCAGGGAATTGGGCGAGGCTAAAGGCAACAGCCGTTATTTGCATCGATTGTTCCCCGCCGGCCCGTTGAAATATGCCTGTAAGTTGGCCGGATTGCCCAAGCCGCCCACCTGTTTGTAGCGATCCTCTAGCCTTGTTTAAATTGGTGGATCATGCGCCGTTGTTTTTTGTTCGGCTTATGGTCTTTACCGCTAAAATCAAATAATTCCCGCTGCTCACGGTTTTTAATGATTTGTTGCTCGCGTTTGACGAAGCTTTCAGCGCTTTCCTGATAGAGCAAAACCGCTTCTTTAGCGGAGCGGCGCTGACCGTTAATCGCGATTATCGTGATCTCCCAGCGATAATTGTCTTTGCTGATGCTAAGCTCTGCGCCGATTTTGACTTCTTTGCCGGGTTTGCTGCGCTGACCGTTAACATGAACTTTGCCGCCGGAAATAGCCTCAGCGGCCAAGGTGCGCGTTTTAAAAAAACGCGCAGTCCATAACCATTTATCCAGACGGATAGCTTCCAGTTCTGACACTAGACGACTTTATTAGCGCTAGCAAACGATGTCTTAAATCCCGTCGGATTGACCATAATCCGTTTGGCCGAGTCAGCAAAATCCATCACGGCAACTATCATCAGCATCTTTAGGAAGGAAAGTTGTAAAACGAGGAGCCGGTTTTTTAAGGCGGGCGGCGGCAAACTGGAACCCCGGCGGCCACGGGAGCGACCGCCAGGGTTAGACTTAGTTGATGTGCCTTTTTAATTCTCTAGGCAAAGAAAATACCACTTTTTCTTCTATGCCTTGAATCTCAACGGCCGATTGTCCGCCCCAGAGTTTTAACTGGCTGATAACTTCCTGAACCAGGACTTCCGGCGCGGAAGCGCCTGCGGTGACGCCGACCACGGCAATGCCGTCAAACCAATTCCGCCGCATATCTTTTGCGGTGTCGATCAGGTAGGACTGTTTGCCTAGTTGCACTGCAATTTCGCGCAAGCGATTGGAATTGGAGCTGTTGGGCGAGCCGACCACGAGGATCAGATCAGCCGTTTTAGCCAGCTCATAGACCGCATCCTGACGGTTTTGCGTGGCATAGCAGATGTCGTCTCTTTTCGGACCGGTGATAGTAGGAAAGCGCACGCGCAGCGCATCGACCACGCGTGCGGCATCATCCACTGATAACGTGGTCTGGGTGACGTAGGCGAGCTTGTCGGGGTCGGCCACCTGCAGGCTGGCAACGTCCTCTGGCGTTTCGACCAGATACATGCCGTCTTCGGACTGCCCCAGTGTGCCTTCGACTTCGGGGTGGCCTTTGTGGCCGATCATGATGATTTCCAGGTTTTTGTCGCGCATCTTGCTGACTTCGACATGTACTTTGGTAACCAGCGGGCAGGTGGCGTCGAAAACATTCAGTCCGCGCGCTTCGGCCTCGACGCGAACGGCTTGAGAAACGCCGTGTGCACTGAATATGACGGTGGAACCCGCCGGGACTTCGGCGAGTTCTTCGACAAAAACTGCGCCTTTGGTTTTGAGGTCATTGACCACGAATGTGTTGTGGACGACTTCGTGGCGCACGTATATCGGCGCACCAAATTTATCCAGCGCACGCTCGACGATGG
>JAYTLW010000016.1:0-4240 GCA_043729025.1 Methylobacter sp.
GTTTATCTAAAAGACGTTGCTGAAATCCACGACGGCTCCTCGGAAATAGAAAATTACAGTTGGCTTGAATTTGCGCAGGGACACCCGAATGCCAAACAACATAGCGACAGTTATCCCATGATAACCCTGGCGATCGCAAAAAAACGCGGCGCCAATGCCGTTGCGGTCGCTAACAGCGTTCATCAACGTATCGAGCAGCTCAAACAGGAACTGCTGCCCCCGGAAGTGCATATTGAGTTGTTGCGCGATTACGGGAAAACAGCGGATGACAAGGTCAATAACCTGACCATGAGCCTTGCTTTCGCCATCGTTACAGTGGTGGTGTTTATTGGTGTGTTTCTCGGTTGGCGATCGGCGTTGGTGGTGGGTTTGGCGATTCCGATCTGTTACGGCGCGACCCTGGCCATTGATATGCTGTTTGGTTACACCATTAATCGGGTCACTTTGTTTGCGCTGATTTTGGCGCTCGGCTTACTGGTCGACGACCCGATCACCGGCATCGACAATATTGAGCGCTTCATGCGAATTGGCAGTGGCGACCTCAAGACAAGGATCATTGCCGCGATGGCCGAGATCCGGCCGGCGCTGATCATGTCGACACTGACGATTATTCTGGCGTTTATTCCACTGGCGTTCATTACCGGCATGATGGGTCCTTACATGGCGCCAATGGCCTTCAATATCCCGATTGCCGTCTCCCTGTCAACGCTGGTGGCCTTCACCGTGACCCCCTGGCTGGCAAGCAAAGCACTTAAACCGGCCGCCGAAGTCGAGTCAACGTCCCGTCTATTGATTTTCTACCGGCGACTGTTACAGCCGTTTCTGTCCCATCGTAAAAACGCCTGGATTTTAATTGGCGTCATGCTCGCTCTGTTTGTGGTGACGGCCATGTTGCCGGTATTGCGTTTAGTGCCATTGAAATTATTGCCGTTCGACAACAAAGACGAAATGCAAGTCATTATTGACCTGCCCGAGGGCAGTAGTTTGGAACATACCGCAGCGATTACCCGTCAGGCCTCAGCGCTGGCCGGTCGCTTACCGGAGGTGCGCGCAATTGCGGCGTATGTGGGCAGTCCCTCGCCGATCGATTTCAATGGCCTGGTGCGGCAATATTATCAACGGCATGCCCCACATTTGGCTGATTTACGATTGACCCTGGCAAACAAAGTAGACCGCGAACACCAGTCCCATGCCGTATTATTGCGGCTTCGTGAACTGTTGCAGCCGCTGAATCGGGACGGCATATCCGTCAAAGTCGTGGAGGTCCCGCCCGGACCGCCTGTACTCAGTACCTTGGTCGCCGAGATTTACGGCAATACGTTGACGACTCACTATGAAGAACAACGGCAGGCCGCCGGTATCCTGATGGCTCGTTTGGCTAAAGAACCTTTTGTCGTCGATGTCGATTCCAGTGTCGAGTCGCATCAAAAACGTTGGCGTTTTGAAGTCGATAAGGAAAAAGCCGCGCTGTCCGGTATTTCGACCGAAGAGATTGCTTTAACCCTGAATCTGGCCAATCAAGGACATGTCGCCGGAACGCTGATGCTGGAGCGGGAAACCCAACCCACACCGATTCGTATCCGGTTGCCCCTGGAAAACCGAAGCAATCAAGAGGATCTGGGCCTTTTACCGATCAAGGGACGTCTGACCGGAGTATCGCAACCCGGCATCCGGGGCGCCGTCAGCAACCAGCCGCCGCTAATTGCCTTGGCGGAACTCGGACATTTTGTCGAAAGCGGGGCTGACAAAGCGATCTTTCATAAAGATTTAAAGCCTGTGGTGTATGTTACGGCTGAGCTGGAAGGCCGTACCCCGGCAGACGTAATTGCCGATCTCAATGCCGATTTGAATAGCCAAACACCTGCTGGTCGAGATTGGCAAGACCGAAGTTTTATCAATCCCGGCGGCGGCATATCCTGGCGGCTTCCGGAAAATATCGAGCTCTCCTGGAGTGGCGAAGGCGAGTGGAAAATCACTGTTGATGTATTCCGCGATATGGGCCTGGCGTTTGCCTTCGCACTGGTTGGTATTTTTTTCGTGCTACGCCTGCAGACCGATTCGACAACCTTGTCGTTGATTATCATGTCATCGATTCCGTTGACCGTGATCGGTGTCATGCCCGGGTTCTGGTTGTTGAATCAGTTTGGTGAACGCTTCATCAACGGCAGTCCCGATCCGGTTTTGTTCACCGCTACAGCGATGATCGGGATGATCGCATTGGCCGGCATCGTCGTCCGCAATTCATTGATTCTCGTTGAGTTCATCACCCAGGCCAGAAACGAAGGCATGCCGTTACAAGAAGCATTACTGCAAGCCGGCGCGATTCGCATGAGACCGGTGCTATTGACCGCCGGCACCACGTTGCTGGGCAATCTTGTCATCACGTTAGACCCGGTTTTCAGCGGCTTGGCGATTGCTATAATTTTCGGAATTCTGACATCCACGTTGTTTACTTTGTTTGTCGTGCCGGCTGTTTACTATTTGGTCTATACGACACCTGAACAAAATTAATAGGAAATTATCATGTCGAGTACCGTCAAAGCTCTAGTCGTTCCAGTGTTTGCTCTATTGGCATTGTTACTCATGATTCTGTGGCTTGCCGGCGCTTTCGTCGACAAAATAAAACCGGGAACAGAACCTGCCGCTGCTGCGACGTATCAAGGAGAAACCTACCCAATCTCGTTAACAACCACGGCAGTTTACCAGGACGTGACTGCGACGGTTCAAGCCGGCCGGTCATCTGAAGTCTCGGCAAGACTAATGGCCCGTATTCAGCGAATTCCGGTTAAATCCGGTGACTGGGTCAAACCCGGTGACTTATTGGTGGAACTTGACAGCCGCGACCTGGTAAGCCGGACTGCTCAGGCACAGGGGCATCTCAACAGCATCAACGCCCGTCTGCTTCAGGCGGAAACGCATTTCCATCGCACCCAAAATCTTTATCAAAAAGAGAGCGCAACGCGCGTAGGGCTGGAATCGGCAACTGCCGATTATGACAGTTTAAAAGCGCAATTGAACAGCGCCCGGCAAGCGCTGCGTGAAGCTGAGACGAGCCAAAGTTACAGTCAAATCCTGGCGGTGTCTCCGGGGCGCGTCATTGATCGACTTGCCGAGCCGGGGGACATGGCTGCGCCGGGGGCTAAGTTGCTGGCGCTCTATGATCCGGCATCGCTGCGCATAGAAGCCAAAATTCATGAAAAATTGGCGCTTAAGCTTAGCGTAGGTCAAACGCTGGAGGCTTATGTCGATGCGCTGCAAAAGTCAACAACCGTCAAAATCGAAGAAATTGTTCCCGCCACTGATCCTAACTCCCGCAGTTTATTGATCAAGGCCGGTATTGACGATAAATCCAAACTGTTGCCCGGGATGTTCGCCAGGATTCGCATTCCGGTCGGGCAAGCTGAACAGTTCTCGATTCCAGCCCATTATGTCAAGCAAGTGGGTCAACTCGATGTCGTGTGGGTCTTGAACGGGCAAATACCGGAACGCCGTTTTGTTCGTCTCGGTAGATTGATGAATGGCAACCATATCCAGGTTTTGTCCGGGTTAACTGACGGTGAAAAGTTGATTGATCCCGCAAGAATTCACCTGGAGAAATGATGATTTAAATTTCAAACTGCTTGAATTCGCCACAATGAGACCATTAATGGTAACCTTTAAAAATACCGTGCTTCGACAAGGCTCTCCTGAGCGCAGCCGAAGGACTCAGCACGAACGTAACTTATTTTTAGAGACTCCCTAATAATGAAAAAAAACAAACCATCAGACAGTCGTCCATGGCACACGTTTTCGCCAGAGGCAACGTGCGAGACTTTAACCAGCACTGAACAGGGCTTAAGCCAGCAAGAAGCCCAGCAGCGCCTGACACAATACGGCTTCAATAAACTGACACCAGCAACCAGTCGCGGCCCTCTCAAACGCTTTTTCAGCCACTACAACAATGTACTCATTTATGTATTGCTTGCCGCAGCCGGTGTCACGGCGGCCATTGAACACTGGATTGACAGCGGTATTATCGTCGGCGTGGTAGTGATCAATGCGCTGATCGGTTTCATTCAGGAAGGCAAGGCGGAAAAGGCCCTGGATGCCATTCGCAATATGCTCACACTCCAGGCCATGGTGCGGCGTGACGGCAAGCATATTCTTATGCCTGCCGAGCAACTGGTTCCGGGCGATATTGTCAGCCTGGAAAGCGGCGACAAGGTGCCGGCTGATTTGCGTCTGTTACAGGTCAAAAATC
>JAYTLW010000017.1:0-6832 GCA_043729025.1 Methylobacter sp.
TTATCAATAGTGTTTGATGCATAGCGGCAGTCAAGCAAGTGCAGCATTAAAGCATCAACGTATGGGGCTAATTGGCTTTCAAGAAGCCATGTTAATGTGGGCGGTTGGCAGTGTTCATTAGAACCTCCTGAGGCGAGTGAAACTTCACTTCAGGACACCGGCAAAACTATGTCAAGTTATACAATGAATGCTTTGCTTCTGAATCAATGAAATTGAACTTGGTGACCAATATCGATCTGTACACTACACATAGTTTGGGTCTACACATAGTGACCGCTATGTTAAGCTTAACATAGCGGCCAAAAGGAGTCACTCAGCAATGTTCGAGCCCAAGTTATGTTGCCAGTTTTGACGATTCAGGTAACTGGCTTATCATGTGATTCTAATTGAATCTAGTGCGCCAACAGAGATGAATCTGAACATTGGAAATGAGTCATTTTTACCAGTTAGTCATACAAGAGCAATTGAGCATCTACGGTCACAAATATTTACACTACTTATAAAACAAAGCTATACTAGACACTACAGGTGGTGTCACATAATGACAGAATTTAAAAAGTTATTTAAAGAACTTGAAGATCTAACTGGCAGTTCGAACACTTCATGTAAGAAATTCACCAGTTTATTAAAAGATCTTGGATTTCAAATAGAGAACTGTGGAAGTGCCGGACATAAGATAGCAAGACATCCCGCTATTGATTTGACTTTATATCCTAACTTTAATTGTGGACATAATCAGGGTGCAGTCGTTAAACGCGGATATATTAATACGTTATATAAATTTGTAACTCAACATGAAGATGCTATTAAGGAGTACTTAAGATGAATTTCGATCCTGAATCTTACACAATTACAATTCGCAAAGAAGAGTGTTATGGTGAAATTCTTTATGTAGGTCGAGTAGCAGAGTTTCCTAATATCAATGCATTTGAGGAAACCTATGAAGAAGCACATGCTTTAATTTTAGATGCAATTCAAACGCTAAAGAAGATTGCTGATGAGGCACATGCAGACTTTCCGCTTCCATATCCTACGCCATCGGATGAGTTCAGTGGGCGTGTTACTTTGCGACTATCAAAATCTCTCCATGCAAAGGTATCAAGAATTGCTGCCCAAGAGGATATAAGTGTCAACCAATTTTTAGTGACGGCTATTGCAAGCTATGTTGGAGAAACTGACGGCATATCTAAAGTTGTTTCAGAGGCTGCTAACTTTCTTGGACATGTTATTTCCAATGCAGTGACCAATGTTGTTAACAATGTAGCTCCCAAATGGAAGACTACTAAATTCACACAAAGTTGCGTGACTCCATATATCGCATTACAACCATCAAAGGTGTTGGGGAAATTGCTTCTAACTTATCCTGCAACATCATATATGAGGGTATCTTATAATGACTGAAAAAACAGAGTTCGATTATACAAATAAAGAATTGGTAGTAATGGTACTGAAAGACAAAAAAATCCATGAAGGAAATTGGGCTTTGGCAGCTCAATTAGCATTTAGCGCAATGAACATTGGCCAGTTACCTGATGGCTCAGATGCGTCACCAGCTGGCGTTGTTGCTATAACGGGTATTCGTATAGAGCTTGTACCTGAGCCAGTGCCATTTTCTGTAAATGCAGCTGAAGCTAACCCAAAACCTAAGAAAGCTGCCCTCAAGAAATAAGCTACATTTTGTTACAGCTTCGACGGGCTGCAATGGGTCGAAAGCCGATGGTTAATCCAAATTTCCGCGCATCAAACAAATCCTTTCAACTGCCCTGAATGACCGTAACGTCATTCGGGTCGTATTAATTTTACGTTAATCATCCGGATTTAATAGGTTGAGGCAATTCGCCTCAACCTGAGAAAACAGCACATTGTTGACTTTCTTTTGGAGACACCAATGACCGATGCTCGTAATCCAATGATCAAAACAACTTCCGGCCTGAAAATCAAGCGCACTTCACCCTATATTTCCGTACAGATTGATTTCATCTCAAGATCGGCAGCTCTGCCGGGCAAGACGCTGGATGTTGCGATGGCGATATGGCGCGCGGCGATCTTACTGAATACGCCGACAATCACATTGACCGGCTACGCACTGGCCGGGTTCGGCGTGGCGAAAGATGCGGTATATCCGGCACTGGATCGAATGGTAGACGCTAAATTAATCGCAACCGATCGGCGTCGCGGAAGACCGCCCAAAGTCACCTTGCTGGACACGGCTGGAAATAGTCTGCCAATGACAATATTACAAGGCGGCATCCATACGGTTTAGCTTCGTGATAAAAACACGATATCGTCGTTATTACCTGTCTGACGTGAATCAAACCATTACACATAAGCCTGATCAATGCCAATCGGCAATCACCCGTTAACAGTACATTAGCGAGCTATTTTCATCGCTTTTAGGGCCGGTACCAGAACGCCGGACACCACTTCAATAATATAACGGAGTCACCACAGTGACATTATACAGAGACCATTACGAAGACACGCTCAATTACTGGGCCATAGACCTGCCGGAAAGTTTTCCGCATCATCGCGCGGAAACCATTATTACATTGCATCTGGTCAACACCAATCCGGATCAGATTGTCAGCTATGGCGACGTAGTTTTCGGCTTTGTCGATAACCATATCGTCGTTGCCGGTGAGATCGTTAATATGCTGACCTCGCCTGGATTGCAGGCTGTTATTTATGCTGAAGAGACAGGCCAGACAGTCGTCTACCAAGTCAGCGCGGTCAAGATACGGGTAATGATGGTCAATCTCGGCGGACTGTACAAGTTCAAACACAATTTGACGGACGCCGACCGCACCTTGCACAAAAACATCGACAAAGAACTGGAAACAGGGCGCAATAAGTATCAACTCACGCGCGGCGCGGCTTGGGCTTTCGACACCGACATCGGAGAGGAAACTTTCACCAACATCGAAATTACCACGCCAACAAGACGAAGACGTTATTAAGTAGCAAACCACAACCGCCAACGGCTTCCGGGCCGTTGGCAACATTTATTACCGTTTTTTTCACCGCTGACGTCGACGACTTATAACCTTGCTCGGCCAACTGGTCAAATATCAATGCTCTAATACCAAGAGGCAAATACGCCAATGATCAGTCTGGAATGAAAATCTGATCAACGTCCAAGCCATCAAATGCCAACAGCAAACCGACCATAAGCGCTTCGGTACGCGGCGTGCGCGGCACGATATTGGACAACAGCACACCTTTATTGCCGTTTTTGGCATCATGATCCGTAACTGGAAAACCAATATCCTTCAGGACTAATAATACCTTCGGGTAGCTCAAGGTCCGCTGTAAACCCCATTCACGTTTTGCATAAGCGCGGAGAAACAAGCGTTTCAAGATACCAGCAGAACCCTCATCAGTGACTTGAACAGGCAGACGACGCCCTTTTTCAAGCTGCCTGCGCACTTTTTCCATGCCGAGCATGGTAAGGTAACGGTCTTGCCAATCATCCCAGTCATCCATCGTTTTTAAACAGCGGTTTTTACGCCAGCTATCAAAAAAGACACGCGCCATTTCTGCCTCCGATACAGTTGACCACGGTACGGTATCAAAAGCTAAATGCTCGACATCACCCGCCACGACCATACGTGCATTGACAGGGCGACGCTTGAAGTCATATTCAAAGCTCAGCTTTGTTTCCCGCTCCATCCGAAATACATCCAGCAACTTAATCCATTGATCACGCACCGGCACAAAGGGATGCGTCATAGTTTTCTGCCCTGGATACCGGTTTAGAAACAGATCGACGATGTAGTGGTTGTGGTCTTTACAATCCGGCGGCGGCGAGACACCGACTTTAGCCAGTACCTGGTTGAGCACCTTCGGGTTATTGCCATGTATAAGCGTCGCGGCACCACGGGTCTTCATCGACAGCACTTGAATAACTTCATGCTTAACTTCGATCATTTTAGCCATGTTTACACCCTATCTATGAGACTTTGAAACCGTTGACACAACTCGCCGGATAAATCGAGCTCATCTTCGGTAGCATCGGTTAATATGCCATCAGTTGTGCAGCTGATCACGGTGCGATGCGCAGGAATGCCGTGCAAAATTTCGCCCATGACAGCACGAATAAAGCCGGTGACATGAGCAGCCATTGGCGCATTACTGACTGAAGATTCGGGCACCTTACGACTTTGCATCGTGCCGGTATCAAACGCCGATTTATCATTAAGACCTTGGCCGGTTTTCCCATAAAGAGAATTACCCAACAATTTGGCGTATTGTTCAGGCAAGCTACCTTTAGTATGCAGATTTCGTAACCGACGAATATCTTGAACAAACGGCAGAAAAATCCGCTCGTCGCTATCAGTCCACGGATATATCACTCCGCGCCGAATCTTGATTTCCGCACCCATTGTTAAAGCTAAGGCTAATTCGGGCGCTGTACAGTAACTTGTGCCCTGCAATGGAAACTGAAGGCCATGCAGGTCTGTCTTAACGGGAAGGTTGGGGAAACGGGTTTTATCCGGGGGGAACGAAAAATCAACCCATGCAAAACCCATTACATCGCCGACGAAATCATTTGTATCTCGGGTTTCAAAGGATGCTGCATAGTCAATTGGCCTCATAACGGTCATGCCCGTGGTATAAGCACCGCTGAGATCGAAATCCAACCAACGAGCAGGCAACGACGGACCAAAGTAGTAACTTTCATTTCTACCGCCTTGATAACACAAGCTTACAAATTTTTCATGGAAATCTCGCATTCCATCATGTTCAACACGGCTGATGCTACGTACTCGCCCTTTAGAATCATCCCAAACCTGCCTTGAAACTGAAGATACACCAAATGTTTCTTCGTAATCCAAGCCAGATTCTTTCATTCTCTTCAAGCAAAGTTTCACGGCCATAGCCCCTGCCGAAACTGGTAAAAAACCCTTAGCAATTCGCCGTCCTCCGACCAATTCACGGGCAAACTTCAGGATATGAAGATATTGTTTCACGGGGATTTCTGCATCTCGTATACCGTAATCCAAAAATGCCTCCGGATTCGTCGCTAAAAA
This sequence comes from Methylobacter sp., assembly GCA_043729025.1. Taxonomy (GTDB): domain Bacteria; phylum Pseudomonadota; class Gammaproteobacteria; order Methylococcales; family Methylomonadaceae; genus Methylobacter_A. Next base: position 5,031 of record JAYTLW010000017.1, read on the forward strand.
CTCGTCCATCTGGACAATGCTGTACCCTTCTGGAATTATCAGCTTTGGTAAGTTGAGCAACTCACCCAGCACCGATAAGGGGGTTTTTTCCGGGGCATGCTTAGCGATGTCATAAAAACTAATATCAACTTGTCGTGCCTCGTCATATTGACCGCAAACAATTCGACGATTATCGTCAAGCCGTTCTAAACTGCGGCGATTGCACACCAAAGTCATTTCAATCGCTTTATTAGTGGTCGCTATACTGCCACCGACATTGCCCAGCTCGTTCTTAAGCTCGATCAAATCCGCCAGCATAGCCAGATCAGCCCGCAAAAAGAACCCGACCAAGACAATATCCGCTGGGTAATCCAGGATGATTCCGCTTTTGTAAGCCTCACGGGTCAACTGAGCTAACATTGTTTGGAGTTCAAGCCGACCATCAACACCATCCGAGGTCGGAAAAAATACGGCCGACATTTCGCCACCGACGCCCACAATGTAAAACTGATAGGAAAGTACTCTAAGCTTCCGGCCGTTTCTTCCCTTGATTTCCACCCATTCCGCATCGTAACCGATATATAAGATGTGACCCAGCGCAAGCAGCAGAGCCAAATCAATTGCAATATCTGCAAGCTCAAGTCTTCGCTCATCCATAGTTTCGATAAGCGCATCAATTTCTTCATCATCTAACGCATCGAGCGATTCAGGATGACAGCCTGCACCTTCATAAAGTCGGTAGACTGCTTTAATCCCATTGTTTTCTGTTTCATATTGCATAATACCTCCGGCGATTAACTAAAGATCTCACCTGCCGAACCGCTCGCTAAAACTGTTGGCAGATGAGCTTGTTTCTAGTTACTGGTTAATCGCCTAACATTCCTCATCACGATCAAGGAAGGACCAATCTGGCTGCACGAACTTTTTGCCAGCATCACAGCAGTCAGCAAGCAGGTTGACCACTCGGGTCTTCTTAGCTTCGTCACGTACTCGAATGAATCCAAGCATTTCACCGTTTGAAGTGCTTGCCACAACGCCCTTTTCACTGGGATTTATTGCACCGATCATGTGCGGTCTGCAACATGCCCCATCGGGGAACCTTATGAACTTAGATGAATTGGTTATCATCGTCTATTTCCTTAAAAAAACTGAATACAAACAGATCATTTCAAATCTGTTATCAGCGGCGGAATTGCCGACCGACCTGGATATATTAGATATATGGTGTTTCGAGTTCCATGCCAACTGACCTCTCACTACAGATTGGGGGTTAGCTGATCTGATTTAGGCGCGATGAACCCGCCTTCCCAGTGCGAAGCCGTAAAAAAGGGGGGTAGCCGTGGCAATACAGTAATGACATTATCGTGTAGTCACGTCATGAGCCGGAAGCGCCTTGATTGAACAGCTTTTGATCACGGGTCTCTTGTCATCTATACTTGGATTTTTGAGCCTGAACTCATTCCAGCAATGACCGATAAAGAAAAAATAAAATACAAGCGGGAATGCGATAGGTTTCTGGGTGAATTCGCGAAACAAATTTTCTTTATATATTCAACGCTCCATCAAGAATCATCCAAACCAAAACTTGAGAAGTGGACAAATATCCTTCAGGAAGCCAGCTATAACGAAAGGGACAACGGATTTAAGCCAATGCGCGATGATAAGAAAGCTAAGAAACCAATCATGAATAGCCAAAAATCTATAGCTTTTGCCGCGTTTAAAAAAAGGGAAATGGAGACTAAGAAAATTTACTTCATGCCTAACTTCGTCACGATAAACATTTCACAATGGCTAAAAATAAACCCTTTACCAACTCTTAATTA
>JAYTLW010000018.1:0-2958 GCA_043729025.1 Methylobacter sp.
TTAAAAAATGGGACAGCGTCATTCAGCTGGAGTGTGAACAGGGCTCTATCTTAAATTAAGGCATTATTTGTCTGGACAATGGGGTCCACTTTATACAGCCCGTTAGTTATCAGCTAGGCTTTTTATCGGGGACATTAAAAAAAGCGGGTGCTTGATTCCAGGTTTAGCAACTGCAAAAACTAGAGGAAGGGAGGGCTAAGCGGCATTAATTGCTGTCATTGAACACGCCATAACAATTAAGAATCTCGATGAGGACGGCTCAGGCTCATAAACTGAGCGCTGAACCTGTGTAGCGGATGAAACGAAAAGCAAGGAGAAAGAGGTTTTGAGTCTATGTGAAATACAGTGGATACATGCAAATCCAAACTCTTCAATCAACGTCTCTTCGACTTTGCTCAGGAGAACCTTGGAAAAGTAAATCCGTTCGTCCTGAGCCTGTCGAAAGATGAGCGGATTTACTTTGGGCTAGGCGAGATGCTTCCTCCCAGTCGCCACGCATCTGTTTTCCCCCATTCATCCTTCGACAAGGCCTTTAGCCCTGAACCCAGACGAAGGGTCAGGACGAACGGAGAAAAACAGCATGCTTGGGTATAGTTACCCACTCAATTCCACATAGAGCCGCCGAAATTTTTCGGCGATCGGGATTTTCGATAGGTCGGCGCCCGCACCGAATCACCCGGTGCCGCGCCGTAAAACTTTGGCATAAGCGCTTTATTGATACCGGCTCAAGCGATGCGACCAGATATAATCCGCCGACTGGTAATAAGCCATATTTTCCGTAATCAGCGAGGCGGCTGCATCTATAGTCAGCGGGTTATGCGCGCCTAAAGGATCGGCTATCACATCGACTTTTTGTTGGGGCGACAAGTACGCCAGTTTATTGTCTTTAAACAAGCCCAGTTTCTGGTAATTACTGATCAATGCCCTGCCCTCGTCTTTGCGCATCTGCATAATATCGCGCCCATAAAACTGGCTTTCATAGCTGAGGTTTAAGATTGCCAGCACGGTGGGAGCGACGTCAATCTGGCTGGACACAATGTCGTTTTGCATTGCCGGTACATGTTTGGGCGCGTAGATAAACAACGGGATATGGTATTTGTCCACAGGCAGCTCGGTTTTGCGCGCGCTGCCGGCGCAGTGGTCTGCAACCATCACGAACACAGTGTTATCAAACCAGGGCTTGGTTTTGGCCTGCTCAATAAATTGATGTATCGCAAAATCGGTATATTTAACCGCGCCTTCCCGACCGCTACCCGAGGGCAGATCGATTTTTCCTTCAGGATAAGTGTAAGGACGATGATTGCTGGTGGTCATGATCTGAAAGAAGAACGGCTTGTTATTTTGGTAATCTATATCGGCTTCTTTTACGGTGCGGTTAAAAATAATGTCATCGGAAACGCCCCAGGCGTTGGTAAAGGTTATTTCCTCTTGGGTAAAATCGGTCTGATCGACGATGCGGTAACCGTTAGCGGAATAAAACGCGTTCATGTTGTCAAAATAACCCCGACCGCCGTATAAAAACGCGGTATCGTAACCTTTTTGCTGCAAGACCCGGCCAAAACTGAATAATTTGCCGTTATCAGGCCGTTTGACGATGGCCTGACCGGGTGTTGGCGGAATAGATAAGGTTAACGATTCAAGACCCCGGATGGTTCGGGTGCCGGTCGCATAGAAGTTGGTAAACAATAAACCCTCTTTAAACCATTCATCCATAAACGGTGTGATGTTCTCCTTGCTGCCGAAGGTTGACAGATACTCGGCGCTCAAGCTCTCGACGGTAATTAAAATGACATTCAGGCGTTTTTCCTGGCCTGAAGGTTTTATTGTGCGTCTGATGTCATATAAATGTTCAGGCACACCGTCGGCGTCCAGTTGTTTTTTGATGACACTGGATAGCTGCTGGTCATCACCCATCTTGTAAAAATGTCGGTAATCTATTTCGTTATTTCTAAACGCCGAAAAGAACTGATAAGGGCCGTTGGCGGCCAATTCATTAAGATAGGTATTGGCTGAAAACTGATACCATGTTGACCCTACGGCTACGTAGCTTATTACCGGCAACAGCAGCAAGGCTCCGGTAATTTTCAGTCGAGACAAAAACGATTCTTCGGCATTAAACGACTGTGACAGCGCTTTTCTTACCAGCAAAAAAGTAATCGCTGTAATGACTAAAATACCCGACAGTAACCAACCTAAAGGATAGGATTCGATGATATTGCTGACCACTTCATGGGTATAAATCAGGTAATCGACGGCAATAAAATTAAATCTGACCCCGAATTCATCCCAGAATGTCCATTCTGATAACTCGATAAAAAACAGACCGTATAAACAAATAATAAATACGCTAAAGCCGATTATTTTATGGATTTTGCTCTGATAAAGACGATTGGGCAGCACCAGCAAATACAGGACAAAGGGGATTAATAAGTAACTGAAAAAAGCCAGGTCATGAACCAGCCCTATCAGAAAAGCCAGCGCTATCTGATAAACAGGTGTATCGATGTCGGCCAGTTGTTTGATCAGCAAGGCTACCCTGAGCAATGCAAAGGTGCTTAAATTAATCAATAAAAACAGCATCACAATAGTGAATCGTGATTTTGAAAACAATGCGTTTACGCCCATGAGTTTTCCTGAAATATAAAATAAAAAGGGCGACCGAAGCCGCCCATTAGTGACTATCACTAATCGAATAAATACTATTTTACACCAGCGTTGCCTAATTGTTCAGGACTAAAATTGTCCACGCATGAGCGCAAACCTGGATTTTGGGGCGGACAAATGAACACCGTCTTTGATTATCCGGGCTGCTCCAACGGGTTTACGATCCGCAAACCCTCGTCGAAAACCAAGCCGTTCCCTGATTAGCGTCTTAATCGGCCCGCGCCGCAAATCGCGACGAAGAAACACCTCGCAGCCCGCTATATAAATCAAATGCTTGCTAGGTGTTTCTTAAGA
>JAYTLW010000019.1:0-10597 GCA_043729025.1 Methylobacter sp.
ATCCGCGCTTTTATGTTGTTGCCTACACTTGCCAATGTTCTTTGCTAAGTTCGGCCGTCAACAGAAGCCAGCGTCTTTCTTTGCTGGCTACTTTGTTTACCCAAGTATGATGCTCCAAGTGCGAACCGGAATAGAGGAGAGACTGCTCGCGCAATTCCTCCAAACAGGACGCAGAACCGTCCTCACACTGCACGTCTGAACCCCTGATAGTCCAGTTGAGACCACTTTGTGCAATGTTGACGCCTTCAATACTTTCCAGTTTTGTTTTGGAACTACGTTCGGTCCAGGCAATGGAGCCGAGAGCGGACATCATGAAAGCAAGCATCACACAGATGAAAAGCAGATTGGGCCGACTGCGGTGGCCTTCAGTCGGTGCTGAATTTTTTCGACGCTGGTAGAGGCGGTAAAGACGGTTTTCCGGAACGAGCAACCTTCTGCCTACCGGTACGAGACCAGTTTGCTTAGTATCAGATAGAAGATTCTTGCGACGCTCTTTCATATTCGAATGATCGGCGCGATCAGGCAAAATATGACCGAAAAACCCTCTGCCGGAGCATTGCCCCAGACTGTCGCCTTCACGAATTAGGATTTATGCTGTGAAAATAACCAGTTACCAGAAAGATGGCGTCTTGCCGGCTAAGGGCCGTTGCATGCCGGTGGTGTATAACAAGCGACGGATTTTTAAACATACTCCTTGGCCAACGCTACTTTTGCCGATCTAGGGTTTTAGTCCACAAAGCAAAACCAGTGTCGTCCCAGTAAATAAATCTAATGATGTCTCTTTTTTGTTGGCGAAAATAAACAGAGCTTTGCCGAAAGATTGCTCGTTCTCGCGACCGCTGGCGCTATTATCAAAATTTCTGGGAGATGCGAAAGCATCTGACGATAAATTAGTTTCCGATGTAGGCTTTCAAAACTTTGTATTGGCAGAAATAGGTGAATCGGCGTTTTGTTCCAGCAAAACTCTGAGTGTTCTCAAAGAAGAACGATATAAAGACGTTCTGGAGGCATATCAACCTTTCATAGCATTTTTTACGACGGTGCAGTGAATGCTTTCGAAGATTCAAGAATAGGAAGATCAAACCATCACGCTCCCGGCAGATGGTCTCGTTTTTTTGAGTCGGAGTCGGCCGTGAATGCTGTTTTATAATTAAAGACAACATTCGGCCGCAGCTTTTGCATTTTGTAATATCGAGAAAACTCGCTTAAGCAACTGGGAACAGGTCATGCGCTGCAGAGCCTGACTGTCCTTCGCACTTTAAAAAACACTCCCATTCTTGAAACCAGCAGATTTCTCCTGCTGGTCCCTAAACAGTCGATAGCTCCCGACATATTACATCTTCAGCAACGGCGCCATCTAAATCCGTAAATCAGGCGAACAGCACCATCGATGGAATCAGTCGTCATTAGCCCACTGCCTGCGGGATTCCGGCTGTTATCCGTCCGAATCTCGGTATTGATATTGAGTGCTCTTGTTGCTCCACAAGGTGACCAGACCAACGCAGTAATACCAAGCGTATCGCGAATCTGATAGTCGCGGTCAATTGGTCCATACATTGGCGTCCGAAGTCTGGCGGTTTGAGCCTGTCCCTGGAAATAATAAGAAGATTGCTGCAAACCGGAAACGCGGGGTTCGAGTGAAACGTAACCCCGATAGTCGACGGTCATAATGGAATAGGACCATCCTTGTGGAAAATCCAAATCAATATTGAGCTGACAATTTCTGCGGCGGGAGGCAAACGGTACACCGGGTCCAACTTCAGCAATGTAGCTGTCGAAAAGTAGTGTAAAAGCCTGCAAATCAGGTGCAACGTTCTGGGCAACTGAACCGGCCGGACAACCACTTCCGGCATACGCGATGTTGCGGAACCGGACGTAATTTGGTGCGTCAGCCTGTGCCGCAGCTGACAAACCCAGCAATATCTGGACGACGATAAATAGCATTGAAAAAAATTTCATAATATATCCTTTCATAAGAAAATTTTCTGGTTTCATAAACCAGTACCTACATTGACCACCCTCGAAGTGCACATCGCATGCCAAAATAAAATCACTGATAACCATCACGTGTTATAGGTCGAATTTTTTAATCTTCGGAATGTCTCATTACGATCGCAGTGGTGACTTAAATCCCAGGTATAGCCAGCCGACAAAGAGTAAAGAGTATAGTAGTCACATGACTGCATTGCCGGGAGGAATTTTTGCTCGCAGTAGTACGTCAACCTATTGGTTGAGTGGATGCTTTAACCAAGGTGAATCGCTCACGGATCGGTGCTGACTCCAATAATATACACATCCTGCTCCTGCAAAGTCCGACAGCCTGCCAATTGTTCAACAAACGATAAACAACTCTGGCGCGTTGCTTGCACCAAACCACATGAATTTTTTTAACTTCGAAGGAGGAATTTATGAGAACAAGACAATTCTGTTCGATTGCATCTTTTTTGTTCGCTGTAGGTACAAGTGGGGTTGGGACGGCATCGGTTTTTCTGCCAGCGGGCGCCGGTCCCGTTGTTCTCCCGGGAGCGACATCAGCTGCGGAAGCGGACCTCGCCGGAACGGTGATTTCAGATAAAATGATTCCCTTTAGTATTAACAACGCTATGGGTGCCGTGCTTTTTTCCGGGCAGCTGCAGAATCGGGTGGTGCGATCTTCCCGCAACGGATTTCTGCATTTTTATTATTCCATAAGGAATACCCGACCAGGTTTGAACGGAGTTATCCGCAGTGTCTTCACGCGAACTTTTGCGGCGACACCCAATGTTTTTGTTGATTGGCGTCCGGACGGACTCGGCCAAATCAACCCAGTAACTGCCACAAGAACCAGCGGGGTCGGCGATTTGATTCGATTTAATTTTGTCCCGAGTGGTTCGGCATTAATTTCCGGTCGGGAATCAAAATTTTTCTTTATTAAAACAAAAGTCGCTAACTATATTGCAAACGGACAAACCAGAATTCAACTGACGAGTGGTGAGTCGGTAGTTCTTAACACGATGTCTCCGATAAATTAAACATGGGCGGATAGTAATCGCCCCATAATAATCATTCGGGCAACATAGTTGCCAGGTAGACAAAGAGCCGGATCTGACCAGCCGAATTTCTGAAAAGTCCGGTCGATACCGACTACTTTACGGGCTCGTAGCGTTTTTGTTACAAAGTCGACATCAACGATTTTCCTCGATCGAACAAGTGACCTGCCTGGCGAACATGGTAGCCTTTTTCAGCAATCTCACCCTGCAATTGACCTTCAAACTTCCACCTGACAAATCGAAACTCTCTGCCATACTTTTTGCGAAGAAAAATATTCATTTATCAATAGCTTTGCCATTGACAGCAGCAACCCGAGACGGCGGCTTTTGTAGCCCAGGAGTTCGTTAAATAAACCGGCCTCTGGAGGCGCCGGTTATTAGAATGTTTTGTTTTTAAAATTAATTTTTTGTCTCCTGAAAGTCTTTGTTTACCCAACCTGCTGGGTGTTCAATTGAGACTATCGGACCAGACTGACAGTTTGTCATCTGATGTGACAATATATTGTCGAACAGCTAATAGATGGTCATGAGTGCTATTTCTCTTCAGTTTTGCTAAGGAGTCGCCTCCTTTGGTGATTGTATCCATTTTCCTTCAAAAATTTTTGCCCAAAAAACATTTGAACTTGGCACGGCTGTTGAATTCGTCAGGCCTGAAATGGATTGTCGGAAACGCGAATTTTTTCATAAGGAGAGTAGCGATGAATAATAAGTACATGAAGGTCATAACGATGGCTGGCTTAATTGCCGTATTTTCTGGCTGCGGTATCGGTAATGAGGACACGGAGGATACAAGTGATGTCAAAATAGTGGAAGGCACTACAACTAGTTTACGGCCCGAGATTGGCCAGTTCCGCGGCTGTACTGCGACTTTGTTTCACCGACATTATGTCATTGCAGCAGCACATTGCCTTAATTATCCAAATTATACTGACACGGCAGTCAGGCCCACGGATAGTTTTTCCGGAACTGGGATCTCCGGAGCCAGTTTCAGCTATGGGGTGAACAATATTTACAGTTTTGCCCGCGCCCGTTACGAATACACGATGTCGGATACGATGACCAATGATGCGATCGTCATCAGACTTGCAGCGGATGTTCCGGCAACGGTGGCGGTACCCGCCAATTTGAGCGATATTTTACCGGCAACCGGCTGGAACAATACTATTTTTGGATACGGTTGTACCGACCGGACCACGAGTCTGGGTGGTGGTGGGAAACAGTACATTAGTTTTTTATATGGCAACAAAACCCAGGCACTTTGCCCCGGTGATTCCGGCGGTCCGGCGGTTCATGGTGCCGTTAACGGCAACGGCGCAGTCTGGGGCGTCAACAGCGATTACTCCGGTTCCGGCGCCTTTGCGACCTGGAATGATATTTTTGCAGATATTCCGGGACTGAAGGGCCAAATTCTTGCCTTAATGATGAAGTGGGATGGTGCGCGACTAGGTGGTATCGACTTTTTTGGCCACGATTACCGCTATATTGATATGACCCCCGGACAGGAGGTGTCCTGTCAGGTTCAGTGTACCAATGATGTTTCCTGTAAAGCCTACACCTTCGTAAATTATGGGTCTGAGGCGCGTTGTTTTCTTAAGGACCGGGTTCCGGGATTTTCGCAATGTCCGAATTGTACTTCAGGTTTGGCTACCCCGGTTGAAAGTGGCATTGATCGCCGAGGTAGTGACTACCGGAGTTTTAATGTCGGCAACCTGCGCATCGATCAATGTCTGTCAGAATGTGCACGGGATGGGAATTGTAAAGCTTATACGTTTGTTGCCCCAACTGCCTGTTGGTTGAAAAACGCGATACCGGTTGCAAACAATGCGATCGGCATGGCTTCTGGATCAAAGCGTTCGATGGAATACGGCTCTGATCGCCCAGGAGGTGATTACGCCAACAGGGCGGCAACTACGGCAAATCAGTGCCGGACTATGTGTGCAAATGAGGGTCGCTGTCGCTCCTTTACATTTGTGGCCGCAACCAACCGTTGCTGGTTAAAGGCAACGGTACCGAATCCGGTAGCTCAAGCCAGTATGTATTCTGGGGTAAAGCGCGGTTTTGAAATCGACACTGATCGCCCTGGTGGCGACTATCGCAGTTTTGAACTTGAAGGCTCCCGACCGGAAGAGTGCCAGGCAACCTGCGCTAGAGAGTCGCAGTGTTTAGCCTTCACGTATGTGCCCAGAAACGGTGCTGCGAAAGCCCGATGCTGGTTGAAGAGTTCGGTTCCCGCAGTTGCAGGTAATCTCAATATGATTTCCGGGATCAAAGGAACGGAATTCTTTTAATGAAAGAATGATCGGTCGGTCGGTCCGGAGCTGTATTTCGGCCGGACCGGATTTTAGTGGGGAGTAGCACCTGGCGGTGATCCGTTCCAGGTAATATTCCTCGTTTTGTGTGTGGTTAACCTTCGGCAAATTGATGATAAAACTGCTTTCCGCTTCAATGTGAATTGCGACGGATCATGAACGCGAAATGTTTCTTTTTCGACTGGATCAAAAATGTATTCGATATGTTCCATACTGCATCATTATTACTACACCCGACTAGGTTAGCAGCGATCATGATGGTGACCATCCATTTCGCTGCTGAGAAAGACATTATTCAGGCAGGGTGTTTAGCGCATGCTCGGCGTAAATTTTGGGAAGCATTTAAAGCTACAAAGGGTGCAAAAAACACGTTTGCTGAGCACGGTCTAAAACAGATAAAAGAAGTCTATAAAGTAGAAGTGGGAATTGCGCTGGGCCCTTCACAGATTGCCGTTGGTGCTGGTTCAGCGCTATTTTACGGCAATCTTTCGTTGGACCAGACTATTTTCGATAGTAGACCGAGCCATCATTGAATGAGTTACCGTCCGTAGAAAAAATTACAGTATGAGAGTCTGAGGTACCATCTGGAAATACGACATCACCTTTACAGCTGTTACCAGAACAGCGCAGAGTCGCTTTGGCTGGGTTTCCATTTGTTTTGGAATAGATCATTGCCAGACGGTCACAGGCCTTTTCTAAGGAAACCTCTTGATAGTCATTCGGACCGAAATTTCTCAGGACAAAGGTTCCAGCTATTGAACGGGATTCGTGGCAATAATGGACCTCACCGGTGCCATCGTTACCTTTATACTCGTAGCGGTTGAGGATTTTTAAGGTATAACCAACCGGCTGGCTCAACCCCGGGCCAGTATAGGTTCCCTGGCATTTTTGATGATTGCTGTCACAAACCATATCGGCTTGAGCGGCCGAATTCTGGCCATCCGAAATAGCTCTGACATTGAATCCATTGGGAGTTAAAAAGCTGATATATTCGGGATAGGCTCCAAACTCGGCAGAATAATAGTGACCTTCCTCAAGATATTCTAAAGTCGAAAGTACCACCGGTGTTGCAGGTGGTTGATTCGGCCTAGCCGTCGGTGTTGGGGGTGTAAGACCCATGATCTGATTGACACCAGCATAAGTCGTTCCATTAAAGGGCAAGTATTTACTGTTTACACCCGAAGGATCACCGGTGTAACTCGGCAAACCAGTCAGGGATTGACTTAAAATCAAACCATCCTTAACGACTCCAAGAATCATGGCCCGGACAGGTTTCCAGGCTAATTCGGTTAAACCTATGAATCGGTGACCGCATTCGACGTTGTCCATATTGACGTATGCGTTGAAGGCGCGATTGCCGGTTACCGGAGCCTTCGCTGAGCGTATAGGCCCTTGTCGCTGATAAAAATTAACCCAGAGCGCATGGCTGTTTTCCAGGGACGCAGCGTTAATATCGCTTGGAAATCGCTGACACTCCTTACTCTTTAAAATAAATCGTCCCTCACTACAATCCTCCAGGCTGATCGGATCGAAGGTAAAAAGCAAATGAGGATAGTCGAGTTTTGACGCTACATATAACGCGCCCCACCCCCCGTACGAATGGCCGAACAATATAATACGTGAACTTCGAGCCATGCTATTGATGTAAGCAGGGAGTTTGCGAATCTCCATTTCGTCTTTGATCGGGGAGCTTAGTGCTTATTAACTCCCCGGTTTTCTAAATTCACCATGAAGCCCTTGCCCGGCTTGGTGTCCAGGTCTAAAGATCCTCAATTATAATTTTGAAATATCTCGGCTAAGTTGCTCCGCTTTCCGGATAAGTTCCGCACCCCTTCGGCTTCTTGCTGGTGCGGCGTCTTCGGTGCGTTTTTTGAGCATAAAAACAAGGTCTGCAAGAAGCTTTCGATGTCCAAGATCGATCAAAGACATTACTTTCTCCGGAGCTTCGATGTGGCCCTGCTTCGCCAATACTTCTAGGGCAGCGAAGTAGTCACCGATGACCTTTGATGGTACTACAGCCGCGTACCGTAACGTCATGCGAATGGCGCGGTGACCAAGTAGTTTTTGTAAAACGACGATACTCATCCCTCCAGTAAGCAATGTTGTCGCAAAGGTATGCCGTAGTCGGTGCGGAGTAATCGGTTCGTCTTTCGTTTCGGTGATCTTGTCATCGAGAAGAAGGTGTTGTTTCGCGTCTGCGAATGCGTAAAAAAAATAGGTTATGCCTAGTGGACGTCCGTGCTTTCCCACGAAAAGCGCTTGTGGCTCTGCGTTGTTTGGTGTCATTTGTCGAGCATGCGCCTGAATTCTTGTTATAACTTCGAGAGTTTTTGCTGCCAATGGCACCAGCCGGTCAGTGGCCAATTTTCCTATTGGTACTTTGAGCATGGGGTGACCATCGAGATTGGTGCGAATGCAGTCAAAAGGTAAATTTCTCAATTCACTAATTCTTAGACCTGTGTGCCGCATTATGTAAAATCCCTGGATCAAAAAACTAGGTGACGCGAGAAAGTATTCCTCAAATAGTTGATCTTGTTTGGGTGATAGTGGTCTAGGCATTGCCAGTGGAATGCGTGGCAACTGAATTTTTCGCAGCGTATAATCAGGATCGTTTTTTACAATGCTGCGCTCATAGAGCCAGCGTAGATACATTCTACTCAGCACCATGCGGCCACATCTCGAGCTAGGTCCGTTCTTCCTCTTAACAAGGTACTCGAGAAATCCCCGCATTTCTTTTTCGCCAAATTCTGCAATTTCAAGCCCCGCTTGCGTCAAAAAATTATGCAGATGACGGACGCTAAGTCGGTGAGCATGTTGACTAGACGGTCGCAGATGCGTAACTAATGATGCTAGGTATTCGTCGGCGTAAGCTGGGAGCACGACATCGACCTTGACAATGGTTGACCGAATAATTGGAGCTTTAAGTTTTGCCGGATCAAGGTGACTATGTCCACTTTTATACAGCCACATTAAATAGTGCCTAGTGGTGAGGAGAATAGTCCGGCGCATTTCAGGCCTCGTTGTTTTCGTAAGATGATACTTTGAATATTCATCGGCCTGACTTGCTGTAAGGGTTTCCACGGCATAAGAATGTTCTTTCAGCCATGTATGGAAATGACTAATCGCGGTGAATCTGGCGTCAGTATCTTTCTCCAGCGCTTGCGGAAAAAGTTTTTGAAAGTAGAGCCTAACTGACTTAGGTTGGCTGGAGAGATTGATAGTCATAGCGCTGTCCTAGACGTTCCATGGTTTTTTTATATTCAGCCAAAACGTCTGAATCGTTGAGGAAAATATAACGTAACGTCATCGTTTCATCCGCGTGGCCCATAAGCTTTTGAAGGACCGGCAGCTGCATACCGGCTCGTGCCATGTCTGAGCCAAACGTGTGCCGAAACCGGTGCGGATTAGCGCGGGACAATTTTAGCTTTTGACGGTGACGAGAAAAAAGACTGATGATGCCCTTTGATGTCATTGCTTCACCGAGGCGCTTGCTCTGCAAATTAACAAAGAGATTGTTTGCTGGACTTAAAGATGGTCGTTCATATTGAAGATATTTTTTGATTGCCTCGGTAAGCTGCGGTGCCATGGGAAGTATTCGCTCTTTGTTTCCCTTGCCGCGGATACGCATTTCTGCCTTGTGAAGATTGACTTGGCTCTGACGCAATTCAATGACTTCGATGCTGCGGAGCCCAGATAGTGCCATCGATAATGCGATGGCGACGTCGCGGTAGTGACCAAAACCGCAGAGGAATCCAGTGACTTCATCTATCGTTAATGGTTCGACCACTATCTTTGGGACTTTGACGCGTAAGCGTAAGTCTCCGGTCGATCTGCGCCAGCGTATGCCAAGACGGTCGTAACCTTGACCTTTATAGTACGGCCTAGGCAAGGTCACGCCGCTGCCGCGTTGCAGCGGTTGATCGTAAATAAAACGGTAGTACTGCTCACATGTGCCGAGTTGGCGATTGATTGTATTTGGACTGGCGGCAGCCCGCTGCTGGCTCTCGATAAAACCGAGGAGACCAGCTTGCGTAAGTTCGGACATGGGAATTTTTGTTTTTTCCAGCCAACGCAAAAAAACCACAAGATCAAATCCATACGCGCGCACGGTGCGCCACGACAGAGCGCGGATCTCCAGCGAACGCAGAAAAGCATTGGCGCAATCTCGGAGTTCAGCGTTTCCACCACCGAGACAAAAGCTCGGCACCGGTTGCTTTTTGCAAATAAGATACGCCGCATCTCTAGTATCAGTGCTCAAAATAAACGGTCCTGGTCCATCACGTCGCGCGTGATACTAACTGCTTGCTCGTAGATAGCGTTCTCGCACGGGAAGTCGGCTCTGGGACCGGTAGTATCAATCCGTCGGTAGTTAATCAGCTCGGCGATGGCGTCATCAACGGTGGATAAAATGGCTCTGATTCTTTGCACGTCTTGATACGTGAGTGCGTAAATACACATCCCTCTTTCTGTAGTCATAAAGTTTCTCCTAACCGACTTGATTGAAAGAATTTCCGAAGTGACGCTGTTCTTTAGACCAAATGTTTATGGACGGCGACCGCGTCCATCTTTGCAATCACACCTAACCACCCGAAACAGACGTGATATTGACTTTAAAGGCGTCCATCTTTGCAATCACTGGGATGAGCCAGAATTCGCCAATCGGCCTAAACGCAGCGATATCCTTGAGTATTAAGGCGTCCATCTTTGCAACCGCTTCCGCAGGCGGAGTCGGTGCGCCGACCATTCTAAGTGCCCATCGACGCTGCTGATTACGTTGTTTTTGTAGGAGTCGGTTGCGCGTGCTTTGTGCTGGGTGGGCATGCCGGTAGTCGCGCCAGTAGTCGCGGTGTGCCTCTCGCCAAGCATGCCCGCAACGCGCCTGATCCGAGCGGTATTCGTGGTCGGTAGCGATCTTCTGCCGCTGCCACGCCGTCTTTCGCGCACGCTGGCATTTCTTTTCGCTGCAGTAGGACTGTCGGTTGCCGGATCTCTTAGAGCTTGTTAGCTCCTTGCCGCATCCAAGGCAGATAAATTTAATGGTCATACCCGAAGCCCTCCCTTATATGGGCATCGGAAGACGTGAGAATGCAGTAAAAAGCTTTAGTGAATATGCAGTTGATGCGGATACCGGTAAGGTCGGGTCATTAATCAACGTGAAGTAGAGACCGTTAGGCAGCCTATGGGCGAAAATAGGATACTAAATTAAAGTGTTGTAGCTTAGACTTGTAGCTAACCGGGGAGTTAATCACTTATAAGCAA
>JAYTLW010000020.1:0-3486 GCA_043729025.1 Methylobacter sp.
TACCATCAAGGAAATCAGGGAGCCTATCATCCGGGCCAATATTCTGGTACCGCAGGCTTATCTGGGCGGCGTCATCACGCTGTGCATAGAAAAGCGCGGTGTGCAGAAAGATATGCAGTATGTCGGCAGGCAAGTATCTTTGCATTACGAAATGCCGCTCAGTGAAGTAGTGCTGGATTTTTTCGATCGTTTAAAGTCGGTGAGTCGGGGCTTTGCGTCATTTGATTACGAGTTCCTGCGCTTCCAACCGGCCGAGCTGGTCAAGCTGGATGTGTTGATCAATGCCGAAAAGGTGGATGCTTTGTCTATCATCGTGCATCGCGATCTAAGCCATAACCGGGGCCGGGATCTGGTCGAAAAGATGAAAGACCTGATTCCCAGACAAATGTACGAAGTTGCAATACAGGCGGCCATCGGCTCCAAGGTGATCGCCAGATCCACGGTTAAAGCGATGCGGAAAAACGTCATCGCCAAATGTTATGGCGGTGACATCAGCCGCAAGAAAAAGTTGCTGGAAAAACAAAAAGCCGGTAAAAAACGGATGAAACAAGTCGGTAATATTGAGATTCCGCAAGAGGCATTTTTGGCTGTTTTGCAGCTGAACAAAGAATAGAAGAGCAGGTTAAAGGCAAAAGGTGCAAGGCGAAAAAAAACCAGACTTCAAGTTCTGTCGCCTTTAGCCCTTCGTCTTGAACCTTGAACCTTGAACCTTGAACCTTGAACCTAAATTTATCATGAACTACGACTTTTCCTTTTTTCTGGCTGTCGCCACGCTGGTTACCGGCGTTATTTGGGGCGGGTATTTACTGGTGCTCAAAGCCACGGGGGGCACTTTTGATGAAGAAAACGAACCCATACTGGTTGAGTATGCGCGGTCGTTTTTCCCGGTAGTGTTGATAGTATTATTGCTGCGTTCATTTCTGGCCGAGCCTTTTCGCATTCCTTCGGCATCGATGATGCCGACTTTATTGATAGGCGATTTTATCCTGGTTAATAAATTCGCCTACGGAATACGGTTACCGGTAGTCAATAAAAAAATCATCGAAATGCAGGAACCCAAGCGCGGCGACATCGTCGTTTTTCGTTATCCTAAAGACCCGAGCGTTGATTATATCAAGCGGGTGATCGGCTTGCCGGGCGACCGGATCGCCTATTATGACAAAAAATTGCATGTCAACGACGAAGCCATCAATCAGGTGTCTTTGGGTCGCTATCAGGGCGTAGGTCAAGGCGAGGATATGACCGGAAATGAGCACTTGTCAGAAGAATTGACCGGCGTTGAGCACAGTATTTTGATTAGAAATGGCGCAGCGTCTGCCGAAGGCGTTTATGTGGTGCCGCAAGGCAGTTATTTTGTGATGGGCGATAATCGGGATAACAGCAACGACAGCCGTTACTGGGGCACGGTTCCTGAGGAAAACCTGGTTGGCAAGGCGTTTTTTATCTGGATGAGTTGGGACTGGCAACATAAAGGCGTGGGTCTCGATCGTATCGGCACTGTGTTGAAATAAACTGCACTATACTTATTTTTTCAATACACCATCTGGAGAAAAAAATGAATTTAGCGCCTAAACATCAGCAAGGTTTAACCTTGATTTCGATTATTTTTATTTTGGGCTCCATCGGAGCGATTACCCTGTTGACCCTCAAAATAGTTCCGATTTATCTGGATCACGGTAAGGTCAAAAGCGCTCTGGAAGCACTAAAACAAACGCCTGAAATTCAAACGAAAAGCGAGTTTGAAATCAGGGACAGCTTAAACAAACGCTTTAACATCAATTATGTTTATGATGTTAAAAAAGATGACATTACCGTCCTCAAGCATGCCAATTATGTGAAAGTGGATATCGAATATGAGACTGTCGTCAAACTGGTCGGTAATCTGAGCGCATTAGCCGAGTTTCACGACTCTTTCGAGGCCGGTCAGGAGTGATAAAAAAGCCTGAAGCGTTGTGCAAAAAGCTGGGCCTGACCTTTACTGATCCTCAGCTTTTTACCATGGCTTTAACGCATCGCAGCGCCGGTTCGAACAATAACGAACGTTTGGAGTTTTTAGGCGATTCCATTTTGGGTTTTGTGATCGCCCAGAAGCTATTTGAGTTATTCCCCGCTGCTTGCGAAGGCGTGTTAAGCCGGTTAAGAGCGAGCTTGGTCAATCAGGGTTCGCTGGCGGAACTGGCCAGAAAGCATCAGCTGGGCGACTATTTGTTGCTGGGTTCGGGCGAGTTAAAAAGCGGCGGCTTTCGTCGCGACTCCATTTTGTCGGATGCATTGGAAGCTATTATCGGCGCCTTGTACAGCGATCAGGGCATGGATGCTTGCCAGCAATGGATCTTAGCGTTATTTGCAGAAAAGCTGAAGAGTTTGTCTCTGGAAAATTGGCAGAAAGATCCTAAGACGCAATTGCAGGAACTCATGCAGTCCCAAAAACAAGAGCTGCCGGATTATGCGGTATTGACTATGTCTGGACTTGCCCATGAACAGACCTTCAAAGTGAAGTGCACCACTCCGTTAATTGCAGAATCGTGTATCGGCACGGGCAATTCCAGAAAAAAAGCCGAACAGTCGGCGGCAGAGCTTATGCTCGAATTACTCACTAAGGACACTAAATGAATTGCGGTTTCGTAGCCCTGATCGGGCGCCCCAATGTCGGAAAATCAACATTGATGAATCATTTGTTGAAGCAGAAAATCAGCATTACCTCACGCAAGCCTCAAACTACCCGGCACCGCATCCTCGGCATTAACACCACTGACGCAGGTCAAGCCATTTACATGGATACGCCGGGCATGCATAACAGTGAAAAGCGGGCCTTGAATCGCTATTTAAACCGTACCGCAGAGACGACCTTACTGGGTGTCGATGTGATTGTTTGGCTGATTGACGGCTTGTCCTGGCATGAATACGACGAGGTTATCTTTAAAAAGCTGGAACAGGCCGGATTGCCGGTTATTCTTGCCGCTAATAAGGTTGATAAGGTAGTCGATAAAGAGGCTATCTTGACCTTCTTTAATGACGCCCAGCATCGTTTTCCGTTTAAGCATCTGGTGCCTATTTCCGCTTTAAAAAGAACCAATCTCGATGAGCTGGAAAAATTGATCATGGCATTGTTGCCGGAACGGGATTTCATTTATCCCGAAGATCAGGTGACCGATCGATCCGAGCGATTTTTAGCCGCTGAAATTGTCAGGGAAAAGCTGACCCGGCGTTTAGGCGATGAGCTACCTTATGCCCTGACGGTAGAGATCGAGCGCTACGAGGAAAAACCCAATATCACCAAAATATATGCGATTATCTGGGTGGAACGCTTAACCCAAAAGAACATCGTGATAGGGAAAGACGGCGAGATGCTCAAAAAAGTCGGCACTGACGCGAGGCTGGATATAGAAAAGCTGCTCGGGCAGAAGGTGTATCTGCAACTGTGGGTTAAAGTTAAAAAAGGCTGGTCGGATAGCGAACGCGCCTTGCAAAGCCTAGGCTTTAATG
>JAYTLW010000021.1:0-5585 GCA_043729025.1 Methylobacter sp.
TATTAGTTACGAGCAGGCAAAAACCGAGCTTACGATTACCGATCAGTTATTGGCTAAAGTGCGGCGGCGCGTCGAATTGGGCGACTTGCCCAGAGCCGATTTCTTGTTGGCGCAATCGGAGTCGCTGCAAAAACGCTCTGTGGTAACTGAAGCCGAAGCGGAATTAATGCATGCCCGAAAACGCTATGCCAGCATCACGCAAATGACAAAAATCCCCGGGAAGTATCAGGAGAAACTGGCGGACACTCAGAAAATTCAGCAAAACCATCCGGCTTTAGTGGCAATTAACAGCCAGATTGAACGCAAGCAGGCGGAACTTAATGCTGTTAAATTGGTGGGTTCCGGCCAGACCAATGTTGCGGTCGGCATCAACAGCGACCGGTTCACCAATGATCCGCGCAGTAACCAAACGGAAAGTTTCAACATCGGCGTAACCGTTCCTTTCGGAGGCAGTGCGCATCTGGCACCGCAGGTAGCGGCGGTTAATGTCGAATTAAATAAACTGCTTGCGGAGCGCGAACAAATGAACCGCGATTTGGAACAGGCGCATCACGAGACTGAACATAGCCTGGAGGTCAATCGGGTCGAACTGGGCATTGCCGATGAATTAAAGAAGGTTGCCGAAGAGCATTTAAAAATGACCCAGTTAAGTTTTTCGGTCGGGGAAATCGATCTGATGGATTTGTTAAAAATCCAGTCTAGAACCCAGCAAGCGGTGTTGAATGCCAAGCAACGGGCAGTCATGTTACAGCGCGATATAGCGCTTTATAACCAGGCCGTAGGAGTTATGCCATGAGACTATATATTGCTCCCTCCCCTGCTGGACAAATTCGTCGGGAACGGATTGGGTCGCGCGTAAAGCGCCCGCAGGGTTCCGAGCAGGATAGCTCGGAAACATTGGGCTGGGGAGAGGAGAATAAAAATAACTATTTGAATTCCCCTCATCCCAACTTTCTCCCTCAATGGAGAAGGGATAGGTATTTGCTCCCTGTAATGTTGTTATTGAGCTTGGTTAGTTTTGCCAGCTACGCCGCCGAAAACAGCATTCAAATATCCCCGGAACATATTGATAACCTCGACGTACGTTTAAGCAAACTTGAAGCCGTTACTCAGATTCCGGTGTTGTCCGCCCCGGCTAAAGTAGTGATTCCCCCTACGCAAGAATATATGGTCAGCGCCGCACAGGCCGGGGTCATCGAAAAGCTAAATGCGGCGATAGGCGATAAAGTGGCAAAAGGCCAGATCCTGGCCCAGCTCAACAGTCCCGATTTGCTGACGCTACAGCGGGAATATCTGAAGGCGACCGCTGCCCAAGGCGCATCCCAGATTAATTATAATCGGGATAAACAACTGCTGGAAGAAGGCGTAATTGCCGATCGACGCTGGCAGGAAACCAGCAGCCAGTATCATTCCGCCGTTTCCGAGGCTGATGAACATAGGCAATTGTTGGAAATCGCCGGGATGACGACCGCTGAGGTCGGTCAACTCGCCAAAACCCATCGCTTAAGCCGTCAACTCAACGTCCGTGCGCCGATAACCGGCGTGGTGATGGAGCGTTTTGCCGTCGCCGGCACCCATATCGATATGATGGCGCCGATATACCGCATCGCCAATCTGGACGAACTTTGGCTGGAGATTGCGATTCCGCAAGAACGTCTGGGCAGCATTAAAATCGGTGATCGGGTAGCGATTGGTAACTCAAGCGTTAGCGCAAAAATCAGCCTGTTGGGGCAAAGCGTTAATCCGGAAAACCAGACTATTCTGGCGCGAGCGGTGGTGGATGCGCAAAGTTCAAAGGCACTGCTGCGCCCCGGATTAAGGCTCAATGCCCTGATAATCCAGTCTAGCAATCGGGCGGCGTTTAAAGTTCCCAATACCGCTATCGCCCAGAACGAAGGCAAAGCCTATATTTTTATCCGCAGTCCGCAGGGCTTTACGGTGACGCCGATCACCGTCATCGGCAAACAGGATAATGAGTCGATAATCAGCGGTGAGTTGAGCGGTCATGAAGACATCGCCGTTAGCGGCGCGGTCGCGCTCAAAGCCAATTGGCTGGGTCTGGGCAGCGATGAATAATGTGATACGTTTTGCGCTGAGTCAGCGACTGCTGATGCTGCTGTCGGTCGCGCTGCTGTCGGGCGGAGGCTATTGGGCCTTTAAAAATATTCCGATTGATGCGTTTCCGGAAGTGTCGCCGACTCAGGTCAAAATTATCGTCAAAGCGCCCGGCATGACGCCTGAAGAAGTGGAAGCGAGAATCACCGCGCCGATCGAGGTCGAGCTGCTGGGTATTCCGAATCAAACCATGCTGCGCTCCATCGCCAAATACGCGCTGACCGACATTACCGTCGATTTTAAAGAAGGTACGGATATTTTCTGGGCGCGTCAGCAGATTGCCGAACGCCTGAATACGCTGTGGGGAAGTTTACCCGAGGGCGTCGAAGGCGGCATAGCGCCGATGACCACGCCGCTGGGCGAAATGTTTATGTTTACCGTGGAAGGCGGCGGCTTGACGCTCATGGAGCGACGCAGCTTGTTGGACTGGGTGATACGTCCGGCATTGCGCACGGTATCCGGGGTTGCCGATGTCAATTCGCTGGGCGGTCTGGTCAGAAGTTTTGAAGTCATACCCGATAATATCCGCATGTCGGCCAGAAACATCAGCATGGCGCAATTGACCACCGCCTTGCAACGTAATAACCGCAATGACGGCGCAGGCCGGATGGCCGACGGCGAAGAAGCTTTGATAGTCCGCGCCGAAGGCCGCATCAAGACCCTGGACGATGTCGGCATTATCGTGGTCGATAACAAAAACGGCACTCCTATTACCGTCGGCGATGTCGCTAACATAAAAATCGGCGCTTTGACCCGTTACGGCGCGGTCAGTAAAAACGGCGAAGGGGAAGCCGTCACCGGACTGGTCTTAAGTTTGCGCGGCGCTAACGCCAGACAAACCATTGTCGGCATAGATAAAGAACTGGCAAAAATCAGCTCGGGTTTTCCTAAAGGCGTTGAAGCCAAGGTCTTTTACAATCGCGGCAATCTGGTAGATAAGGCGGTAGACACGGTGTTACATGCCTTGCTTGAAGCTATCGTGCTGGTGGTGATCCTGCTGATTTTATTTCTGGGTAATTTGCGCGCGGCCTTGGTGGTAGCGCTGGCCTTGCCGTTGGCTGCGCTGTTTACCTTTATCTTGATGAACGCCATGGGCATGTCGGCGAACTTGATGAGTTTAGGCGGGCTTGCCATTGCCATCGGCATGCTGGTGGATGCCGCCGTGGTGGTAGTTGAAAATCTGATCACCCATCTGGCGCACACCGAAAAAGCCCGGCGCCTGCCGCGTTTGCATGTTATTTACCGGGCAAGCTGCGAAGTCGCCCAGCCTGTGGTGTCCGGCATCTTGATTATCATAATCGTGTTTTTACCCTTGCTGACCTTAGAAGGGCTGGAAGGCAAATTATTCACCCCGGTGGCTTTAACCATCGTGTTCGCGCTCAGCGGTTCGCTGATCCTGTCGCTGACCGTGATTCCGGTGATCGCCTCTTTTCTGCTCAAAGAGGTGTCGCACGAAGAACCCTGGCTGCCGAGACAGTTGCAAAAACTGTATCAGCCCGCTTTAGTCTGGTGCCTGGCTAACAGCAACAAGGTATTTATCGCGGCAGGCTCTTTATTGATCGTGACCGTGCTGGTGTTTACCCAGATCGGCAGCACCTTTATGCCGACCATGGACGAAGGCGATATCATCGTGCAGCTGGAAAAACTGCCGTCGATTACCCTGGAGCAATCCGTAGCCCTGGATGTGCAGGTGCAAAAAAACCTGCTTAAAAACATTCCGGAAATCGTCGATATAGTCGCCAGAGTCGGTTCGGACGAGTTGGGTCTGGATCCGATGAGTCTGAACGATACCGATACCTTTTTGATACTGAAGCCCAAAAAGCAATGGCGCATGGACAGTAAAACACAATTGCTCGATGAGATAAGGAAAGTGATGGCCCAAACGCCGGGCATCGCTTTTCAGTTTACCCAGCCGATAGAAATGCGGGTCTCGGAAATGCTCACCGGAACGCGCGGCGATCTGGCGGTTAAGTTATTCGGTAGCGATCTTGCCGTATTAAATGAAAAAGCCCAGCAAATAGCCGAGATTTTGAAACACATACAAGGCGCCAGCGACGTGTTTGCCAAGCAGAATGCCGGGATGCAGTTTTTGCAGCTGGCCATCGATAAATCGGCCGCCGGGCGCTTGGGCCTGGACAGCGACGCCATTGAAGCGCTCCTACGTGCGCAGATTGAAGGTTTGAAGCTGGGCGTGGTTCAGGAAGGTATCAAACGTACACCGTTAATCTTGCGCGGCGACAGTAATGTCGCCAATTTCGACAACCTGCAAATCGCCCTGCCGGATGGCGGGCATGTACCGATAACGGCGGTTGCCAAAATAGAAAAAGTGGAAGGCGTGGTGTCGGTGGGCAGGGAGCGGGGCCAGCGCTTTGTGGTCATTACCAGCAATGTACTGGATCGGGACTTGGTTGGTTTTGTCGATGAAGCCCGCAAAGCGGTTGCCGATAAAGTCGTCTTGCCGATCGGCTACACTGTTGAGTTCGGCGGCCAGTTCGAAAACCAGCAACGCGCAGCAAAGACTTTGTCATTAGTCGTTCCGGTGTCCTTAGGGCTGATTTTTTTGTTATTGTTTTCAACCTTCGGCTCGGTGCGCCAGGCCGTGTTGGTGTTATCCAACATCCCGTTGGCGATGGTGGGCGGCGTTTTTGCCTTATGGCTTTCCGGCGAATATTTATCGGTGCCGGCATCGGTGGGCTTTATCGCATTGCTGGGAATAGCCGTGCTCAATGGCGTGGTGATGGTCAGTTATTTTAACCAGCTGCTCGCCACCGGCATGGAGCTGGCTAAAGTAGTGCTGGTTGGTTCATCAAGGCGCTTGCGCCCCGTACTGATGACCGCCAGTATCGCCGCATTTGGCCTGATCCCCTTGCTGTTTGCAAGCGGGCCGGGCTCGGAAATTCAGCGGCCTTTGGCCATTGTGGTAATAGGCGGCTTGGTGTCGTCGACCTTTTTAACCTTATTTTTGTTGCCGCTTTTGTTTACATTATTCGGCCTGTCGAAGGAGCTCAAACCGTGAACAGCAAGGACTATTTAGTTACACTCAACGCGCCATTGAGCCTTGAAGAAGCGCTTGTCGATTGTTTGTTGACGTTGGAGTCGGAACACGGATTCAGTAGTTTTCCGGTCAACGCCCATGATCATAAAAACGAAGGCTTGTCGCTGGCCGAACAGGTCAGCGGGCGGCAGAAAAAAATCCGCATGCAGATGTATGTGCCGGAGCAGGGCTTGGCCACATTATTGGCGCAACTGAGAACCGAATTTCCAGGTTCGGGAATTAAATACTGGGTGCTGCCGGTGTTTGAAAGCGGGGTTATTTAAGTGCTTAATGTTCCCACGCCGAAGCGTGGGAACATTAAGCTATGAAAGCAGTACCGTAGATACTCTGTTCAAAGTCAAACTTGTTTCATTAATTTTTAGCTATCCGACAGATACCGGAATTGTATAAAAACGGGTGTTATCGAAAGGCTTGT
>JAYTLW010000022.1:0-2874 GCA_043729025.1 Methylobacter sp.
CTGAACGCCTGGTTATAGAAATGCGCGACCGGTTGCCGGATCTGAGCAATTCATTTGACTCAGGCGGTTCATCAGTGACGAGTGCCGGCAAAGTCCAGCCGGTCAGTAATCCAAAACAGGAAGCCATCAGCGCCTTGTGTTCGCTGGGCTATAAGCCGCTGGATGCCGGTAAAATGGTGCAAAATATCAGCGCTGACGGTAAAAGCTGTGAAGACATCATCCGGCTGGCTCTGCAAGGCACAGTAAGATGATTGAAAGCGATCGCATGGTTACCGCTCATAGTCATTCGGACGAAGAGCGCCAGGACCGGGCTATTCGACCCAAGCGCCTGGCCGATTATATCGGCCAGAAAGAATTGCGCGAGCAAATGGAGATTTTTATTCAGGCTGCAACGGCGCGGCAGGAAGCGTTGGATCATGTGTTGATTTTTGGCCCTCCCGGTTTGGGCAAAACGACGCTGGCTAATATCATAGCGGCCGAAATGTGTGTTAAAATTCGCCAAACATCGGGGCCAGTGCTCGATAAAGCGGGCGATCTTGCAGCATTGTTGACCAATCTTGAACCTCACGATGTGTTGTTTATCGATGAAATACATCGTTTGAGTCCGGCGGTCGAAGAGATTTTATATCCGGCCATGGAAGATTATCAGCTAGACCTGATGATAGGCGAAGGCCCGGCTGCACGTTCTATCAAACTCGATTTGCCGCCTTTTACGCTGGTTGGCGCAACTACCCGAGCCGGTTTACTGACCTCGCCGTTGCGCGATCGCTTCGGCATTGTCCAGCGCTTGGAGTTTTACACAGTTGAAGAGCTGGCAAGTATCGCGGTGCGTTCAGCCAAGGTGCTGGGCATTGAGATGGAATCGCGCGGCGCTTATGAAATCGCCCGCCGTTCTCGCGGTACACCCCGAATTGCTAACAGATTGTTGCGTCGGGTGAGAGATTATGCGGAAGTAAAAGGCAACGGCACGATTACCGAGGAGTTGTCCTTTAAGGCCCTGGAAATGTTGAAAGTGGATAATAACGGTTTTGATTCATTAGACCGCAAACTGCTGTTAGCCATGATTGAAAATTTTGCCGGTGGGCCGGTAGGGCTGGATACGCTGGCTGCCGCCATCAGTGAAGAGCGGGGCACCATTGAAGATGTCGTGGAGCCGTATTTGCTGCAACAGGGCTTTATAATGCGCACCCCTCGCGGCCGTGTCTTAACTCAGAATGCTTATCTGCATTTTGGCTTACAGGCCCCAAAGCATCTGGGTGCGTCCGAGGATTTGTTTGAATAACTACTTTGCAACAAAAAAACGCCGCAGATTCACAGATTAAACTGATGAACTATTCAGAAGTAATTTAATGGCTTTTTTGTAATCTGCGAATCTGTGGCAATAAAATTTTAATTATGAATAAGTTTAACTGGCCGGTACGTGTTTATTACGAAGACACCGATGCAGGAGGCGTGGTGTATTACGCCAATTACCTGAAATTTTTCGAACGGGCGCGCACCGAAATGCTCAGAGCCATGGGTTATGAACAGGATGAACTGATCGTCAGCGCGGGCATTATTTTTGTGGTGCGTTCCGTGCAGATCGATTATTTGCGTCCGGCCCGTTTTAATGAACAACTGCAAGTGAGCGCGAAGCTGACTTTGGCTAAAAAAGCCAGTCTTACTTTTGAACAGGTTATTACCCGAGGCGATGATGTGTTATGCAAAGGCATCATTAAAATTGCCTGTCTGGATGCACGAACCCTGCGTCCTACAGCTATTTTCGAAACTTTATTTAAAGCACTTAGAGCATACAACACATGAATACTGATTTATCGATTTTCCATTTAGTTAAAGAAGCCAGCTTTGTTGTGCAATTTGTCATGGTGATATTGTTGCTCGCATCGGTGTCATCGTGGACCTTTATTTTTACCAAACGCAAAGAGCTGGGCCGGGCGATAGAAATCACCGACGAATTTGAAAAGCAATTTTGGTCCGGCGTGGTATTGGCCGAGCTTTACAGAAAGCTGGCAGCCAATGATTTCGAGCCGGAAGGCATAGAGAAAATATTCCTGGCCGGGTATAAAGAATTTTCCCGGATGCGCCAAGCTGGTAACGTAGAACCCGGCGTACAGGTTGAAAGTGCGCAGCGGGTCATGCGCATCGAATTATCGCGGGAATTGGAGCGATTGGATGAGCATTTGGCCTTTCTGGCTACGGTCGGATCAATCAGCCCTTACATCGGATTATTCGGCACGGTATGGGGCATCATGAATTCCTTTATGTCGCTGGGCAACACCAAGCAGGCGACCCTGGCGCAAGTCGCTCCGGGCATTGCCGAAGCTTTGATTGCAACCGCCATAGGTCTGTTTGCCGCGATCCCAGCCGTTATTGCTTACAACCGTTTTTCCACCCGGCTGGACAGGTTGACCGGCCGATATGAACTGTTTGTTGAAGAGTTCGTTGTGTTGTTGCAAAGACAGGCGCACCAAAAATGAGCGCGCCACACATGGGCAGAAAAAATGGGCGCAGAAAGCCCATGGCCGAAATCAATGTCGTTCCCTACATCGATGTGACTTTAGTGTTGTTGATTATTTTCATGATAACCACGCCGATGTTGCAAACCGGTGTGGAAGTCGAATTGCCGCAAGCTGAATCTGCAACCGTAGAATCGGAAGGCGATAATTTACCGGTGATTGTGTCGATTAATGAACTAAGCCAATATTTTATTACCATAGACGATCAGCAACCGGAGCAGATACAGCCTGAAGAGGTGGAGGCACGGGTGATGGCGGTATTAAACAACAAACCGAAAACGCAGGTGCTGATCGGGGCTTATAAGGGTATTGAATATGGCGTTGTGGTTACGCTGATGGCCGGGTTAAAAAATGCCGG
>JAYTLW010000023.1:0-15532 GCA_043729025.1 Methylobacter sp.
AATCGCGTCAGGAACAGCGATCGAGAGTAATGCAGGAGCAATTGCCGAGGCGCGCAGAGTATGAGCTTTAAGCATCTACGACTTTCTTGCGCCGTAACCCGACATGAGCAGCAAAGATAAATCGGGTTACGCTGAAACTAACCCGGTCGAGTCTAGCCCTTACCGGTCAGTCGCCTTAGTCAAATCGTTCTAGTACCTGTGGCTGGGCATAAATAGCATGCCTGAAGGGGCTTTAAATATTCCATGTCCAGTGAATTTGATGAATAGGACAATCAAACTTAAAAATACAAGGTACGCCAATCTTCCTTGATTTAATGAAGATCGCTAGATATAATTCCCCGGCTATTGTGTATGGAGTTGGTTGTGGCGGGTAGAAGACACTCTACGATCAGCAAAATCATCGCTTATCAACTGCTGATAATAATAATAATGACCGCAGGATTTGCCCTGACTGGGGGCAGATATTCCGCTCTATCTGCGGCTTTAGGGGGGGCGGCGGCCTGTATTCCCAACCTGTATTTTGCGTTACGGGTAACTAAATCCAGAGGGCTGGAAGCGAGAACGATCGTCAGATCTTTTTATGTCGGAGAATCAGGCAAGTTATTGCTAACGGCTGCTTTGTTCATGATGATTTTTCAATTTCCCCATATACACATAGTACAGCTGCTGGCAGTTTACATAGCAGCATTATCGGTTTTTTGGTTTGCGCTGTTGATGCGCTGACCTCACTTTATTTAGAGAGGAACGATGGCTAGCGAAGTTCATGCCGCCGAAGGCGCCACCGGTTATATTATTCACCATTTGACTCCGCTGACCGTGGGCGAAGGGTTCTGGGCATTGAATCTGGATACCTTGTTTTTCTCAGCGGTTCTGGGCAGCTTGTTTGTCTGGTTTTTTAAGCGGGCGGCGGATAAAGCCACGGCGGGTGTGCCGGGTTTGGTGCAAAATTTTGCCGAGATGTTGATAGAGTTTGTCGACAATCAAGTTAAAGACAGTTTCCACGGTAAAAGTGAATTAATCGCGCCTTTGGCCTTGACTATTTTTTGCTGGGTGTTCTTGTGGAACTTCATGGATTTGTTTCCGGTCGATATATTGCCGTTAGTCGGTTCGCTGATGGGCATCGAATATCTGCGCGTGGTGCCGAGTACCGACTTGAATGCCACCTTCGCCATGTCCATCTCGGTGTTTTGTTTGATTATTTTTTACAGCATCAAGATAAAAGGCCCGTGGGGCTTTGCCAAAGAGCTGATGTTTCAACCGTTCGGGCCGTGGCTGCTGCCTTTTAATCTGCTGCTCAAGTTGGTCGAAGAAATTGCCAAGCCCATCTCGCTGGCCTTGCGGCTATTCGGAAACCTGTATGCGGGTGAGTTGATTTTTATTTTGATTGCGTTATTGCCTTGTTACCTGCAACCAGTATTGAGTTTCCCCTGGGCGATCTTTCATATCCTGATCATCACGCTGCAAGCTTTTATATTCATGGTGCTAACCATCGTGTATCTGGGTATGGCGCATGAAAATCATTAAAGCGTTTACTCACGCCTTTTACCTGCATTTTTGCAGGTCATAATATTTTTAACTTTTTTATAATTTAACTAACCGTTTGGAGGTTTCATGGAAATTGCAAAATTAATTGCTGATGTACAAGGCATGACTGCTATTGCAGTGGGTCTGATTCTGGGTATGGGCGCTTTAGGAACAGCGATAGGCTTCGGTCTTTTAGGTGGAAAATTTTTGGAAGGCGCAGCCCGTCAACCTGAAATGGTGCCTATGCTACAAGTAAAAATGTTTGTCGTGGCGGGTCTGTTAGACGCGGTAACTATGATCGGCGTTGGTTTGGCGCTGTTCTTTACCTTCGCTAACCCCTTCCTGTCTGCTGTACAAACTGCGGCAGCGGGTTAATCAGCTGTTTAATTTTAAGAGGATCGCATCGTGAGCATCAATGCTACTCTGATTGGGCAAATGATTACCTTTGCACTTCTGGTATGGTTTACCATGAAGTACATCTGGCCGCCTTTATTTGGCTCTTTAGAAGAACGTAAGAAGAAAATTGCCGATGGTTTGGCGGCGGCTGAAAAAGGTCATGAAGAAATGCACTTGGCGGAGAAAAAAGCCAAGGGCGTTTTAAAAACAGCGAAAGAACAATCTTCAGAGCTGGTAAACCTGGCTCAAAAACGCGCCAATGAAATTGTCGAAGCATCGAAAGATACCGCCAAAAAAGAAGGCGAACGTTTGATTCTTGCGGCAAAGGCGCAAATTGAACAAGATAAACAACAGGCTAAAGAAGGTTTGCGCAAAGAAGTCGCAGCCTTGGCGTTGCGGGCGGCGGAGCAGATTCTCAGTGCGGAAATCGATAAGACCAAGCACCAGGACATCTTGAGCAAAGTCTCCAATCAATTATAGGGCAGGCAAGTATGAGCGAACTGGCAACATTGGCAAGGCCTTATGCAGCGGCGGCGTTCAAGCGATCCTTGGAGTCCGGTGCAACAGAACAGTGGTCGCAGAGTCTGAAGTTTTTGTCGGCAGTATTGGGTGATAAAGAGCTTGCTGTGATGGTAGGCAACCCCAAGGTCAGCAAAGCCAGATTATCGGCGCTGATGCTGGATATTTGTCAGGGGCAAGTTGATGCAGAGGGCGAGAATCTGCTGAAATTACTGATCCAAAACAATCGGCTAAGCTTGGCGCCGACTATTTCCGAGCTATTTGAAGCCTACAAGGCGGACAGCGAAGGTTATATCCATGTTGAAGTCGCTACTGCTTACGCTTTCTCCAAAGAGGAAAAGCAAGCATTCTCTGCCGCGTTGGAAAAAAAACTAAACAAAAAAGTCCACATGAACTTGACCGTGGATAAATCATTAATTGGTGGTGTTCTGGTGCGTGCAGGCGACAGAGTGATAGACGGATCTGTTAAAGGCCAGCTTCAACACATGCAAAAGGCTCTACAGTGAGAAATAGAACATGCAATTAAACCCATCTGAAATAAGCGATCTGATTAAAAACAAGATCGAAAACTTCGATCTGATCCCCGAGGCTCATACCGAAGGCACCGTCGTCAGCGTGACTGACGGCATCGTGCGCGTCCATGGTCTTTCCGAAGCGATGCAAGGCGAGATGCTGGAATTCCCCGGTAATACTTTCGGCATGGCCTTAAATCTTGAAAGAGATTCGGTAGGGGTGGTGATATTAGGTTCATACCAGCACATCTCTGAAGGCGACACCGTAAAATGTACCGGAAAAATTCTGGAAGTACCGGTAGGTGAAGCCTTGCTGGGTCGTGTCGTCGACGCGCTGGGCAACCCTATCGACGGCAAAGGCGCTATTGAAACCACCGAAAAATCACCGATCGAAAAAATTGCCCCCGGCGTAATTGCCCGTCAATCTGTAGACCAACCCGTGCAACTGGGTTTGAAATCTATCGATGCGATGATTCCCGTTGGTCGAGGCCAACGGGAATTGATCATCGGCGACAGACAAACCGGTAAAACGGCTATTGCGATAGATGCGATCATCAATCAAAAAGGTACAGGCATTAAATGTATCTATGTGGCGATCGGCCAAAAGCGCGCATCGATTGCCAACGTGGTGCGCAAGCTCGAAGAGCATGGCGCAATGGCTCACACTATTGTGGTCGCGGCATCGGCTTCAGAATCAGCAGCGCTGCAATTTATTGCGCCTTATACCGGTTGTTCGATGGGCGAGTTCTTCAGGGATCGCGGCGAAGATGCCTTGATCATTTATGATGATTTAACCAAGCAGGCTTGGGCTTATCGTCAGATTTCCTTGTTGCTGCGTCGTCCGCCAGGTCGTGAAGCGTACCCAGGAGACGTGTTTTATTTGCATTCCCGTTTGCTGGAAAGGGCGTCACGCATCAATGCGGCTGAAGTTGAGAAATTAACCGGTGGCAAGGTAAAAGGTAAAACCGGTTCGTTAACCGCATTGCCTATTATTGAAACGCAAGGCGGCGACGTATCGGCTTTCGTACCAACCAACGTAATTTCGATTACCGACGGTCAGATCTTTTTGGAAAGTGATTTGTTCAATGCCGGCATACGCCCGGCGGTCAATGCCGGTTTATCGGTATCGCGTGTCGGCGGAGCAGCGCAAACCAAGATCATCAAGAAATTGGGCGGCGGCACCCGTCTGGATTTGGCGCAATACCGCGAGTTGGCGGCTTTCGCCCAGTTTGCGTCCGATTTGGATGAAAACACCCGCAAGCAGATCGAACGCGGTCAACGCGTCACCGAATTGATGAAGCAGAATCAATATTCGCCGATGTCGGTAGCAGGAATGGCGGTGTCTTTGTTTGCCGCCAATGAAGGTTTTCTCGATACTATCGAGGTTAACAAGGTGCTTAATTTTGAGGCTGCCTTACAGTCGTACATGACGTCGGAACATGCTGAACTAATGAACAACATTAATGCAACCGGCGATTTTAGTGATGACATAAGAAATGGTATGCTCAGTGCAATCCAGACTTTCGTCAAAACGCATAGCTGGTAAAAGGGTCTTAAGATGGCTGTTGGTAAAGAAATCCGTACCAAGATCGGGAGTATTAAAAATACTCAAAAGATCACCCGGGCCATGGAAATGGTTGCCGCGAGCAAGATGCGCAAAACCAAAGACAGAATGTTGGCGACGCGTCCCTACTCCAAAAAAATGGGTCAGATTATCAGGCATCTGGCCCAGGCCAATCCTGAGTATAAACACCCTTTTCTGATTCAGCGGGAGCTCAAGCGGGTGGGGATCATCGTAATCAGCTCTGACCGGGGTTTGTGCGGCGGACTGAATTCCAATTTATTCAGAAAAACGCTGACCCAAATTATGCTCTGGGATCAGGCCAATATCGATGTCGATATTTGTACGGTAGGCACCAAAGCGTTCGGTTTTTTTAGTCATCTGAAAAAAATAAAGTTGACGGGTCAGGTTTCCAAATTAGGTGATGCGCCGCACCAGCAGGACATAGTCGGCATCATCAAGATCATGCTCGATGCTTATCTGCAGGGCGACATCGATGAATTGCATGTCATCAGCAATGAATTCGTCAATACCATGACCCAGAAGCCGACTATCGAAAAACTATTGCCGGTCGTGGCCGGTGAGCTTGAGAAAGATCTAAACGGACATTGGGACTATATTTACGAACCCGACGCCAAGGAAGTTTTGGATCATCTGTTAACCCGCTATATCGAATCCATTGTTTACCAGGGACTGGTTGAAAACAATGCCTGCGAACAGGCGGCCAGAATGGTGGCGATGAAGAGTGCTTCGGATAATGCCGGAAATATTATCAGCGAATTACAGCTGGTCTATAACAAAGCCAGGCAAGCCGCTATCACTCAGGAAATTTCAGAAATTGTTGCCGGTGCCGCAGCTGTTTAAATGACACAACACAAGAGGACAACTCAATGAGTTCGGGTAAAATCGTTCAGATTATCGGCGCGGTCGTTGACGTGGAATTTTCACGTTCCG
The DNA here is from genome assembly GCA_043729025.1 of Methylobacter sp. Lineage (GTDB taxonomy): Bacteria > Pseudomonadota > Gammaproteobacteria > Methylococcales > Methylomonadaceae > Methylobacter_A. Next base: position 5,467 of record JAYTLW010000023.1, read on the forward strand.
ACCTGCCCAAAGTATATGACGCCTTACATGTAGAAGGTAAAGGCTTGGTGCTGGAAGTTCAGCAGCAATTAGGCGACGGCGTGGTCAGAACTATTGCCATGGGTACGACCGACGGTTTAAGCCGTGGCCTGGAAGTCAGCAATAGCAACTCGCCTATTGCAGTGCCGGTTGGCCAGGAAACCTTGGGCCGCATCATGAATGTGCTGGGCGAACCCATCGACGAAAAAGGCCCTATCGGCGAAAAAGTCAAATGGGGTATCCACCGCGAAGCACCCAGCTATGCCGAACAGGCGGCGGCAACCGAGTTGCTGGAAACCGGCATTAAGGTTATCGATTTGGTCTGCCCTTTCACTAAGGGTGGTAAAGTCGGCTTGTTCGGCGGCGCCGGGGTTGGCAAGACCGTCAACATGATGGAATTGATCCGTAATATCGCGATTGAGCACAGCGGTTATTCGGTGTTTGCCGGCGTGGGTGAGCGTACCCGCGAAGGCAACGACTTTTATCACGAAATGACCGACTCCAATGTCATCGACAAGGTGTCGCTGGTGTACGGTCAGATGAACGAGCCGCCGGGAAACAGACTGCGCGTCGCCTTAACCGGCTTGACCATGGCGGAATATTTCCGTGACGAAGGCCGCGATGTACTGTTCTTCGTCGACAACATCTACCGTTACACCTTGGCGGGCACCGAAGTTTCCGCGCTGTTAGGCCGTATGCCGTCAGCGGTGGGCTATCAGCCGACCCTGGCCGAAGAAATGGGCGTGTTGCAGGAGCGCATTACCTCTACCAAAACCGGTTCTATTACCTCGATTCAGGCGGTTTATGTACCCGCCGATGACTTGACCGATCCTTCGCCCGCCACTACATTTGCGCATTTGGATGCGACCGTGGTATTGTCGCGGCAAATTGCCGAATTGGGTATTTATCCTGCAATTGATCCTTTGGATTCCACCAGCCGTCAGCTCGATCCTTTGGTCATAGGCCAAGAGCATTATGACGTGGCGCGTAAAGTACAGGGCATCTTGCAACGCTACAAGGAATTACGCGATATTATCGCGATCTTAGGGATGGATGAATTATCCGAAGAAGATAAATTAACCGTATCCAGAGCGCGTAAAACGCAACGTTTCCTGTCTCAGCCTTTCTTCGTTGCCGAAGTGTTTACTGGTTCTCCGGGCAAATATGTTTCTCTGAAAGACACCATTGCCGGTTTTAAAGGCATCATCGATGGCGAATACGATGCGATACCCGAGCAGGCTTTTTATATGGTAGGTACCATAGACGAAGTGCTCGAGAAAGCAAAAGGCATGAAATAAGTAATACAACTGGCAGGAACAACAATGACCATGACCGTACATGTAGATATCGTTAGTGCAGAAAAGGAAATATTTTCCGGATTGGCCCAAATGGTATTTGCCCCCGCCGAACTGGGCGAAGTGGGCATTTCACCTCGGCATGCGCCATTAATATCCAGGCTTAAGCCCGGTGAAGTTCGGGTAAAAGTCAGCGACACTGAAGTTTATCCGTTCTTTATATCAGGCGGTATGCTGGAGATTCAACCGCATCTGATTACCATCCTGGCGGATACGGCGATCAGAGCGAAAGATATTGATGAGGCGGTCGCATTGGAAGCCAAAGCCAGAGCCGAAGAAGCCTTGGCGGATAAATCGGGCAAGATCGATTTTGCCATGGCTCAGGCGCAATTGCTGCAAGCCGTGATGCAATTGAGAACCTTGGACAGACTTAGAAAACGCGGCGGGTAGAGACGCAAGTTTTGCGTTTCTATTTCCTTTTGAAAGCCCGGTAACGTGTAAATGCGCTATCGGGCTTTTTTGGTTTATGGACTATCAGATGAACATAACGACTATTATTCTGGCGGCAGGTAAAGGCACGCGCATGCGTTCGGAACTGCCTAAAATTTTGCATGAAATTGCCAATAGGCCTTTGTTAAGACATGTTTACGACACGGCTAAGCACTTGGAAAACAACACCATCAAGATTGTGGTCGGCCACGGCGCCCAGTTGGTGACCGCAGCCCTAAAGGATTTGGATGCTGACTGGATAGAACAAACGCAGCAGCTGGGCACGGGGCATGCCGTGCAACAGGTGAGCGCCCCCCATTCGACAAGCTCAGGACAGGCTTCGCCAGGCTCAGGACAATCGGGAATAGCAGATAATGATATTGTGTTGATATTGTACGGCGACGTACCGTTGTTGAAATTGGCAACGGTCAAGTCGCTGGTAGACACTCTTCGACAAACTCAGGGCGAGCGGAACGACTATCCCTTGGCCTTGCTGACGGTGCATCTTGCTGATCCTTCCGGTTACGGCAGGATAGTCCGAGATGCAGCCGGTCAAGTTACAAAAATTGTTGAAGAAAAAGATGCGACAGATGCGGAAAAACAGCTTAATGAAGTCAATACCGGGATCATGGCGGTGCATGGCAAGTCCTTAAAAAAATGGCTGGGCCGGTTAACTAACCGTAACGTCCAGGGCGAATACTATTTGACCGATGTGATCGAAATGGCGGTTGCCGACCGCATTGAAATTGTCACCAGCCAGCCGGAAACCGAGGACGAAGTGCTGGGCGTTAACAACCGCATCCAGCTTTGCCATTTGGAGCGCGTCTACCAGCAACAGCAAGCTCATAGCCTGATGGAGCAGGGCGTCACCCTGAAAGATCCGCTGCGCTTTGACCAGCGTGGCACGCTGGAGAGTCTGGGACAGGATATAGAAATCGATATTAATGTGATTTTAGAGGGAAAAAACAGCATCGGCAGCCATGTCAAAATAGGCGCCAACACCCAGATAAAAAATGCCATCATCGGCGACCATGTGGAAATCCTGGCCAACTGTATCATAGAAGATGCGGTGATAGGATCGGGCAGCCGGATCGGCCCTTTTGCCAGACTCAGGCCGGAAAGTATCTTGGCTGAAAATGTCCATATCGGTAATTTTGTCGAAATCAAAAAATCATCGGTAGCGGCAAGCAGCAAGATCAACCATTTAAGTTATATCGGCGATACCACGGTGGGTAGTAAAGTCAACATCGGCGCCGGAACCATTACCTGTAATTACGACGGCGTTAACAAATCCAGAACCATCATTGAAGACGGTGCTTTTATCGGTTCGAACAGCCAGTTGGTCGCACCTGTTACCATAGGCAAAAACGCCACGATAGGCGCAGGATCGACCATCACCAAAGACAGCCCCGATAATCAGTTGACTTTAAGCCGAGCCAAACAGATGTCTATTGCAGGTTGGCAACGACCCGTTAAAAAGGAGAAATAACATGTGTGGAATTGTCGGCGGTATCGCGCAGCGTAATGTAGTGCCCATTTTACTGGAGGGCTTGAAGCGATTGGAATATCGCGGTTATGATTCGGCAGGTCTTGCGGTCATCAGCGACGGGCAAATCTTCCGGAAACGTGAACTGGGGAAAGTCAAGGGTCTGGAGGCTTTGCTAGAGGCCGACCCAATTTCGGGTCATATCGGCATAGCTCATACCCGATGGGCGACTCACGGCAAGCCCAGCACCGCTAATGCCCATCCGCATGTCAGTCGGCATAAGGTGGCCGTGGTTCATAACGGTATCATTGAAAACCATGAGCAATTAAGAGCAATACAACTGCAACAGGGCTACGAATTTACCTCTGAAACCGATACCGAAGTGATCGTGCATGAAATTCATTGTGCGCTGGAATCCCTTCGGCTTAGCTCAGGACAGGTTACAGACAGTTTTCTCGATGCCGTTAAAAACGCCGTCAAAAAACTGGACGGCGCCTATGCACTGGGCATCATGTGCATTGATGACCCCGACACCCTGATCGCCTGCAGAAAAGGCAGTCCGCTGGTGATCGGCATCGGTTTTGGCGAATATTTTATCGCCTCTGATGTTGCCGCTCTGTTGCCGGTGACGCAGCGCTTTATCTTTCTCGAAGAAGGCGATATTGCCAAGATAAGCATCAATGAACTGCTGATCTATGATGCTCAAGACCGATTGGTCGAGCGCCCGGTCAAACAAAGCCAGTTGACCGCGGACTCCGTTGATAAAGGTGAATACCGCCATTACATGCTCAAAGAAATTTATGAGCAGCCTGTTGCTATCGCGCAAACACTGGAGGGTCGATTTATTAACAACCGTCTGCAGGAAAACGCCTTCGGGCATAACGCTGCCGAAATCTTCGATAACATCAAAGCCATCCAGATTTTAGCCTGCGGCACTAGTTTTCATGCTGGCTTGGTGGCGCGCTACTGGTTTGAAAAACTGGCCAGAGTTCCCTGCAACATCGAAGTGGCCAGCGAATTTCGCTACAGAAACCCGGTATTGGCGCCGGATACCCTGATCGTCACGATTTCGCAATCCGGAGAAACCGCCGATACCCTGGCGGCATTGCTGGAGGCCAAGAGGCTGGGCGCAAGTTATTCTTTAGCCATTTGCAACGTGCCGGAAAGTTCGCTGGTCAGAGCCTCCGATTTGGTGCTAATGACCCGCGCCGGGCCGGAAATTGGCGTCGCCTCAACCAAAGCCTTCACTACCCAATTGGCGACCTTAATGCTGTTGGTGATTGCGATCGGCAGACGTTTTCAGCTGACCGACATCGTAGAGCAAAAAATAACCGCAGAATTATTCAGCTTGCCGGGTAAAATCGAGCAGGTATTGCAGCTGGATGATGAAATTAAAGTCCTGGCCGAGCAATTTGCCGAAAAACAGCATGCCTTGTTTCTGGGCCGGGGCACTCATTATCCGATCGCCATGGAGGGCGCGTTAAAATTAAAGGAAATTTCGTATATTCATGCCGAGGCTTATCCGGCCGGCGAGTTAAAACACGGCCCTTTGGCCTTGATTGATGCCGACATGCCGGTGGTGACTGTAGCGCCCAACAACAGCCTGCTGGAAAAACTCAAATCCAATATTCAGGAAGTCAGCGCCCGAGGCGGGCAATTGATTGTGTTTATGGATGAAACTTTAGCTGCGGGTCATGATGACAATGTACAGATTGTAAAAATACCCAAAGTCGGCAATGAGATTTCACCGATTGTATACACCATTCCTTTACAGTTATTGGCCTATCATGTCGCGATTTTAAAGGGCACGGATGTAGACCAGCCCAGGAATTTGGCCAAGTCGGTTACGGTGGAATAGATCATGGCCAAACTATCGCTGCAAGAACAATTACTAAAATCCGGCTTAGTCAGCGCCGCTAAAGCCAAAAGCGTTAAATCAGATAAGCGCAAGCAAACACAGCAACAGCGCAAAAATAATGTCGAGACGGTTGATGAGGCAAAAGTGCTGGCTCAACAAGCACAGGCTGAAAAAATCGAAAGGGACAGGGCGCTAAATCAAATACGCCAGCAGCAGGACGAGCAAAAGCAGTTGACCGCGCAAATAAAACAGATGATTGAGTTAAATCGGCTGCCCCGGGATGCCGAAGGTCTGGCCTTTAATTTTACCGATAATAACAAGGTCAAGCGGTTGTACGTCTCGGAGGCGATGCGCGACCAAATTGCCGAGGGACGGCTGGCTATTGTAAAGCTGGGGACTGGCTATGAAGTGGTGTCAGCCGAGGTGGCACTGAAAATACAGTCGCGCGATGCAGCTGACGTGATTGTTTTTAATCAACAAAAAAAAACCGCCGATACGGTCGATGATGCTTATGCGGAGTATCAGGTTCCCGATGATTTGATCTGGTAATGGGCGACCCTTTTAGGCTCCTGACGGTGCAACGGCGAAGACGCTAGATTAGTCTTGTAGGGCGCAATAGGCGTTACTTGGCTATCTATGTTCAATCAACGATGTACGGGTAATTTCCACAAACTCATACATTTCTAGCGCCCCAACAATCGCGGATAAATTTTTCGTAAATATGCCTTCAAGCTCCCGGTTACTAACATTTCCTGTCGACACCAATAGCAACTTATAAGGCACTCCCAAAAGCAAAAACGAGTTAACGAAGTCAGCATCCTTAGTAACGACAATGCGTTGTTCCTCTACCGAAATCTCGTTGATCCGCCAATCCGGTGTACGATTTCCAGACGGCAAATCTAAGGTATGCAAAACGTCGTGTCCCGACCACTTCAGACTTGCAGCAAGATGTCGCGGCAGTTGCGCATCGACAAGGAATTTCATGCCGCCAGCATTTCAATTCGTTTAACCTTGGCAAGACGAGAGGCAAACTCCAATGCAGCCATAATGTCTTCCCTTTCCAAGTCCTCGTAATCTGCGAGAATCTCATCGACGCTCATGCCGGAACTCAGCCATTCCAGGATATTTTCAACCGGATAACGCAAGCCCCGGATAGTAGGCTTGCCATGGCAAATGTTAGCGTCCATCGTAATCCGTTCGGATAATAATTCAGTCATATCAGTCACCGTATAAATATTGTTTGCTAGTTCGCTAGTTCCCAAGCTCCAGCTTGGGAATTCAGTTTTGGAAGCCTGTCCTGAGCTTTGTCGAAGGACTCTAGCTTTCTGGGTTCCCAATCTGGAGATTGGGAACCAGTGCAACCGCCATTTGACTCACAATATCCAAAACATTCGACCATAAAACCCGCTTGAAAAAGTTATGGTAACGGTCAGAGTAGAGCATCCCGATTATGGCGGATTGCTAGTGCGAATCCGCCTTACAGCGTGCACTGGTTCTGTAGCTTCGATAGGTAGTCATTCGCCTGATGCAACAGGGCTACCCTAAATACCTTTAAGTTATTCTCTTAAGTCTTGTTCTTTTCTAGTGATACACGTTAATGCATCCATCGCATCTTTGTTGCTTTGTGGAGTACTCATTGCATATTGCTTAATCTTGATGGAGTATTCATCAGATGCACAGTACTGTCGTGTGCATTCTCTTGCCCTAGACGAAGGCCCCATGATTCGATTGTCTGATGGATCTCGTTTATCTAAACACAGCGGGAGAATACTAGGTGGCCCCATGATAGGGCCCGCCTCAGAAATATTAAAGATCATTACAAACAATAAGAAAATGATAATTTTATTCATGAGATTTTCGATTCAATGGCTATTGTTTGTGTGAAAATTTGATCAAGTTTAACAGAATTAATATTTTTCTCTAAACACGGTACAACAGGTCGTTTACAGTTTGTAAATCCCGATTATGGCGGATTGCTAGCGAGGCTGTGAAAGTTTTATCAAAAACCACTAAAAACAGCAAAAATACACTCTAAGTTATTGATTGTTGCTTTCCGAAATTGGCAAGTTTGCCTAATTTCTGAATACTTTTACAGTCTCTAGCGCGAATCCGCCTTACAGCTTTATTACCGCCCATGACCATTAGCCGATCGCCGCACGTCGGTATTGGAGGCTTCTGATTTGGGTTTACTATTCCGTATAGCGCTAATGTCTTGATCGGTGGTGTTTTTGGCAGTCTCCAAGGCGGTAATTCTGCCGTTAGCTTCCTTTAACTGGGTTTGCAGTTGTTGTATTTGGCTGCTCTCCTCGGGCTTACCATACAATTCCGCATGGGCGACCGGATGCAAAAGCAGCATCAGTATTGACAAGCTTAAAGATAACTTGTTAGTTTTGGTCATTGGAAATCTCCTAAATAAATGCTTATGAAAAGTCAGACCGCTATGGACTGACAATTATTTCCTGGAAAGCTGCGTGGTTGGATGTTTTGCTCACATCTGCTCGTGCGCACTGAGCTTTGGGCGCCCCGCTTCAATAGATGATTTGCGTTACGCGTAAATTTTTCCAACCTTACTTACGATTTACAGGCTTTTCATTTGGCCTGTGGCGGTAAGTGGTGGATAGTCTAACAATACCGAAGGTTGCTGAAAATCGGCATTGCCCTGAATCGAATCTAGGGGATTCCCTTAGTTGCCAAGGACTCAATCCTTGCTATTAACCCAGACGGCCGCAAAGCGAACCAATTCAATTCCCGTCTTCAGCCCTAGTTTTTCTTTGATGTTGGCGCGATGCGCTTCGATGGTCTTAACGCTTCTGTTGAGTTTTTCAGCGATCTTTCGAGTACCTAAACCAAATCCAACCAGTCGCAATATCTCAAACTCACGATCTGTGAGACACGCGACGGGGTCTGCGGTTCCCGAATCAAAAGCGTTGGAATGTATGCGATCCAATATCAGCGTATGTATTTCATCGCTCACATAGAGACCGCCATCCAAAATTCGCCGGATAGCCGACAGAATATTTACCATTGCCTGATGTTTCATAATGTAACCCTTTGCACCCAGTCGCAACGAACGTTCAGCGTATAGCGATTCGTCGTGCATGCTCATGACTAGGATTGGATGTTGGGGGTAATTCGTAGTGAGGGTAGAGATAAGGCTAAGGCCGGAAACTCCTTCAAGGGAAATATCGACGATGACCAGATCGTGATGGCAACTGCGCATGGCAACCAACGCCTCTTTCGCATTGCTGGCCTCGCAGCAAAGCAGCATATCGGCTTGAAGGTTGATAACTTGCGCTAATCCTTGGCGCACAATAGGATGGTCGTCTACGATTAGGATTTTAGCCTTAGCTAGACTGTCTTTATTTTCGGTTGACAATGCCCTACCTCTCGCGCTTCATAGGTTTTGTAACGACGATTGACGTGTCATATTGTCTGCGCTCAGTTTTCCGGACTTGCACCTCATGCTTCATCGGCCCTGTAACGATGATCGACGTGCCGCCTTGGCTCTCCCGAACTTTGAGCTCCGCCCCGATTAAATCGGCTCGACATCGCATGCTGCGTAAGCCTAGCGTTCCACTCGTCCCGACATTTTGAGCAGAGAAGCCGACGCCGTTGTCCTCGACCGAAAGCGTATATTGCTCACCAACTCCCGACAGCTTAATTTCGATTCGTTGGGCTTTGCTATGCCGTAAGGCGTTGCTGACAGCTTCTTGGGTAATGCGATAAAGGTTTAGTGCGGTGGTTTTGTCGAACACATGTGCGCTAACCGTATTTTGGACAGCGCACGGGATGCCGGATGTGTTCTGAGCATATTCTGCCAGATGATGGAGTGCCGAGGAAAAACTGCCGGTTTCCAGCGCGACTGGATAAAGTCCGCGTGACAGCGACCGAATCGATGACATTGCTTCACCGAGCAGATGCATGACTTGATAAACAGCGGGAACTTCCGGCGACGACTTTGCGGATAATCTTTCATGCAGGGAAGAGACCAAAAAGGCACAACCGGTGAGCAGTTGGCCCAAGCCATCGTGCAATTCCTGCCCGATCATTTTCTGCCGCTCCTCACTGATCTGATTCATTTCCATCTGCAAGCGCCGCTGCTCGGCCAATGCCTTATGAAGCTTCAGGTTGGTCTGGGTGAGTTCGTCAGTTCGTTTTTGCACTTGTCCTTCCAAGTTCACATTGGAATTCCATAATGCCGTCAGCGCCTTTTCCCGTCCAAAATTAACAGCGGCCAGGATAAGTCCGGTAATGGCCATCAAGTCGGCAAACAAGCACCAGAGAATCATACTCTCCATCGCCGAGTCCACTGCAAACGGGCCGATGCCCTGCACCGTGCCATGAAGGGCGAGTAGGGATGCAATCAGCGTAACGCTGGCGGCTCCGAACAATCCAAATCGAAGCGCGCTCCATATGGCGAACGGAAACATGGATAAAGAGACCGGGAAATAACCGAGACCGGTCAACTTCGAGCTTCCGAATATTGCCTGACCAGCCACCGTCAAAGTGACGATCAAGATCAAAGCTTCCAAAGTTTTCGATGTCCAAAATAACGTGGGAACCGCACGAGCCATGCTGAATCCAGCGAGAATAACCGGGCTGATCACGAGTACGCCCATCCCGTCGCCAAGCCACCAGACCATCCAGGTCGGTCCGAAATCGGCGGCAGTTATCTCCCCGCCAACAAACAGCCCCAGTGTGCCAAGCGAGGCGCCCATAGCAGTGCTAACGAAAGCGGCGAGCAGGCTCAGCGCGAGTACGTCAGATGCCTTGTCCAGTGTAACCGAAAAGTTATTCAGACGTCTGAGCAATAATGCGCCGCATAAAGGTTCCAGCGTATTGCCCAAAGTAATGATGGATAAGGTGATAATTGGCACGCCAGTCCAGGCATTTGCGATGAGAGCGCCCAAGGCAATCCCA
>JAYTLW010000024.1:0-6318 GCA_043729025.1 Methylobacter sp.
GGCAGTTTTTCAGAAAAACAGGGGGTCGGGCGGCGATGGAATGCCGACAAAAATGAGGGGCCGGTTGGAAGGTCGCGTTTTCGGTCAGGCACTAATTACGAACTTGTAAGCCTTGTAGTCGGGCATGCTGTTTATACCCGACATTTCGATGGTCCAATATGACGACGGATTTCGATTTTGCCCGCCGCCGTATCATCAGGACACCTGAATGTCGGACAACGAAGGGCCACTACCCCTGCCCAGTTCTTAACAAGTTGAATGAAGGGTGCGTAAAACGCACCCTTTCAAAGATTACCTCAACACCCCCGCCGGGCTAGAATAACTATCCAATACCTGCACATAATTGGCGCGTTCATAAGCGCTGGGATCGATGGCGTGTTGTTGGCTGACGCTACCTTTGAGTTGGCTGATGGATTCGTATTCATGCTCGACCAGCCACTGTTCCAGTTCGGTCAGGATTTCTGTCAAACGTCCCACGCCCTGCTTGAGTAATACACTGCACAGATGTACGACATCGGCTCCTGCTAACAGCGCTTTAATCACATCCGGCGTCTGGTGAAAACCGCCGGTGACTGCCAGGGAAAGTTTAGTTCGGCCATACAGCATCGCTATCCAGCGTATGCGTAATAAGGCTTCTGACGGGGATGACAGTTCCAACTTCGGCAGCACTTCCAGTGTTTCCAAATCAATATCGGGCTGATAAAAACGGTTAAATAGCGCTATGCCATTGGCTCCGGCAGCCTCTAGTCGTTTCGCAAAATGAATGGGGGAACTGAACTGGGAAGACAGTTTCATGGTGATCGGCAAACTGACATGGCCTTTCAATTCCCGTAATATGTCCAGATAACGGTTTTCGACGTCATCACTGCTTTCATCGGCATTGGCAGCCAGATGATAGATATTCAGCTCAAGCGCGTCAGCACCTGCCTGTTGCAGTTGTTTGCCGTACTCAATCCAGCCGCTTAAAGACGTGCCGTTCAGGCTGGCGATAACCGGTATCGCCAGAGCACCTTTAAGTTTTTGCAGTTGCTCCAGATACTGTTCCTGATAGGTTTGAATGTTATCAGGCATGGGATGAAACGAGTCCGCTTCACCATGCCCTATTGCTTGTTGATAAAAAAACCGCTCCATTTGCTGGGCTTCGGCTTCGATTTTTTCCTCGAACAGCGAATACATCACCACTGCCGATGCGCCTGCGTCTTCCAATCGTTTGGCGCTGTCCACATCTTTACTCAACGGCGACGCTGATGGCACCAAGGGGTTAGCCAGTTTCAAGCCTATGTAATTTGTCGTTAAATCAACCATTGTCGGTCTCCTTGGCGCTTTCTGTTTTAAGTTGGGCTTTCACTGCTGAAACACTGGTGGCTTCGCTCCATTCCAGCTCAGATAGTTGTTTGTAATATCGATAGCGATTTTTAACATCTTGCTGAGCCTGTTCCAGAAAACGCTCGGCGGCTTCAGGATGCGTTTGCCATAACATGCTGAAACGGGTTTCGGTTTTCACGAAATCGCGGTAAGGGATGGATGGTTCGGCAGAATCCAGCTTCATAGGGTTTTTACCGGCTTTGGCCTTACTGGGGTCAAATCTAAATAACGGCCAATGTCCACTTTTCACCGCCAGATTTTGCTGCCGGTGATTGTTGGATAAATCCACACCATGGGCGATACAGGGTGCGTAGGCGATGATGATAGACGGGCCGTCGTGGGCTTCTGCCTCCAAAAAAGCATTAAGGGTCTGACTATCTTTACCCGCATAAGCGACATGGGCGACATAAACATTACTGTAATCCATTGCCAGCAAGGCCAAATCTTTTTTAGCCGTCGCTTTGCCACTGGCGGAGAATTTTGCCACTGCGCCTAAGGGTGTCGATTTTGAGGTTTGTCCGCCGGTATTGGAATAAACTTCAGTATCCAGCACCAGAATATTCACATTACGGCCACTAGCCAAAACATGATCAACACCGCCGAAACCAATATCATAAGCCCAGCCGTCACCGCCGATAATCCAGACACTTTTCTTGCACAAGCTGTCCGCTAACTGGAGCAAGGTTTGGGCGGATTGACCTGTCAGTGATTGCAGCTTTTGTTTAAGCGTTGCAACCCGCTCGCGCTGTTCGTAAATTCCCGCTTCGTCGGACTGGTCAGCATTGAGAATGGCATCGACCAGTTCACCGCCCAACTGATCTCGTAGTGAGGCGACCAACTCCCTTGCATATTCGTTTTGTTTATCCAGTGCAACCCGCATCCCCAAGCCAAATTCTGCATTGTCTTCGAATAAGGAATTACTCCACGCAGGCCCGCGACCTTCGGCGTTTTTAGTCCAGGGTGTCGTTGGCAGATTGCCTCCATATATGGAAGAACAGCCTGTCGCATTCGCAATCACCATACGATCACCAAACAACTGTGATGCCAGCTTTATGTAGGGTGTTTCACCGCAGCCTACGCAAGCGCCCGAAAACTCGAACAAGGGCTGAAGAACCATGGCACCTTTAATGGTATTGGTTTTCAATAACCGCCGGTCATATTCTGGTATGGATAAAAAGAAATCCCAGTTTGCACTCTCTGCTACACGGAGTGGTGGTTGGGGCCGCATATTTAAAGCTTTGCGGCTGGCGTTGGATTTATCCCGAATCGGGCAAATATCGACACACAAACTACACCCTGTGCAATCTTCCGGGGCGACCTGATAGCTCATTGCCAAATCGGCTGGGAAATCTTTACCCAGCATCAACTGATGTTTAAAGGTTTCGGGCGTATCGGCCAAAACATCCGTTGAAAAAATCTTGCTGCGGATGGCCGTATGCGGGCAAACCATGGCGCATTTCCCACATTGGGTACACAAATCGGTTTCCCAAACCGGAATTTCCAGCGCTAAATTGCGTTTCTCATAAGCTGCTGTTCCCGTTGGAAATGTGCCATCAATCGGCATAGCACTGACTGGCAAGGCATCGCCCCTGCCTGCAATAATTTCACCGGTTACCCGTTTAACAAATTCGGGTGCAGAGTCGCTAATCATAGACATAATGTCGAACTGGCTGCTAACCGTTGTTGGCAGCGCAACGGCATGCAAACTGGCCAATGTTTCATCAATCGCCTTGAAATTCAGCTCGACGATACGCTGGCCTTTTTTACCATAAGTTTTTTCGACCGCATGTTTAATCGCAGTAATTGCTTCGGCCTGCGGCAACACGCCGGATATGGCAAAAAAGCAGGTCTGCATAATGGTATTGATACGCTTGCCCATGCCGCTTTTTTCGGCAACTGCATAGCCGTCAATGACATAGAAGCGAATTTTTTTGGCGATCATCTGCTGCTGCATTTTGGCGGGCAGCGACGCCCAAACCTGTTCGACCGGCTCCGGCGTATTCAGTAAAAATACCGCGTTTTCCGCTGCATTGGCGAGCATGTCATAACGTTCCAGGAAAATCGTCTGATGACAGCCGATAAAATTGGCATCGTTTTCGGCAATCAAATAAGTGGAGCGGATCGGATTAGGGCCAAAGCGCAAATGCGAGACGGTAATAGCGCCGGATTTTTTCGAATCATAAACGAAATAACCCTGAGCGAACTGCTCGGTCGCTTCGCCGATAATTTTAATGGTGTTTTTATTGGCGCTTACCGTGCCATCACTGCCCAGGCCGTAAAACATGGCCTGAAACGTTTCGGCGAGCGCATCGGTGCGATAACTCGCATCCCAATCCAGACTGGTGTGCGTGACATCATCGTGGATGCCGATGGTGAAATTATTTTTCGGTTGCGCCTGTCTCAATTCGTCAAAAATCGCCTTGATCATACCGGGCGTGAATTCCTTGGAGGAAAGGCCATAACGACCGCCAACCACCTTTGGCAGCACGGAAAACTTGGATTCGCCACTGATGTAGCTTTGAGCGAGAGCGGTCAGGACATCCTTATAGAGCGGTTCGCCATCCGCGCCCGGCTCTTTGGTGCGATCCAGCACAGCGATTTTTTTACAGGTAGACGGAAGCGCGGCTAACAGACTGGTTGCATCAAAAGGCCGGTATAAGCGCACTTTAAGCAAGCCCACTGATTCGCCTTGCCGATTAAGATAGTCGAGCGTCTCCGCTACCGCTTCCGCGCCCGAACCCATCATAATAATAACGCGCTCTGCCTGTGGCGAACCCGCATATTCAAACAAGCGATAAGAGCGACCTGTCAACCCGGCAAATTTATCCATTGCGCTTTGCACAATCCCCGGCATTGCGTCATAAAAGGGATTGACTGTTTCCCGTGCCTGAAAATACACGTCTGGATTCTGGGCAGTGCCGCGCAATACTGGTTTATCGGGTGTTAAGGCCCTGCTTCGGTGCGCGGTCACCCACTCTTCATTAATCATTGCCCGCAGGACAGCATCATCCAGCATATTGATTTTTGCCACTTCATGCGAAGTTCTAAAACCATCGAAAAAGTGCATCAGCGGAATACGGCTTTCCAGGGCTACGGCATGGGCAATCAGCGCAAAATCCATAACTTCTTGCGGTGAATTGGAGCACAACATGCCAAACCCCGTCATCCGTGCCGACATAACATCGCTATGGTCACCGAAAATCGACAAGCCCTGACAAGCCAGCGAACGCGCGGCAATATGAAACACCGTCGGTGTTAATTCGCCGGCAATTTTGTACATATTGGGCAGCATCAGCAACAAGCCCTGGGAAGCAGTAAATGTGGTTGCCATCGAGCCAGCCTGTAACGCGCCGTGGATTGCTCCAGCAGCACCGGCCTCACTTTGCATTTCCGTCACTTGCGGCACTGTCCCCCATAAATTGACTTGCCCGCGAGATGACCATTCATCGGCCCATTCCCCCATATTGGACGACGGCGTTATCGGGTAAATCGCGATGACTTCGTTGAGTTTATGCGCTACCGTAGCGGCAGCCTGATTTCCATCGATTGTAAGCGTTTGCTGGTTTTTCATTAGACTACCCTGTGATGAGCAAAAAGAAGTGTAACTACCCTAGTATGCGTGAGGTTTAAAGAATAACCAATTTTACGTTTAATCACAAATGCAGAAATAAATATTGTGCTTGTAGGTATAAGGGAAAAACAGGGTCGTTGGATACAACGACGAAGGGCGTGCTTTCAATCAACCATGATTCTACACTCCCGGCAAAAAACACGGGTTTTCATCGGGAAGTGAGCATTAATATACGCAATGCTAATGCCTAGCCGGTAGCTTGTATTTGAAGTCAGGTCTTGTAAAGATACATTTGTATGCTATAGCTAGGTAGGTCGAGTTCGACACTCCGATGCGGCCACCGGAAATGTCGGGCAAAAAAGCGTTGCTCGCCGGCATGGGCAAAAACTTGTTATCTGAAAAGAGATAACCGGAAGTAGTAACGACAACCGTAGCGAAACGCAAGGGGGAAACCGTGAGGCCAACCAGAAAGAAGCGCGGGTGCATTAACAATAGATACTGTGAAAGTATTAGTGTGTGGAGTGTAAAAAAAACATGTTTTTTTACTCCGGTCTTAAGTAAAAACAATTGCTTGGAAAATGGTAAAAACGTTTTTAAGCCGGTTTTCAGAATACTTTCACAGTCTCAATAGCGTAATGCGCCGAATGATCTGGACAGTTCGCGCACTGGATAAAATTGGCGATCTTTCCACTTATATCTGAGAACATCCGGTTTATATGATTAAAGGCGAAGATGTGCGCCATTTGAACCAGTCAGAATTCGAAAAGAAAGTCAAAGTTCCCTGATAATGCTCGATATTCTCTGGTGTTTTAAGCGGTTAGAAAAGACGGCTGTTAAGTTAGTGATGGAAACCGTCAAAGTATCTAAGTTGGTAACTTGCCCACCTTCTCGCTGAAAAAGTGAGCTTTCATTTCATGATTTCGTTTAACTTAACCGTTTTAACGCCATTAGCTGAAAATCCATCAGTTGGAATACGCTCTAATAATATCTTTTACAATTCCTGAGCGAACGACATCGTCAACCGTAAATTCTACTATCCCTACTTTTTTTGTGTGCTTGAGCCTACTAACGGCGTCCGAAAGCCCCGATTGAGTAGATATATCTTTCTGTTCTATATCACCATCGATGATGACCTTACAGTTATCACCAATCCGCGTTAAGAATAATTTCATTTGGCTTGGGGTTGTATTCTGCGCTTCATCCAAAATAGCCCAACAGTTCTTAAAAGTACGCCCGCGCATAAAGGCTATCGGCATGGCGCATATACGTTTGTGCTTTATTAAACCTGATTAGCAAGATGCTTCAGCTGACCGAAGCCAAGCATCTGAGCGAGGGCCAATGGCAATAGCGGCCACCAGAAGACGCGTCGGAAGCGTATTGAG
>JAYTLW010000025.1:0-6426 GCA_043729025.1 Methylobacter sp.
TGGCAAGACGCGTTTTAGAGGGAGATAGCAGCGTTGTGCCTGAAGCGGTCGATCTGATCATTGATAAAGTGCCGGTTCAGGTCAAGGATAAATCCGGGAATCTGGTTCGGCCTCATATCGGAGTCAACCCTATTACCGAAGACCTGAACAACGAATGGGTTTATTTCGGCCCCATGCATGGACTCAGTCTGTACCGCATAAAGGCGGATGATCTGGTGAATGAGAATTTGGATGCTAAGGGTTTGGCCAGCCGCGTGCGACGCTATAGCGATAAGCCTATTTCGGACGGCATCACGATCGACAAGGATAACAACATCTATCTGGGCGAGTTGGCGGAAAACGCGATCGGCGTTATTTCCTCGGATAGAAAATACCGGCAACTTGCGAAGAGCCCTAAGCTGTCGTGGGTGGATTCGTTCAGTTTTGGCCCCACCGGGCAATTAGTTGCGGTGGTCAATCGGCTGCATCAGTCTGCAACTTTGCATGGCGGGGTGTCGACAGCTAAACCGCCTTTTTATCTAATACGGGTAAAATCTTTTGCCGCCGGTTTGCCAGGACGTTAGCAAAGCTCATAAGCCGTCAATATTCCGGCCTATCGTGGTGATTTTATCGCGCAGCCAACAATGGGCCGGATCCTTGTCGCGTAGCGGATGCCAAATCATGATCAAATCATAAGAAGGAAGTTCGACAGGCACGGGAAATATTTCCAGCGGTGCAAATTTTTTAAACTGTTCGGCAATTCGATACGGCAACGACAGGATCATATCGGTTTCGGCAACGATCAAGGGGGCGGAAAGAAAGTGCGGGACGATCAGCTTGATACGTCGCTCCAACCCCAGTTCCGTCAATTTTTGGTCGATGATACCCACATTGCTGCCTGTTCGGGAAATCAGCATATGGGGAACCACCACATAGTCTTCTAACGATGGCGGTTTTTTTATCAGAGGATGATTTTGTCTGACCACGCAAGCCATACGGTCACTGAATAACAAATCGCAGTGTAAATGAGCCGGCGGATTTAACACCGATTCGAAACCGAGCACGACATCGAGGCTACCATTTTCCAATTGAGCCACAGGAAATGAGGATTCAGTGCGCTTAACATGGATATCGACATCGGGCGCGATTTGGTCGATCAGTCCGGATAACGCAGGCATTAACAGAAATTCCATATAATCCGTGGCGGCGAGGACAAATCGCCGCTGACTGGTGCCGGCCTCAAATGCCAAGGGTGGTTGCAGGAGTTGTTCCATCTCCGTCAACAAGGCACTGACCGGTGCTATCAAGGCTAGCGCTCGTTCCGTCGGTTTCATGCCGGTCGGCGTTTTCACCAGCAGCGGGTCATCCAGTTGTTGCCGCAGTCTATGCAGGATATGGCTCATCGCCGATTGCGTAATAAACATGTGTTCCGCAGCACGGGTCACGTTCAACTCGCGCATCAGTACGTCAAACGCCACCAATAAGTTCAGATCGAAAGTTCTTAAAATAGACATCAGGGTATTTTCAATATTGGCCGGACGGCGTCGATCCGGCATTAGGGTAACTAAAAATCAAGGTGCGTTGACCATGAATTGTGTCAATGGCGTGATGAAATATAATCATTTAACAAAGCCTCTTTTTCAACCTATTGTATCTGCTAAGCGCGCTGTTAAGCTTGAGCGAATTCAACCTCTTCAAGGACTAAGCAACAATCTTTACGACACGCTGATTTTTTCGGGATAAGCCAATCCGTCTTATCCATCGCTGTCATTGGGAGAAACAAGTATGTCAGTCAATAGTTCAAATCGGTCTTTTAAACCTTATACCGGAGAAAAAGCCCGTATTACCCGCGCTTACGACTATCTTATCCTGGTATTGGCGCTTTTTTTGTTTATCGGTTCCTTCCATCTGCATTTTGCGCTGACCGTCGGCGACTGGGATTTCTGGGTGGACTGGAAGGACAGGCAATGGTGGCCGCTGGTTACGCCGCTGATGGGCATTACTTTTCCGGCGGCGGTGCAGGCGGTCATGTGGGGAAAATTCCGTTTGCCGCTGGGCGCCACCTTGTGTGTCGCGGCCTTATCGATAGGCACCTGGGTAGCCCGCATATTCGCCTATCACTATTGGAATTATTTTCCTATTAACATGGTGCTACCCTCTACCATGCTGCCGGGCGCGCTCGTTCTGGACGCTATTTTGATGTTGAGCAACAGCCTGACAGTTACCGCTATTTTCGGGGGCGCGACTTTCGCATTATTGTTCTACCCCAGTAACTGGCCTATCTTCGGCATGTTTCATGTGCCAGTCGAGTACGGTAATAGTCAATTGACGATCGCCGATCTGTTCGGCTTCCAATACATACGCGCCGGTATGCCGGAATATTTGCGCATCATTGAAAGAGGCACGCTGCGTACCTATGGCCAATATGCGACGCCGCTATCGGCATTCTGTTCGGCCCTGTTATGCACCTTGATGTATACCTTGTGGTGGCATATCGGGAAGTGGTTCGCCACCGTTCGTTACCTTGACAAAATCTAAGGGAGGGCGGGGTTATGAAAAAGTTACTTATAAAAAGCTTAGTGTCGCTGGGGTTCATTCTTTCTATATACGCACTTAATACCCAAACTGTCATGGCGCACGGGGAAAAGGCTTTGGAGCCGTTTATCAGAATGCGCACCATTCAGTGGTATGACGTGCATTGGGACAAGCAAAAATTTAATGTTAATGAACAAGTCAGCGTCAGCGGCAAGTTTCATGTTGCTGGGGATTGGCCGGTCAGTGTCCCCAAACCTGAAGCGGCTTTTTTGAATATTTCAACACCTGGGCCGGTATTGATCAGAACCGAGCGCTATTTGAACGGCAAACCCTTCATGAATTCTGTGGCTTTGCAGCCGGGGGCCGATTACGACTTTAAGATCGTGCTCAAGGGGCGATTGCCGGGACGTTTCCACATCCACCCCTTTTTTAATCTGAAAGACGCCGGGCCCGTGATGGGCCCCGGCGTCTGGCTGGAAATTGCCGGTAATGCGGCAGATTTCTCCAATGAGATCAAAACCATCAACGGCGAGCTGGTCGATATGGAGACCTATGGCCTGAGCAACGGCATACTCTGGCATGCATTCTGGGGTGTTCTGGCAACGGCCTGGCTGCTCTGGTGGGTGCGGCGGCCCTTGTTTATCGCCCGCTACCGAATGCTGCAAGCGGGTATGGAAAACGAACTGGTCACGCCTAACGACCGCTTGATTGCCAAAGCTATGTTGATAGTCGTACCTTTGTTGGTGTTGGCTGTCAACGCCATGACCATAAGTCAATATCCGAACACCATTCCGTTACAGGCTGCTTTGGATCAGATTTTGCCGCTATCTGCCCAGGTTAATGCCGGTGTGGTTGATGTCGAGACCTTAAAAGCCGAATACCGTGTGCCGGAACGCGCGATGACCTTCACTGTAAAAGTTAACAATCGTAGCGACAAGCCGATTCAAATAGGCGAGTTTGCCACCGCTAACGTGCGTTTTCTGAACAAGGATCTACCGACACCGGAGCTGGATTATCCAAAAAACATGAGCGCACCTGAAGGATTGAGTCTGGATAACACCGCGCCGATAAAACCCGGCGAGCAGCGCACGATGACGATTACTGCCAGAGATGCGTTATGGGAAACCGAAAGACTGGATGGACTGATACGGGATGCCGACAGCCGGATCGGCGGCTTGCTGTTTTTCTACGACGGGCTTGGTCGGCGTTATATTTCCAGCTTATCCGCTGCGGTGATTCCAAAATTTAATTAAACTCAAGAGGAACACATCATGTCTACAGCATCTGAACAATTACCGGGAACAATTGACAACAAGGCGCGCTGGTATTTGCAGGATTTACCCTTGTATCTGAAAGGCTTTGCCATTCTGACCACGATTTATATCGGGCTACGCTTGTATCAAGGCGCATACGGCGTTTTGACAGGCCTGGATTCCACTGAACCGGTGTTCGAACGGTACTGGATGCGGCTGTTTTACATCGAATTAGCGGTCATTGCCGTGTTTGCGTCTGGAATGTGGGGGTATTTATGGTTTTCCAGGGATCGCAACCTGGACAAGCTCAAGCCTAGGGAGGAAATTCGTCGTTATTTTACCCTGACCATGTGGATCAGCATTTACACCTTTGCAGTGTATTGGGCCGGCAGTTATTTCGCCGAACAGGATAATTCCTGGCATCAAGTTGCTATCCGCGACACGCCGTTCACGGCCAATCATATTATCGAGTTTTATTTTAATTTTCCGCTTTATATCATTTTAGGCGGTTGCGCCTGGCTCTACGCCAGAACCCGGCTGCCGCTTTATGCCAAAGGCATTTCGCTGCCCTTGACGCTGGCCGTATTCGGGCCGTTCATGATCCTGGTCAGTGTCGGCTTCAACGAATGGGGACATACGTTCTGGTTTAGAGAGGAATTTTTCGCAGCACCCATTCATTGGGGTTTTGTAATCGGCGTTTGGTTTGCCTTGGGGGTAGGCGGCATACTGCTGCAGGGCGTAACGCGTTTGATTGAATTACTTGATGAACTGGAAGAAGCGCCGTGATCTATGAATATTTGAATCTATGTTCCGACAAGACTTCCCTGAGCGTAGCCTAAGGGTCTATTCTTGAATGTAATTGTCTGTCATCGGGAATGACAATAAGCTTTTTGAAACTTAATGATCGGCAGCTTGGGTCGCCTGAAGCGTCTTGTGGGCGCGAAAAAAGCGACCCAAGCTTAGGTCTTTATTTCAATGACAGGGTTTCGGCTCGACCTATCATCTCAATAATTAGCTTGTCTTCCTTGCACAGCCAGCCTATGGCGCGCTGAACGTCATTCTTATTGATACCTGTTTCAGTGGTAACTTTATTGACGCTGGACGGGCCGTTTTTATCCAGATATTTCCAGACTATTCCTGCTGCATCGTTGATAGTATTAGACATAGTGATTACCTTTGGTTTGAGTTGCGGGGTTTAGAAGTCTTGGTGTGATGCTCAGGCAGCACGATATTGAGTTCCAGGGTTTCCTGGGTGTCGTTTTGTTCAAAATTAACGGATATGGCGTCTTGCTCAACGTTAACGTATTTTCTGATAACTTCCAGTAGTTCTTTTTGCAACTGAGGCAGGTAAGAGGGTTGGTTTCTGGAGCTGCGCTCGTGAGCAACCAGTATTTGCAGTCTTTCCTTGGCAAGCGATGCCGAACTGGCTTTAGATATTCTAAAATAATCCAGTAAGCTCATTATTTACTCCCGAAAAACTTCCTAAACAGACCTTTTTTATCATCAATGAATCGATGCGGTCTTTCTTCGCCCAAATAACGAGCAACAATATCCGCATAGGCTTGTCCCGCATCGCTTTTTTCATCAAGAATGACCGGGATCCCCGAATTTGAAGCATTTAACACCGACTTTGATTCCGGGATAACGCCCAGTAAATGCAGCGATAAAATTTCCTGTACATCATCCACGCTGAGCATTTCGCCCAATTTCACCCGATCCGGTGAGTAGCGTGACAGCAGCAGAAATTCTCTAATCGGTTCTTCGTTTTGTTCGGCCCGGCGCGATTTGCTGGATAAAATGCCTAGCATACGATCCGAGTCACGCACCGATGATACTTCAGGGTTGGTCACGATAAAAGCGTCGTCGGCAAAATACATGGCCAAATGCGCGCCTTTTTCAATGCCGGCCGGGGAATCGCAGACAATGTAGTTAAAATCTTTTTTTAGATCATCTAAAATTTTGCCTACACCTTCCTGGCTCAGGGCATCTTTATCCCGAGTTTGCGAAGCCGGCAGTATGTACAGCAGATTGCAGTTTTTATCGCGAATCAATGCCTGATTAAGGGTGGCTTCGCCGTTGATGACATTGACAAAATCATAAACAACACGACGCTCGCAGCCCATAATTAAATCTAGGTTACGCAAACCCACATCAAAATCGATGACCGCTGTTTTGTGACCTTTTTTTGCAAGCCCCATGGCTATGGCGGCGCTGGTGGTGGTTTTACCGACTCCACCTTTACCCGATGTTACTACTATGACTCGTGCCACGCACAACCTCCCAAGATTGATGTAAATTAAATATCTTTAATAATTAAGGTATGGTTCTGTAAATAGATCTGAACGGGCCGGTTGAGAACGGTATCATTCAAATCCTCGCTGACCTTGTAATTTCCGGCGATTGAAATAAGTTCGGCCTGTAAATCTGAACAGAAAATACGCGCCTGACTGTTGCCTTGAACGCCTGCCAGAGCCCTGCCTCTTAGCGATCCGTAGACGTGAATATTGCCTTCGGCCAGAATTTCGGCACCGGCGCTGACCTGAGCCAAAATGACCAAATCACCCGCAGCATAAATGCGTTGACCGGAACGGACAGGGTGAGTGATCATCATGGTGGTTGTAGCAGCGATAACTGTCGGTTCAGGCTCTGGCTCGGGAAT
>JAYTLW010000026.1:0-6130 GCA_043729025.1 Methylobacter sp.
CGGTGCGATAAGCAAAATAGCTATGCCAGATAGCATTCTCAGGTCTTTCACTAACCTTTTCCGCCATGTTGATTAGGGTTAGCAGACCGTAGACATAGCCGGTGCTTAAGCTGTTGTCTTCGCTTAAGACCTGTAAGCAATTAAGTCGAATGGTGGTGAGTTGGCTAAATTCTTCCCAGAACATTGTTTGGTTAAAGCAGCTTACGGCATTTTTGGGTAGTCTTGCTAGTCGCGACGTAGGCGTCGCTCCCACAGATGCTCCCACGCGCTTACAGCCATATTGCATCCCAGTGCGGATAATCACCGATGCGTTTAACCAATCCGGCGCGTAATGGATTGGCGACGATATAGCGAGCGATGGCTATTATGTCTTCTTCTTTGCGTAAGGCGTGGTCATGAAAACCGGCTTGCCAAAAGGGGTGGCCAAACTGTTTGGCAGAGAGGGTCTTAACGCTTTGTATAATCTGGGATAGGTCTGTTTGGCCGGTTAATTCCATTAGCCAGTGCAAGTGATCGGGCATAACTACGAAAGCTAAGGTGTTTGCTCTGTCAAGTTGCTGTTCATTTTTTAACAACTGAATCAGAAATCTTGCCGTATGGAAGTTTTTAAAAATCGGTACTCGGTTTTCGGTGACGGTAGTGATTAGGTAAATTTGGTTGGGTTCCGAATGACGGCCTTTGCGTAAGTCTTTGCTGTGAGGATTGGGCTTTTTGTGGTTTTTTAGTGGGGTTTTTAGTCGCGACGCCTACGTCGCGACTACCCAATGCCAATAAATTCATCTTAATTCAAACACTGAAGGCAATTGTAATGGCAGTTCTTTGATGCCAACCCGCGAAGTTTCAGCCAGCAGCATGGGTATAAATTGTTGTTCCAGCCAGAATTGAATCGGTTGCCAATCGCTGGATTTAACAGGCTCAAAACCATGCGCCAAAATAGAGCCATTGCGAGTTTTGATATGGTTGAGCAGGTTTATTTCTTCTCTTTCGATAAACTTGGCGGCTTCGCCTGATGTTTTGTGTTTGACCAACTGCCAGGCGCTAAATAGTCCAGCCTGCCATTGCCCGTCTCTGTTTTGTGTGAGCGTCATGCCTTCGGGTATGGCAGTTTCATCGACGTTGGCGGTATCAATGTCGCAAAGATTTTTTAGCAGCCATTGCGCCGTCCATTCAATTAAACGGTAAACCCTGGCAATGGCATCGTCATAACGCCCTTGGGCCGCACGACGTAGCGCGTTGAGGTATAAATCGAACAAGCGGGCGGCATCGCGCTTACCAGGGTTGAGGTCGTTAAGCCGCATGGCGATATTGAGATGCGGTTTAAGTGCCGGAGGCAAACTGGGCGCATAGCGCTGGATAATGCCCAACGCCGCTGGATGGTTAAAGTTATCCCATTCGGCAAAGGCACGGCTTAAATCGCGAAATTTGCTAAATTGCCCGCGTAATTCATGACTGCGTGGGGCGCTAATTTGGCTTAATCCTGCTTCGGCTTCACTGTAAGCATAGCGAGTCCACGCTTGACGGTAAGGCGCAATCAATCGCTCAAAGCGGATTTGTTCAATATTGGCGAAGATGGCGAATTGTGCGCCGTCAGGTACCTTGATTAAATCGCTACGGCTGCCGGTGACCAGTTGCAATTGTATATCCTGATGTTCCAGCGCCGCCATCGCCAAGCCTGCGCTCATGGATTTGGTGCCGCCGGTGTAATCGGCAATGATTTTGGCATTTGGGAAACGGCGTAATGCGGCATTAATTGCGTTACTACAATCGAGATAAATCTGATCCAGGTCGTCGGATAAGGTACAGCACACTTCATACTGCTCTGCCGTTAAGCTGGTTTGTGCGGGTATGTTGGGCAGTGTGGGTTTTTCGTCCAGGTGTTGGGCTTTTATGCAGTTGCCAGAGCCGGTGATTTGGATACTTGATCCGTGGCGTTCGGTGGCCGGGTCTTTGCCTGTACAAATAAAAATGACATAGTCCGGGCGTTGTTCGTTAATGGCGCTAACTATCGGTTGGTGGCTGCCGCCGACGGTGCAGATGAGAATTTTGGTCATAAAATACCCTTCAGCAAATCGTCCAGCGTATAAGCGGGCGCGACCGGTTCGATAATGATGCGTCCACCTTCTGCCCGTACTTCAACCGCTTGATCCAACACCAAATGCGCTGATTGTATAATCGCGGCAGGTATCCGCACCGCCGGGCTGTTGCCCCATTTTTTTAATACTTGAACGGTCATAAGTCCACCTGAGTGTAGATACAATTGTTGATGTTTTTGGCTACCAACTTAAGACGGGACAAATCAGGAGTACAGGCTTTGCCTGTTCGCAAGCAGAGCTTGCACTCCGCATGGCATAGTCTATTACGCTGCCCCGCCTTAAGTTGATAGCCATATTTTTTTGGTTTAGTGGTTTTTATTTTGGGTTGCAAGGAACAATGATTTACAGGGCTTAGTAATGGTACTTACATTGAACAATAGTTATGACCGTTGCATCAGCTTTGTAAACCAACCGATGTTCACGATCGATACGCCGTGACCAGTAACCAGACCAGTTGTGTTTTAACGGTTCTGGATCGCCCATGCTTGTAAAAGGATGGCGTTTAATATCCTGGATCAGGCTGTTGATGCGTTTTAAGGTTTTCTTGTCTGTTGCTTGCCAGTACAGATAATCGTCCCAAGCGTGTTCTGCCCAGGCCAGAATCATTCTTCAAGCAACTCATGCCGGATGACTTGACCGGCTTCGACCTCGGCAATGGCTTGATTCAGGCGCTGGGCATTGATGGGGCTGGCCATTAGATAAGCGGTTTCCTCGAAGGATTTGAAATCTTCCAGCGACAGAATCACTGCCGGTTTGCCGTTTTGTCGAGTGACCAATACCGGGACATGATCGTCGTTGACTTTATCGAGGACGCTGGCTAGGTTACTGCGGAATGTCGAATAGTTAATTGTATCCATGGTTGTTATTTCTGCTGAGTGTGGAGTTTTAGCATTGTAGTTGTACTTATTCTTGTACGCAATTGATCTTTTTTAACTCGTAGCCTTCCAGACGTGCACCACATTCAACCATCTGCTCCAATACTGTGCTCTCACCGTGCCAGTGTTCTGGCACGGTTAACGGCAAGACCTTTTAGCTCTGCCCAACTGGGTTGCGGGCAATGAAACAAGTTATCATGGTTAATCTTTTATATAAGACAGGACTTTTTGGCTACGCTCTTTCAATTTCACTTTTTGTTTATTATCACCGGCAAAGTCTGGCATCCATTTGTTGGCTTGCTCCATCAAGGCTTTAACCTGTTGCGCAACGATTTTGGCATCGGCTTCTTGCCAGCGGCCTTTTTCCAGTTCTTGCAGCAGGCGGGTATCGTGTTCCTGGACTTGAATAGGTTTGAGGAAGGTTTCGATTTCCTGATCAATCGGACTTAGGCTGGCAAGGCGCTGTTGATCGGCCTCTTGCTGTAACCGAATTTCATCCGCTATTTGCTGTTCGGCATGTATTTTTTGCTGCTCTTGCTGCTGTAATAATTCGGCTTGTTGTTTAAGAGCATTTTGTTTATCTAACTGCTGTTGCATCC
Source organism: Methylobacter sp. (assembly GCA_043729025.1). Lineage (GTDB taxonomy): Bacteria > Pseudomonadota > Gammaproteobacteria > Methylococcales > Methylomonadaceae > Methylobacter_A. The sequence continues at coordinate 3,568 of JAYTLW010000026.1, forward strand.
AGGCTGTTAAATCACTATTACTATTTTCTAACCATTGCTGGAGTTGGCTGTCCGGTGCTTTGGGATCAATTTCCACTAATACCCAGCCAAAAGGCAACAAGCCTTGTTTACTGCTGACATCATCAGCGGCCAGCCACCAGGTTTTGGGTTGTTTTTCCCACGTTTTTTCTCTACCTTGCCCTTTAATCATAATGCTACGCACACCGTTAAGTGTCATAGCTTCACCGCCGCTGTGTCTGCCTACGCGAAGTAAAAAGGCGTCACCATCATCCAAACGTTTCAGCAAACCGTTGTCTAATAATTGTTCCATCTGGTTTAACCAATCGGTTTTCAGGTAATCTCGCTCTTTCATGGCATGAAATTCTTTCCAGAAGAGTTCCATGTAAAAAGCATTACAGGCCTTAGCGATGTCTTTTGCAGTCCAGTGCAACTGTTGCTTGGGCAATTTGCGATTATCTTGCGCAACCGATTGGGTATTGTATAAGGTTAAGCTGCCGGTAAAACTTTGGTAATGATGGGGCGCTACGCACTCCAGTAGTTGATAAAGATTGCTGGTTTCAGCTTGCGATTTTACTAATTGGCCATTTTTGATAACAGGTTGGCGTTTGCGGTTAACTGCAAATTGCACTTGGCAAGCCGGTTTCTCAGCTTTACCTTGCCAGCCAGCATCACCGATAGAGACAAGGCGCATCGGATCCAGATGGAAGTCACCCTCAAATAAACGTTTCTGGAGTTGTTGGTTGTTACGATCAATTAAGGGTTTACCCTGATTGATTCCATCTAATAATGCTGTACGTATAGCGCCTTTGATGCTGCTTCCGGGCAATAACGGTTTACCGTCAACCGGATTGTAAAAGGTGCGCTCGATTTCCAGTTTATTGATGACCCCGTGCTGTGCTGTCTTGCCTATGCGTTTTGCATACAATGACTTGATGCCAGTAGCAGTGGGAACGGGTGGCATGGCGTAGGCCAGCAATTTTTCCCGGTGATTATGAAAAAATGCCTGGACCTTAGTCAGCATAGTGTCATCCGGCTTGCTATTGACGATCGCTAGCAATTGTTGCCTGTCACTCAGACTTAAACCAACTAATGCGGCGCGGCTATCGAAGCTATACAAGGCCCCAGCTTCATCGTCAATCACATAATTGCCAGGCTCATAGCTTTCATCGGCACCAACATGCACGGGTGACAGCGGTGTGTATTTAAGCGTGTAGTGATTCAAAAAAGGTGTCATGGACAGTCCTTGGAGTTAAGGTTGATCGCAATTACAGGCGCATAACCCTGGTGTACGGTTGCTGAAAGGGTTTTGGATAATTCGCCATTGCCACCAATACCCTGACCAATAAAACCTGACTTAGGTGGGGTCGTAGCAAATACGGCGGCGGTTTGCGCCAATAACACCGGATTCTTAAACGGTTTACCTTCCTGATGAACGGCCATATCTCCGTGTCGGCCGAAACGGGTAAACAGTTGGTAAAAGCTGCCCTTAGTTTCGAAGCCCAGGTTTTGTGGCGCACAGGGCGCAAGGGTTAAACAGGCGTTGGCGCCATTTTGAGCGGGTAGTACTTGTTCTTGAAAGCTTTCGATTTGAAATTTCCCCATGCCGATGCTGGCATCCTTGCCATAACCGAAACTGCCGATGTCTTCCAGGCATTGCAGGCAGTCTTCTCTGCTTAATCGTTCGGTATCCAGCAGAATGTATAGCGTCCAGCGCAAGCCAGGAATAAACCATTCCTGTTCAACGCTATAGGGCGCAAAGCCGCCTTCACCGGTGGTGTTGGTTTGGCGGTTAATGGCGTTATGGGGTTGCGGATGTTCTTCGCTAAGGCTGTGGATGTTAAATCGTGAGGAGGTAGTGTCCTCAGCGCCCCGCAATTTCTCGCTTATCTCTACTGCAATTGCCGAGGAGTTAACTGAGTGGCACAACCATTCAGTAAGCGGCTTTTGCAGTGTAGCTTCCGGCAACCAGCTTAGTTTTTTGACTGCTTTGCGATCTTCATTATTAGGCAATTGGTAAAAGCAACTGGGTAATTTCGGTAATGGCAGATAACCTTCTGGAAACGCATCTGAAACTACCGCAAACGGTTGAGCGTTGGTATACCCTTCGAGGCATTGGTTTAAGCGAGCTTCACCCTGGCGATTGCGAATCGCCCAACACAGTTGCCCAAACAACGTGTCGCCCTTTAACGGCGTAGCAAATGCCGATAAAGGGGTTAGTGTTACGCAAAAGCTTTGCATCAAGCGGCCTCTTGCAACTTAAGTTGATCGAGTTTAGCTTGAAAATCCTGTCCGTCTAATTTTAAGTCACGAAAAGCAATCTTTCCATAACCACGCGAACCAGAGCCACCCAGTCCTGTGTATTCCAATAATTTGAGTCCGACTAGAATGGTTTCAGTCAGGTCCTCTTGGTCGTGGACACGAATGGTCAGGTTAAAGTCAAATTTAGCAGTGGCGGGAACGCGTTCGGTATTGCGTAACCCCCCGTGAGCTGCAGTTCCTTGAATACGGTCGATACTGTTTTCCATTTTGACTTCGGTGAGCATCAGATTTTTTTCATTCATCT
>JAYTLW010000027.1:0-5261 GCA_043729025.1 Methylobacter sp.
GTCTGTCCCTCTATTTGATCTTGCTCCGGGTGGGGTTTACCATGCCACTTCTGTTACCAGTTGCGCGGTGCGCTCTTACCGCACCTTTTCACCCTTACCAATCACTAGTGACTGGCGGTCTATTTTCTGCGGCACTTTCCGTAGGCTCACGCCTCCCAGGCGTTACCTGGCACCCTGCCCAATGGAGCCCGGACTTTCCTCCATCTTATCTTGCGATAAAACAGCGACTGTTCAGCCGACTCTTTCAAGCCCCATAATATCACTAATATTCATCAAAGTCATATCCACTGACTTTACCTAAGCTAACGTGATGAGTCTCGCATTAACGAAAATACTAAGCGTCTTTTGTCTTTTCTAACGCTAATGCGGCTTGATATAACAATTTTTTTCTAACCCCGGTAATTTTTACCGCCAGTGCAACAGCCGTCTTAATAGAGCATTCAGCCAATAACACGCTCAGTATGTTTTGCTGTTCAGGCGTTATGATGTGCTCTTTTTTATTGAGGGTAGCGCCATTGATTATCACCACAAACTCACCCTTCCTCATGTTGCTATCTTCTTCTACCAGCTTAAGCGCCTCACCCAGGCTGGTTTTTACGATAGTTTCATGTAATTTGGTCAGCTCCCTGGCAATAACGATCTGACGATCCAGCGGCAAGACCTCCGCCATATCCTGCAATGAAGCCAGAATCCGATGACTCGACTCATAAAACACCCAGGTTGTCGGGCACATTAATCTTTCGCTAAAAAACGCTTTCCGCGCTGACGAAGTTCTCGGCGAAAAACCCTCAAACGTAAACTGCGTAACCGGCAAGCCCGCAGCAGACAGTGCCGCAATCAAAGCGCAAGCGCCCGGCACCGGCACTACATCGACACCCGCATCCTTGACCATTTTCACCAGCGGCATACCGGGATCGCTTAACAACGGCGTTCCTGCATCGGAAACCAACGCAATAGACAAACCCGCGCGCAGCTTTTCCAGCAACCCGATCGAAGCTTTGTCCTCATTATGTTGATGCAACGAAACCAGTTTATTGCTAATGCCATAATGCTGTAACAACATTTTCACATGCCGGGTATCTTCTGCGGCAATCAAATCGACCTGCTTTAATATGTCGACCGCTCGGAAACTAATATCTGCTAAATTACCTATCGGTGTAGCAACAACGTATAATTTGCCGCATTCACTTGACATTCGATACTCTCACTTGAAAATCCCTCAAAAAATGCGACCCCACTATAAACCGCTATTATTGTGCATCCTGCTTTCTTGCCTAGCGTTTTTTCCCGGTTGCGCATCCCCGCCTGCCACGAATGCAGAACCTAAAACTGTGCCCGAGCAAGAAGCGCTGGTAACTCAGCCCTTCATAAAAAACGACCGGCCGGAGCACATGCTTGAATTATACCAGCATCCCGCAATGCCATCGTCCCAGGATCAAATTCAACAGCGCTTACAGGCCGTTGATACATTGATACTTGGCGGCGATGGCGTCAGCGCAAAACAGGAAGCGGACGCCATTAATCCCGTTGAGTTGTCGGCCGAGCAACAAGCTTGGCTGAGTTTACTTTATGCCCAGATCCAGCTCAACTTCGGCGAGGCTGAGCTGGCCATTGAAAGTCTGACGCAAATTCAACCGCAACAGCTTAATCTGGGTAATCAACTTAAATATTATCAATCGCAGGCCTTCGCCTACTCATTAACAGGAAACCTGCTTGCCAGCGCCAAATCCAGAATTGCACTGCACCCGTTAATAAGCTCCCCCGATGAGCTCGAAAAAAATCAGTCCGCCATTCTGGAAGCGTTAAGCCTGCTGCCAGACGCCGACGTGCCATTTGATCCAACAGACGCTTTAGCCGGTTGGATGTCTTTAGTTCGCATTTTAAAACAACTAAACCAGCCCGATTTTACTGCTCAACTAAGTCAGTGGCGCATCACATTTCCTGCGCATCCCGCCGACTTAAGCTTTTTAGATCGCCCTCAAGACGCCCCGGCAAATGCGCTACAAGCCAAAGTCATCGCACTATTATTGCCCGGATCGGGGACTTTTTCCCAGGCCGGCAAAGCCATCCGCGCCGGATTTATGGCGGCCTACAACCATGCGGATAACGATTCCAAACCCACCGTCCGCTTTTACGACAGTGAGCAATCGACACCGCAAACCCTCTATAACAAGGCTGTCGCAGCAGGCGCGCAGTTAATCGTAGGCCCGCTGGCTAAAGAACAGGTCCAAAGCCTAGCCGATAACGTTACTTTCAACATACCCGTGCTGGCATTAAATCATATTCCAGGTCTACAAAAAGACCGGCTCTACCAGTTCAGCCTTAGCCCGCTGGATGACACAGGCCAAATCACCCAAAAAGCATGGACAGATGGCCACCACAAAGTGCTGATGTTAATGCCTGAAAATGCTCCGGGTAAACGCATCGCCCATTATTTAACGGCAGACTGGCAAGATCAGGACGGCGCTATCCTCGAAACGCAGACCTATAACCCCAAAGATACCGACTTTTCATCGCCCATACAAAAACTGCTCAACTTGGACGAAAGCGAACAGCGTTACCATAAAATCCTGGCGTTAATACCTGGAGTAAAATATACCCCCCGAAGACGCCAGGATGCAGATGCTGTCTTATTAAGCGCCTATAGCGCAGAGGCGCGTTCCATCAATCCCCAGCTCCAGTTTTACCAGGCCGGCGACCTCCCTGTTTATGCCATGCCTACCGTTTACACGGGACAAATCAACGCGTCACTGGATGCCGACCTTAATAAAATAACCTTTTGCGATATTCCCTGGTTATTCAATAAAGCCTACCAGGGAGAACTCGGCATGGACGCGCTAAAAGAAACCTGGACGCCATTTCCCAGTGCTTATTTACGCCTAGTTGCGATGGGCATAGACGCTTATAACTTGGCTACACACCTGGGCAATCTGGAAACGGATTCCTTGTCAGGCGCGACCGGAACGCTGTCGTTAACCACCGACCAGCGCATCCAACGCAAACTGACATGCGCCAAGTTCACAGACGGACAGCCAGAAATTATCGACTCTGGCGCCGATAACATCACTCCGCCACCTGCAAATAAGCAAAAACCGGTTGACCATGCTGTTTACTAAGCTCAAGGCGAAAGCGGCCCATTTAATTCTCGGCGAAAGCGCCGAAGAACAAGCTCACAACTTCCTGATCGCTAAGGGACTCAAACCGGTGTGTCGGAATTTTAACTGCAAACAGGGCGAACTGGATTTAATAATGACCGATAAGCAGACCTTGGTTATCATTGAGGTTCGTTACCGCAAAACCGATAAATACGGCAGCGCCGTTGAGAGTATTACCCGCGCCAAACAATCCCGTATTATCGCAGCAACGCATGTTTACCTTTCCACCCAAAAAACAGACAGCGCTATCCGCTTTGATGTGGTTGCCATTTCCGGCAACGGCAAACTGGATTGGATACAAAATGCATTTTAACCGCGCAAGATCTTCAAGCTGTTGAATTTAAAAAATGTCGCATCGACTGATAGCCTTTATAATCGTTTTCCATGAGCCTACAAAATCGCATAATCAAACACTTCACTAACAGCATCAAAATCCAGCAGGATACTCTCGCCAGTCTCGGCGAGTTGATCGAGTTTTCCTCGCAGCGGCTGGTCGCAACCCTGCTTAATGATAAAAAAATAATCACTTGCGGCAATGGTCGTTCGGCGGCCATCGCCCAGATGCTGTCATCGGCAATGCTTAATCAATACCAACGTGATCGGCCTTCATTACCCGCCATTGCCTTAACTGCCGATACGATCACCATCACTGCGATAGCCAATGACTATCATTTTGATGATATTTTCGCCAAACAGCTCAGGGCATTGGGGCATAGCGGTGATATTTTGGTTGCTTACACCGACGGCAATAATTCAGCCAATATCGCCAAAGCCATTACCACGGCTCACGATAAAGACATCACGGTCATCGCCCTGACCGGGAATAATGGAGGCATGATTGCTCCGTTGCTTCATGAAACCGACTTAGAAATTCGCGTACCGTCAAACGCCAGCATCCATATTCAGGAAGTGCATTCATTAATTACCCATTGCTTGTGCGACTTAATCGATCATCAATTATTTGGCGGCTAAGGGCAACACAGAGTGATATGATTTTCCTCGAATCCAACACAAAAACATCTGATCACGACTTTTGCATACATTGACTGATATTGCCCTGTTACCTACCGATTTTTTAAAGCTGCTGGCTGGGATTTTTTCTCGCGATGCCCTTTTAACCTCCCCCGAAGACTGCTGGACTTACGGCTATGACAATAGCCGTCGCCATGTGCTGCCTCAAGCTGTCGTCTTCCCGACCACTCATGAACAAGTGGTCAGCGTCGTCAACGCCTGCAACCTGTACAATGTCGCGCTGACTGCCAGAGGGCGCGGTACCGGCACAACCGGCGCCACCGTCCCGCTTAAAGGCGGGTTGATAGTGTCGCTGGAACGCATGAATAAACTGGTCGAATTTTCTCCCGATAACCGCTACATCATCGTGGAACCGGGCATGACTAACCAGCAGGTGCAGGACATCGTCAAAGAAAAAGGTTTTTTCTGGCCGCCTGATCCTACCAGCGCAGCTTTTTGCAGCATCGGCGGCAATCTGGCTTACAACTCCGCAGGCCCCAGGGCGGTAAAATACGGCACGCCCAGGGAAAATACCTTAGGGCTACGCGCAGTCACCGGTGCAGGCAAGGAAATCCGTGTCGGCGTCCATACCAGCAAAGGCGTGGTCGGTTATGACCTGACCCGGCTGATCCTCGGCTCGGAAGGCACGCTGGCCATCATTACCCAGGCAACGTTAAAACTGACGCCATTGCCGGAAGCCACCAAAACGCTCAGGGCCATATACAATTCAGTTTTCGATGCGGCCAAAGCCGTGTCCGCGATCATGTCGCAGCCGGTGATTCCCTGTGCGCTGGAATTTATCGACGGCAATGCGATCAACATGATCCGGCAATATTCAGAATCCGATCTGCCCGAACATGCCGGGGCCATGCTCATGATCGAAGTCGACGGACAACGGGAAGGCTTGGACACGGCGGCTGAAAAAGTAGCGGCCGCCGCCAAAAACGATGGCCTTTTGGACATTCGATTGGCACAGACTGAAGCGGAAGTTAAAGCGCTATGGCAAACCCGAAAAGCATTGTCTCCGGCGCTACGCAAGGTGGCTCCGAAAAAAATCAATGAGGACGTGGTGGTGCCGGTTACCGAAATGCCTGC
>JAYTLW010000028.1:0-17656 GCA_043729025.1 Methylobacter sp.
TATGGAGCAAATTTATGTCCTGGAATGAGCCTGGCGGCGACAAGAAAGATCCCTGGAGCGGTCGTGGCGACCAAAAAGGCCCACCTGATCTGGACGAAGTAATACGTTCATTGCAAGAAAAGATAGGTGGTTTTTTTGGCGGTCGCAAACAGGGTGATGACAATTCTTCCGGAATTCCTCCCTGGAAAAGTCTGGGTTTTGTCGCAGCAGGCGCAACAGTGTTATGGGGTTTGAGCGGCTTTTACATAGTCGATGAAGGTACTCATGGTGTTGAAACCCGGTTCGGCAAGTATGTTGCGACTACCCAGTCGGGTTTGAACTGGCATTATCCGTCGCCTATCGAACGGGTCGATGTCGTCGATGTTAAACAACAGCGTTATATCGAAGTCGGTTATCGCAGTGGCGGCTCTGAACAGACGCTGGGCTCAGTGCCAAAAGAAGCGTTAATGCTGACCAAGGATGAAAATATTGTCGATGTACGTTTAGCGGTACAGTATCAAGTAAAGGATGCTAAGCAATTTATTTTCAATATAGTCAACCCTGCGGCGACCCTGAAACAGGTTACCGAAAGCGTACAGCGCGGCGTGGTCGGCAGCAGCAAAATGGATTTTGTGTTGACCGAGGGTCGTAGTGAAATAGTGGCCCAGATAAAAAAGGAAATTCAGGATGTCATGGATAGCTATAAGTCCGGCATTCAGGTTACCAGCGTCAACCTTCAGGATGCGCAGCCGCCTGAACAGGTACAAAACTCATTTGAAGACGCTATCAAAGCGCGTGAAGATGAACAACGCTTAATCAATGAAGCGGAAGCCTATTCTAATGACGTCGTGCCGAAAGCACGCGGCGCCGCAGCGAGAAAGCTACAGGAAGCCGAGGGTTATAAGGAACAGGTTATTGCTCAGGCGGAAGGTGAATCCAACCGTTTTTCCAAATTGCTCACCGAATATACCAAAGCGCCGGATGTGACCAGAAAGCGTCTGTATATCGAAGCCATGGAATCCGTGTTGTCCGAAACCAATACCGTGATGGTTGATGTTAAAGGCAGCAATAATATGCTGTATTTGCCCTTAGATAAAATGATTCAGCATCAGCCTACGATACCACAAGCCAATATGCCTCAAAGCACAGAGCAACCTTCTCAGCCAGCGGTTGATGCGGCTCAGTCCCCTGTGCGAACTTCAACTCGCGGTCGCGACACTAGGGGACGCTAATGACACACAATAAAATATGGGTAGGCGTTGGCGCATTGTTGTTTATCGGCATGATGTGCATGTTTACCGTCGGAGAAACAGAAAAGGCCATTAAGTTTCGTTTGGGTGAGATCGTAAAGAATGATTATTCCCCCGGATTGCATTTCAAATGGCCGTTTATCAACAATGTCAAGAAATTTGATAAACGCATACAAACGATGGATGCCAAACCTGAGCGCTTTCTAACCGCTGAAAAAAAGAACGTTATAGTCGATTCTTTTGTTAAATGGCGTATCGGCGACGTAACCACTTTTTATACGGTGGTGGCGGGTGATATAGATCAGGCTAATTTACGCCTGGATCAAATCATTAAAGACGCTTTCCGGGGTGAATTCGGCAAGCGCAATATCAAGCAATTGGTCTCTACCGATCGCCAGGAGATACGTGAAATATTGATCAAAAACTCCAAACCGCTTGCGGCTGACTTGGGTATGGAAATTATTGATGTTCAAGTCATGCGCATCGATTTGCCGGACGAAGTCAGCAGTTCGGTGTTTCGCAGAATGGAAGCAGAACGTGAACGGGTCGCCCGAGAATTCCGTTCGCAAGGCGCCGAGGCCGCAGAAAGAATCCGCGCCGATGCCGATAGACAGCGGGTGGTTACCATGGCGAACGCATTTAAGGATGCAGAAATATTACGTGGCGAAGGCGACGCCAAGTCTGCTGAAATCTATGCGCAAGCCTATGGCGCCGATGCTGAATTCTTTACTTTCTATCGCAGCTTGAATGCCTATAAAAAGACCTTTACCAGTTCAAGTATGATGGTGCTTGATCCCGATTCCGATTTCTTCAGATATTTTAAACAGCAGAAATAGTTGGATTATTTAGCCACAGATTGCACAGATGGACACTGAATAAAAGGCGAAAGGCTAAAAAGCCGACACTTTACACCTTGCAAAGTAATCTGTTTAATCCGTGCAATCTGTGGCTGAATAATTAAGATAAGATTTCCTCCAATATCGAGGGAACCCGTAACCAACGCTCCGCATGCGGGGCGTTTTGTTTGAGTGGACATACAAAACATGCAACAAAAAGACTCTTGGCTATTGCCCGACGGCATAGAAGAGATTTTGCCGGAAGAGGCCAAGCACCTTGAAAGCTTGCGGCGCAAAATTCTGGACACGTTTGCTTGCTGGGGCTACGAATTAGTCATTCCTCCGTTCATCGATTTTCTGGATTCCTTGTTGACCGGTTCGGGACACGACCTGGAATTGCAAACCTTTAAACTGACCGATCAAATCAGCGGTGAAATGTTGGGGGTGAGGGCGGACATGACGCCTCAGGTTGCCCGAATCGATGCGCATAATCTTAACGCCGAGTGGCCGACCCGGCTTTGCTACGCAGGCACTATTTTGCACACTAAAGGCGATCCGCTGGAAAAAACCAGAAGTCCTATGCAGATAGGCGCCGAACTTTATGGTCATGCCGGTAAGGAAAGCGATGTAGAAGTGATAGGTCTGATGCTGGAAATGCTGGCGATGACCGGATTGCAGAATGTGCACCTTGATTTGGGCCATGTCGGCATCTATAGGGCACTATCAAAACAGGCAGGATTAACCACTGCTGAGGAAGCCGAGTTGTTTGATGTTTTGCAACGCAAAGCCAGACCTGAACTCGGCGAATTGATGGCCGGTTACCGCATCGATAATGAGCTTAAGGCGATGTTTCTGAAATTGCCGGAACTCAATGGCGGCAAGGAAACCATCGGCAAAGCCCGTGCTGTATTATTGCAGGCCGATGATCAAGTCAAACAGGCTTTAGCGGATTTGGAAGCCATTGCGGAAAAATTGGCGGTCAGTTTTCCCTCATTGCCGATAAGTTTCGATTTGGCAGAATTGCGCGGTTATCATTATCACACCGGCGTGGTTTTCGCCGCTTTCGTGCCGTCGGTAGGCAGGGAAATCGCCAGAGGCGGCCGTTATGACAATATCGGCGCTATTTTTGGACGTGCGCGCCCTGCGACTGGTTTTAGTGCGGACTTGAAAGTACTGTCGGCCTTGGGCAAGACATCTTATCAAAAAGAACCGCAAGCCTTGATATTTGCGCCGTATCTGATCGACGCAGCATTACATGAAAAAATCAGGGATATGCGCGCCCAGGGACTCGCCGTCGTTCAACAATTACCGGGACAATCCGGCACTGCGCAAGAGCTCGGGTGCACAGCTGTGTTGGAACAAGATTATCAAAATTGGGTCGTTAGACCCTTAGCAAGCTTGGAATAATAATGGGAAAAAATGTCGTAGTCATCGGAACCCAATGGGGTGACGAAGGTAAAGGTAAGCTGGTCGATTTGTTAACGGAGCAAGCGGCAGCTGTTATCCGTTTTCAGGGCGGCCATAATGCGGGGCACACGCTGGTTATACAGGGACAGAAGACGGTTTTACATCTTATTCCCTCCGGTATCCTGCGGGAAAATGTGCAATGCATGATCGGGAATGGCGTGGTTTTGTCGCCCAATGCCTTGCTCGAAGAAATTGAGTTTCTGGAAAAAGCCGGTATTTCAGTGAGAAACCGCTTGCTGATCAGTGAAGCCTGTACCTTGATATTGCCGGTTCATGTGGCCATTGACCAAGCGCGCGAAAAAGCGCGCGGTAGCAAGGCGATCGGCACGACGGGTCGCGGTATTGGCCCGGCCTATGAAGACAAGGCGGCCAGACGAGGCTTGCGAGCCGGAGACTTTTTAAATCCTGCGGTTTTTGCCGAACGGTTTAAGGAGTTGGTCGACTACCACAATTTTATGCTGACTCATTACTATCACACCGATGCAGTTGACTACCAGAAGACGCTCGATGAAGCGTTAATTCTGGGCGAGCAAATCAAACCCATGCTGATCGATGTCAGCGAGGTTTTATACAAATATCAGGATCAAGGCAAGAACCTGTTATTTGAAGGCGCGCAAGGCGCGCTGCTCGATATAGATCACGGCACTTTTCCTTATGTGACTTCGTCCAGCACTACGGCTGGCGGCGCTGCTACCGGCACCGGCATAGGCCCTCTTGATCTTGACTATGTGCTGGGCATTACCAAAGCCTATTCAACGCGGGTAGGCAACGGCCCTTTCCCGACTGAACTGCATGATGCGAACGGCGAGCACTTGGGCACAGTAGGGCATGAGTTCGGCGCTACCACCGGGCGCAAACGCCGCACCGGCTGGTTTGACGCGGTCGCGATGCGCAAATCCGCAAAAATGAACAGTTTAAGCGGCATTTGTTTAACCAAGCTGGACGTATTGGATGGCCTGGAAAAGGTCGGCATTTGCACCGCCTATCGGCTAAACGGCGTCATTACCGAAACCGCGCCTTTAGGTGCGGATCAATATCAAGAATGTCATGCGATCATTGAAGACATGCCCGGCTGGACGGGAACGACTGCCGGAGTGACCGATTACAACGCGCTTCCTGAGAACGCCAAAGCCTATATCAAAAGAATTGAAGAGCTGGTGGGCGTTAAGATTACTATTCTGTCCACCGGCCCCGATAGAGACGATACCATTATTCTGGAGCATCCGTTCGCTTGAACTGCTGTTCCAGGGAAGTACATTAATTACCTGGAGATAACATGGCTGAAACTGTAGATGAATTGACGGTAACATACGAAGACGGCGGCATTGAGACAGTCAAGGAACTGGACAAAAAGGTGCTGACCAAAGGCGCCTGGGCTACGGTCATGTACCGTTACCAGGACTGGAACCGCGCCAAAGAAGAATACGGTCCCGATAAATACACCATTCGTCGTTACCAAAAGCAAAACGGCGAATACAAACAAAAATCAAAGTTTAATATTTCCAGCAAAGATCAGGCGAAAGCTATTATTGAGGCGCTGGAGGACTGGATTAAATTGGATTAATGTAACGGTGGGGCGCGCCGTGCGCGCCTGTTCAGAGGATCGACAAATCTTGCTTATCGTCGGCGCGCACTACATGAAGATTCGCAATGCCGAAGCAACACAAGAGCGGTTATATTTATTGTAATCAGCTTCTATAAAGGCTTTACCCACAGTGGACGTTTAATGCATTCATGACCGCCCCCTCCGTTACCCGCATTGCCTTAGCCAGCTTCATCGGCACCGCTATCGAGTTCTACGATTTTTATATCTACGGCATGGCGGCGGCCTTGGTTATCGGCCCGGTATTTTTTCCCGACGGCAACTCGACGACTCAAGCCCTCAGCGCCTTCCTCACTTTTTCCGTGGCTTTTATGACCCGGCCATTGGGCGCGATACTGTTCGGGCATTTTGGCGACCGCATCGGGCGCAAATCAAGCTTAGTCGCATCGTTGCTGGTTATGGGTGTTTCCACCACATTGATCGGCGTGCTGCCGGGCTATGAGGCTATCGGCGCATGGGCGCCGGTCTTGTTGTGTTTATTACGTTTCGGGCAGGGCATCGGCTTGGGCGGAGAATGGGGCGGCGCGGCGCTGCTGGCGACCGAGAATGCTCCGCCCGGAAAGCGCGGTTGGTACGGCATGTTTCCTCAGTTGGGGCCGCCGGTGGGGTTTCTATTGGCGACCGGCAGTTTTTTGCTGCTGGCGCATTTTCTGACTGAACAAGAGTTTAAAGACTGGGGATGGCGGCTGCCGTTTCTTGCCAGTTCGATGCTGGTCATGATCGGTTTGTATGTGCGTCTGGCCTTGGCCGAAACCCCTGTGTTTGCCCAAGTGTTACAGCAACGCAAACAGTTCGGCTTGCCGTTACGGGAAATAGTCAAATCTCATGCCGTCCCGTTGGTTTTGGGAGCGATGGCGATGGTGGTGTGCTATGCCTTGTTCTATATTTCAACGGTGTTTTCCCTAAGCTATGGCACCACGACGCTGCACATCCCGCGCCAGCAATTCCTCGGCATGCTGTGTGTGGCGGTGCTGTTTATGGCCGCCGCCACGCCACTATCGGCATGGGCAGGTGACCGATTCGGACGACGACCTGTTTTGTTGGTCGCCGGAAGCTTTGCATTCTTGTCCGGTTTCCTGTTAAAGCCGATGCTGGAAAGCGGATCGCCCTTGGTGATTACCGCATTTTTGTCACTGGAGCTGTTGCTGATGGGCGCCACTTTCGCGCCGATGGGCGCCTTGCTGCCTGAGCTGTTTCCCTCCGAGTTGCGCTACACCGGCGCCGGAACGGCCTATAATTTAGGCGGTATAATTGGCGCTTCGTTTGCACCGTATATCGCGCAGCGACTGGTCAACGAAGGAGGTTTGGCTTGGGTTGGCGGCTATGTCTCATCGGCTGCGGCAATCAGCCTGCTCGCCGTGTACTTGATGCGAGAAACCCGTGATAACAAGTGGGTGTAAATCATTCAAAAGTATAAATCAGAGCAAGATTTTTTATCTTTGATAACAGTTCCTGTACTGAACTCCAATCTTAGCAAAAAAATCGGCTATAAAAATATTAAGCTATTGTTATTTATGGGTTTAATTTGTCATCAGAATTTAACATTTTGACGAAATTGGGAGTGGATTACAATTTATGTCAGAATATGCCGATAAATATAACAATCTAACAGGTGCAAAAGCGAAGATGGAAGAATTAATTAAAAAGCAGTTTTTCGCTCGCTTAAAAGAACAAACTTACTCTCCATTGTCTGTGCAATATAAATACAGATACCTGTTGCTTCTAGGGGCGTTTATTGCCTTCTTCCCTACATTCATATTCCTGTTCTACAGCGTATTCGATTTAAAGTAGGGCGGCTCTTAAGCGCGACCCTGTCGATCCTTAGTTCGCTAGCCAACGCATTTTCGAACAGCGTGTTAACCGCAAACTTCCGGGTATTGTTTCCGCAGGCTTTAATCCTGGTGGCTACATGAGGGTGCTGGCTGAGTGCGTCGGGGTTCCCAGAATCGAATTAGAATGGAACCCCTTAACTGGTCAGTAGAAAAGTTTAAAAATTTCTTCAAATTGATCGTGGGCTTTATCGATGATGTAACTCAAATCGTCCACAGGAATAGCGTTGCAAAAATTGTTTTGATGGGCGTCTTGTGTTTCTAATCTACATAGACAACTAGCGGATCTTATTATCGATGCGGCATTTGCAAAAACACCCGTGTAATCGGGGTGGTTATGTTGGTCGATGCTTTCAATTATGATTTCAGGCAGTTTCCATAACCTAGCTAATTCGGCGCCTGCCTGATAATGATTAAATCCAAGTATAACGTTCTCTGCATGAACTTCATCGATACCGCTAGATTCAACTAAAAGGCCGATTTGACGTGCTAATCCCGGTATTCTACGGTAAAAAACCAGTTGACCGATGTCGTGCAATAATCCGCAAATAAACATTGAATCAAGAACGTCCTTGTTGTTGCCATAGATACATAGCTCTTTACTAATGAGTGCGCATTGCAGGCTTCTGGCCCAGAAGTCATGCATCGAAATAAGTCCGCCGGGCATTGCTGAAAATTTTTCTATGACTACGGTAGCCAGTACCAGATTTTGTAATTCCTGAACACCGATAATGGTTATGGCGCGACCGATCGATGTGACTTGCGCTGGAATGCCAAAAAAAACACTGTTAACTATTTTTAGCATGCGTATAGATAATGCAGGATCCTGTTCAATGATAAAGCCGATATCGGCAATCGATTTATCGGGATTAGCAATCGTTTTTTGAAGTTCAAAATAAATGTTCGGCGGTGAAGTCAGTTGCAAATCGCCTCTGAACAGATCCGAAATTTTTAAATCAGAAGAAATGGCGGCTAACATAGGAATTTAAATATTATTGTCTATATTTAAGTGATTGAATTCACAAATGGACTCGATGTAATAAAGATTAGTTAGGATTTGGAAAGAATACAAGATAAAGACCTTAATAAAATCGGCGTAAAAAGTAAGCGGTTGAGTCGTGTAAGTAATAAAAATATAAAGAGGCCTTTTAAAAATAGGTTATGCTCTTGGTTCACCTGTTCGGCAAGCTCACGGTTTGCCATGCACGTAACCAAATGATATAAAAACTCCGTTAGTGCTTAACGTGTTGACGGTCAGTGGGTTAAGAAGTCCCATAAAATATAAGTATGATGCCTGACCATTTTGTTTGGAGATAAGTGTGTTAATCGATTCGCGGAAACAAGATGTTATTATTATTGCTGAGACTAATCAGTCTTCAGTAGCACGGATTACCGAGGAATTACAGTGCACAGGTTTTAATGATTTTAAATTTGCCGTTAATGGCGCTGAAATTTATGAGATTACTAAGGAATATTGTGAAATTCCGGATGCGATAGGCCTGATTATTATCAGCGAAGACTTGCCCGGCTGTCAGATTAAAGATTTGTACAAATCTTTTTCTCATGGTGACGGCGGCGTATTTATCCCCCTGATTGTTTTATTAAAAGATTTCTTCCCAATCTCCGATAATTGGAAGCTGGATAGCCAGTATCTTGTTTATTATCTAAAGCAAGACTACAGCCCGATTGAGTTGCAAATGGCGGTTAATTTTTCCATTTGTTTAAAAAATGAAAAATATCAGCGCTACAGGCAGCAGGAAAAGTTATTGACGGAATTATCCGAACGAAAGCTCGTCGATTCGAAGCTTCAGTATCTGATTGTACACGATGAACTCACCGGCCTACTTAACCGGAGCAGTTTAGAGCAACATATACAGCTGACATTGAACAGGAATAGCAGTAGAAGTTTTTCTCAGGATAGCGTGCTGTTGTTTATCGACCTTGACCGGTTCAGTTTATTTAACGAACTGGAAGGTTTTGATGTTGGCGACCGCTTACTGACAGAAGTTATCGGCTTGCTAAGAAAGGTGTTAAATAATGTCGGATTTTTTGCTCGGATAGACTCTGACAAATTCGGTCTTTATCTGGATAACAGCTCTGTTTCTCAGGCTGAAGTCTGGTCGAAAAAGATTAAAACATCCTTAGATAATTTCCATTTTGTAATCGGGGCGATTACTTACAACATTACTGCTTCTATAGGATTAAGTTCGTTAAATTCTTCAAAATCCATATTACATCCGAGAGAGCTCATCTCACAGGCTCATCAGGCTTGTTGCATGGCCAAGGCTTATGGAGGCAATAGAATCTGGAAATATGACAGCGATGATTACATTGTTAGAGAAAGGGATCGGGATATTTATTGGGTTCCTATCATAAGAGATGCTTTGCTGAAGAAACGTTTTTTTCTGGTATTTCAACCCGTAGTAAAGCTTATTAAAGGCGACATTTCCCATTATGAAGTTTTAATTCGGTTAAAAGGCGAGGATGGCGTGGTGATGGGGCCTGGTGAATTTATTCCTGCCGCAGAAAGAACGGGCTTGATTCACGGCATCGATTTATGGGTAGTCGAGAGCGCTATTGATTTTCTTGCTGCGCTGCCCCTCAAATTGGCGCATATTTCTTTGGCAATCAATCTGTCCAGCGTTGCTTTTTTGGATTTATCTTTATTGCCGACGATTAAACAAAAACTTGAAATGACCGGTGTCAGAGCCGATCGTCTTACCTTTGAAATTACTGAGACAGCGGCGGTGGATAACTACAAACAAACAAGGATGATGATTAATCACATTCGCGCATTGGGCTGTCATTTTGCTTTGGATGATTTTGGCGCCGGTTTTTGTTCTTTTAACTATCTGAAAAAATTTCCGGTTGATTATGTGAAAATTGACGGTCAATTTATTCAGAATTTGGTGAACGATGAAACAGACCGGATGCTGGTGCGTTCCATGCACCAGATTGCAAAAAAATGGGTAAAAAAACCATAGCTGAATTTGTTGAATGTTCTAATACGATTTCTCTTTTAAGAGAAATCGGCGTCAATTACGGACAGGGTTATTTTTTTGGTAAACCGAGTGAGCGCCTTCTGGAAAGCGATGTATTTCAAATGAACGATGCGTTGCAACTAGCGGATGCGACCCCTAGATTCTCTACGCCCACCCGTAGTTAACATAGAACCCTGCAAGAAAGCTTGCCCTACACGACATGCAAAAGTCCGTTAACTGATGTATTTCTTTTGCCAGCTCTGGGTGGTTTCTTTGTGACTTCATGGCTTAGGCTGCGCTGATAGTAAAACGCAGCCTATACAACAAAAACACCGCAAAACCTGCGCCGCCGGTATCGGCAAGCCAGTCGATAATATCCGAACTGCGACCCTCAACAAAAGACTGATGCCATTCATCGGATAGGCCATATAAACTGCAAAAGGTAAGGCTAAACACAGCGCATCCAATATAATTGGGCTGACATTTAAAATTACGCCATGCCAATATTCCCATAATAAAATAGGCACCGGCGTGGAGTATTTTATCCTGATTCGAGAACACCGCAGGTACCGGCAGGGACGGTTGATCGGAAAGCCAGTAAATGAACAGGCAATAGGATAACAGCGACGTGAAATCTAAAACTTTAATCATGGTCTTGCAATAGTGTGTAATGAAAAATTTATTTGAATGTGCCGAGGCGTTTTTTTATCAGCAAAATGTCGATGGAAAATTGGCACTGACTCATCAGGCTAGGCAGGCTTGCATTACCGGTAAATTATCGTTTTCCTCAGCTAGGCCGGTATTGCCGATAGACCAGATAACATTTCCCGAGCGTCCGGAGTTATTGGCGCCTCGCCAGATGCCCCGGCGAAAATTGACCACACCTGCCGGTGTTGCGGCCTTTTTTCATGCCATTGCCCATGTCGAATTCGTCGCTATTTATCTGGCCTGGGATCTGTTGTATCGTTTTCGCGGCATGCCCGAGCAATTCTATCAGGATTGGCTGCGTGTTGCTGATGAAGAAGCGCAGCATTTTGAATTACTCAGGACCCATTTACGGGCTATGCAGGTAGATTACGGCGATTTACCCGCTCATAGCGGCTTATGGGATCATGCCCGAGATACTGCTGATGATTTGCCGGGCAGATTGGCGGTGGTTCCCCGTTGCATGGAAGCGAGAGGACTGGATGTGACGCCGATGCTTATTGAAAAATTCAGTGCCTTGGGTGATGATGCAAGCGTGGCAATTTTAACGCGCATTTTGACCGACGAAGTAGGGCATGTGCAGCTGGGTACTTACTGGTTTAAGTTTGTTTGTCGGCAACAGGGTTTTGAAACTGAAGCCAAATACCGGGAATTAATCAATGAATACTATGCGGGTGGTAAACCAAAAGGCCCATTTAACAGGGAATTGCGCATTAAGGCCGGTTTTTCGGATGCCGAGATAGATTGGCTGGAAGATTAATCAGCTTGGCAATCAGGATGCAACTATGGCTGTAGCCCCTACAACTCAGGATATTCCGCCTGCACTGGACATTGTTGAGCAAGGCCCTGGGCAGCATTGTGTCAAACTGTCAGGCAGTTGGAATCTACGCAGCTTGATAACGGCGCCCGAGTTGAGCCGGAAAATCAGCGCCTATGCCGCTAATGCAAACATGCAATGGGATATGTGTTCCGTTGAGGTGCTAGACAGCGCCAGCGCCTTGATACTTTGGAAAGCATGGGGGAAAAAGCTGCCGGTTGCGTTACAGATGAGGCCTGAGCATCAACGATTATTCGAGCGCTGGCAAGCTCAGGCAGCTCCTGACGCTGAACCGGACAGTCATGTAGGTTGGGTTAGGCATGTCTTTTTGCGTCGTAACCCAACGGATATAGCATGGAGCTTGTCGGATTACGCTACGCTAATCCGACCTACGCAATTTTTTGCGCAATTGCAGGCACTGGTGACATTGTTGGGTCAGCTGATTTTAGACATAGTCTATCTGTTGCTGCATCCTGGCGATATTCCTTGGTCGGAAATTTCCATTACGATTTATGAATCCGGGGTTCGGGCTCTGGGTATCACGGCGCTGGTGGGTTTTTTGATCGGCATCGTGCTCAGTTATTTGTCTGCCTTGCAATTGAAGATTTTCGGAGCGGAGATTTATATCATCGATATTCTGGGTTTGAGCGTCATCCGTGAGCTGGGGCCATTGCTGGCGGCCATTCTGGTTGCGGGCCGCTCCGGTTCGGCAATGACGGCGCAAATCGGCATCATGCGTGTTACCGAGGAACTCGATGCATTATCGGCGATGGGTATATCCCATTCCTTGCGTCTGATTCTGCCCAAGGTGACGGCATTGACCATCGTCCTGCCGCTGATAGGCGTATGGACCAGCTCGATGGCTTTGATAGGTGGGATGTTTTCGGCACAAACAACGTTGGACATCAGTTACCAGCAATTCTTCCTTAGATTGCCGGATGCAGTGCCGCTGGTTAACCTGTTTATCGGTTTGCTAAAAAGTGCGGTGTTCGGTTTGATGATTGCCCTGATTGCCTGTCACTTCGGTTTTCGCATCAAGCCGAATACCGAGAGCTTGGGCAATGAGACCACAAACTCCGTGGTGGCGGCCATTACCGTGGTGATTATGGTTGATGCGGTATTCGCCATCCTGTTTATGCATGTGGGGATGCCGTGAGCGAGTCGTATGCAATACAGCTGGAGCATGTCTGGACAAGCTTTGATGATCCTCATACGGGTGCAGCCAAGCTTGTTCATCAGGATATTAACCTTTGCCTGGAACATGGCGAGATTTTGGGACTGGTAGGCGCATCAGGTTGCGGCAAGACGACTTTGCTACGTGAAATTATTGGCCTGCAAATACCTAGTCAGGGCGAGGTATTTGTGATGGGACAGTCTTTAAAATATGCTAATTCCAGTCACGGCCAGCGGCTACGCAACAATTGCGGCGTGCTGTTCCAAAAAGGCGCGTTATTTAGTGTTTTAAATGTTTTTGATAATATTGCCTTTCCGTTGCGCGAATTGGGTTTCAAGGATGAGGAATTGATTGCGCGTATTGTGTTCATGAAACTGTCCATGGTCGGTTTGGCGGCGAGCGATGCTTGGTTAAAACCGGCCGATTTGTCGGGCGGCATGATCAAGCGGGTGGCGCTGGCCCGCACCATGGTGCTGGAGCCGGGATTGTTGTTGCTCGATGAGCCGACCTCGGGGCTGGATCCTATTTCCAGCGAGGATTTTGTCAGCCTGTTGTCCGAGTTGCACAAGGATCTGCATTTTACCGTGGTCATGGTGACCCATGATTTGGATATATTGAGGGATTTGTGTACTCAGGTTGCAGTGCTGGCGGATAACAAGATGGTTGCTTTTGGAACGCTGGCAGCCGTTTTAAACTGCAAGCATCCTTTTGTAGAGAAGTTTTTTCACAATAAACGCGCTGAACGGGTGTTTAAATATCAGGAGACGGCTGGTGGGTAGAGAAAATCATGCGCTGATGACCGGTCTGTTTTTGATTGCTTTGGTGACGGCAACTACGGCGATTATTTTTTGGATCGGCACCATGAATCAGGATCGCAATCTCTACGTTATTTCAACCCGAAAATCGGTGTCAGGCCTTAATCCCGAATCTACGGTCTTTTACCGGGGCATAGCGGTGGGCAAGGTGCTTAAGGTTCAATTTGACCCTTTAGATTCCGGCATTATTCTTGTTCCGGTAGAAATCGATAAGAACATCGTGCTGAGTAAAGGGGTTTACGCGACCTTACGCTTAAAAGGCGTAACCGGCTTAACCCAGATTCAGCTGGAAGACTCCGGTACTCTGTCCGAGCTCTTGCCGCCGGGTGATGATACCGTATCCCGCATTCCTTTGGTGCCCTCGTTGACCGACAAGCTGATGGATTCAGGTGAAGAGCTTTTGCATAAAGCCGACCATTTAATGCAACGGCTGAGCGCGTTACTGAATGACGAAAATGAAAAGAATATCGGCGGCATTTTAAGTAATCTTAAAACATTGACCGATAAGCTTTCCGAATTACAAAAGAGCGTGGATAAGGCGCTCACCGGTATTCCAGTATTGACGTCCGATGCCCGAAAAACCCTAGCAAATATTGATACCTTGGCTAAAGACTTACGAGGATTAACCCAAGAAGCACAACATCTTGGCAGAAAAGCCGGGAGCCTGGTCGATAGCGGAAATAACGTCAGCGATGCCTTGGCACAGACCGCGTTACCGAAAATCAACAAGCTGCTAACTGAATTGCAATCTACGACGCTACAGATAAAAAGAGTCGCCACGATGCTGGAAAATGATCCGCAGGAGTTGTTGTTTGGGCCAAGCCCGCAAGATGTAGGTCCGGGTGAACCGGGCTATAAGGAAAAACAATGAGATACCTATTAATCGGCTGCTTAGTGTTTTTTAACGCGGGTTGCAGCGTCACCGTCAAACAGCCCGCGCTGCATGATTTTGGTTTGTCAGCGCCAGCCACAACCGGTCAGGGTAAGGCGTCGATTAGCGTTGTTGCGCCGACTTGGCTTTGGGATAATCGTATTCGTTACCGATTGCTTTACGCTTCACCCTCCCAAGTCAGGTTCTACGGTTTGGATCGTTGGATTGCCGCGCCGCCTGAATTGTTTGAGCAACTGCTGATTTCTAGCGGCAAGACCAGGGATTACGTATTGCTGGTTAGATTACAGGATTTTGAACAGCAATTTGATGCAGCCGACCGCGCTCGCGTCGTGCTGCGGTTTTCTGTAGACGCTTATGCCGCCGATAATAAGCAGAAGGCCATTACCCGGGAGTTTTACCTGCAACAGCCCACTCAATCGCCTGATGCAGCTGGCGCAATCAGCGGCTTTAGCGATTTAGCATTAAAGGCTACTCAAAGCATTCAGGATTGGCTGATCAAGCACCCGGGTTAACGTCGTCGGGTTAGGGGGTAACCCGACATTTGCCGCGAGTCGCGTTGGGTTACGCTACGCTCGGCAATTGCTTCTGCATTGCTCCTGCATCCATGCAGTCGTAACCCAACAGCGCTTGGCTACATCCCTGTAGGCAAAGCTTCCGCTCCCAGCTCACGTCCCTTGCCTACATCCCTGTAGGCAAAAAAAACCTCCCAGTGCCGGAGGCAAAGGGAGGTAAGATGTGCAGATACTGGATAGTACTGAACTTTCACACTACGAGGAGGTACATGAAACTGTTTTAGATCAACCAAAGCCCTGCTGTTTCATAGGAATTACTATGAAACCCGTTAAGGTTTGGCTTGTTTATCAATAGTTGAAAATTATACATTTGCAGCCATATACTTGCAATATAGCTTAAAATTAATAGATTGTTTCTGATTTGTTGATAATTTGCGAAAATATCCAACATCAAAAAACTAAGTAACTTTAAAATAGATTATCCAAGTTTTTTATTCAATGAGTACAATTACCTATTAAACTTCATTTAAGTACATTTCCCGCTCACGCCCCTTACCTACATCCATGTAGGCAAAAACCCGGAATAAACGATATAATCACCACTAACATTCATCCAGTTAATGAGAATAGTTTGGATATTAAAGCATACATGCAAACGCTGGGGCAGCAGGCCAGGAAAGCGGGGCGTGAAATAAGCTGCACCGAGTCGGGCATAAAAAATCGGGCCTTGCTGAAAATCGCCGAAATTATTGAAAACAGCCATGAGCTGTTGATCGCGGAAAACCGTAAGGATTTGGATGCCGGCAGAATGAATGGCCTGGATGCGGCTTTGCTGGACAGACTGGAACTGACGCCCACCGGTATTTTGGCGATGGTTGAAGGTTTAAAACAGGTCGCAGCCTTAGCCGATCCGGTCGGTGAAATCAGCGACTTAAGCTACCGGCCCAGCGGCATACAGGTAGGCCAGATGCGTGTACCCTTAGGCGTGATCGGCATTATTTATGAATCCCGTCCCAATGTGACGGTCGATGCGGCGGCTCTGTGCCTTAAATCCGGCAATGCCTGTATTTTAAGAGGCGGCTCGGAAGCCCTGCATTCCAATCAGGCGATTGCATCGTGTATATCTCAAGGTCTGGAAGCGGCTGGTTTGCCTGTGACGGCGGTGCAAATCGTGGCGACGGCAGATCGCGCAGCGGTGGGCGAATTAATTACTATGAACGAATATGTCGATGTGATCGTACCGCGCGGTGGCAAAGGACTGATCGAGCGTATTTCCAAGGACGCAACGATTCCGGTCATCAAGCATCTGGATGGTATTTGCCATGTTTATATCGACGACAAAGCCGACCTGGACAAAGCGGTCAACATTGCCGTCAACGCCAAAACCCACCGTTACGGCGTTTGCAATGCAATGGAAACCTTGCTGGTTGCCGAGAGCATTGCCGCAAAAGTGCTGCCGCTGCTGGCTGAAAAATATGCTGAAAAGGGCGTTGAATTGCGCGGCTGCCTGAAAACATGTTCCTTTATTCCAAATTGTATAAGAGCGACAGAGCAAGACTGGGACACCGAATATCTGGCGCCGATTTTATCGATCAGGATTGTCGACGGCATCGATGCGGCGCTGGAGCACATCAATCAGCACAGTTCCGGGCATACCGAAGCGATAGTGACTGAAGATTATACCTTGGCCCGCCGGTTTTTGCGGGAAGTGGATTCCAGTTCGGTGATGGTGAACGCCTCGACCCGTTTTGCCGACGGTTTCGAATACGGGTTGGGCGCCGAAATCGGCATCAGCACCGACAAGCTGCATGCACGGGGGCCGGTGGGTTTAAAAGGGCTGACCTCGTTAAAATACATCGTCTTGGGTGACGGCCATATCCGGCACTAGATGATCGGTATCCTTGGCGGTACTTTTGACCCTATCCACTACGGGCATTTGCGTTCGGCGCTGGAAGTAAAGGACACCTTCGGGCTGGATGAAGTCCGCTTGATCCCCTGCGCTAATCCGCCGCATCGGCAACAACCAGGAGCATCAGCCGAAATGCGCTTGCAGATGCTGAAGCTGTCCATAAAAAATCAGTCGGGCCTAAAGGTTGATACCCGAGAACTGGACAGATTGTCTGAGCTAAGGCCGTCTTATATGGTGGATACCTTAAAATCCTTGCGGCAGGATCTTCCTCGCGTACCCTTGCTGTTATTTATCGGCAGTGACGCGTTCAAGCATTTAACCTGCTGGCATCAATGGCAGCAGTTATTTGACTATGCGCATATCGTGGTGATGACTCGACCGGGCTTTGAAACACAGGAGCTCGATGTTTTTTTTAAAGCCAGACTGGCGAACGATATTAAAGAGTTGGAGGGGTATGCTGCCGGGAAACTATTCATATCGCCCGTCACCCAGCTGGATATTTCGGCAACGGCTATCAGGGACATGATTGCAAAAAAAAAGAATCCGGGTTTTTTATTGCCCGATGCTGTCATAGAATACATCAAGCAACACAAGCTTTACGAGACACGTTGATCTCATTATTTATCTTGTATATCAAAACTCGGCGCCTTTATCCCCTCTCCTGTTGGAGAGGGTTAGGGAGAGGAGATTTAAAAAACCGGATTTTGATGTGCAAGCACTTTACATTAGGAATTTGAATGCAAGCAGAACAAGTATTGAAAATTGTCCAAGATGTTTTGGACGAACGCAAAGGGCAATATATTACGACACTCGATGTCCGGGGCAAAACCAGTTTTACCGATTATATGGTGGTGGTAACGGGCACGTCGGATCGTCACCTGAAGTCG
>JAYTLW010000029.1:0-4711 GCA_043729025.1 Methylobacter sp.
ATCTGTAGGGGCGAATTCATTCGCCCAGGGCGGATAAATCCGCCCCTACACGCTGGTTGACCCATATTTCATGGGTGATTTTATTTCATGCACGTTCCTTAGTGACGCAGATGACTGATTTTTTTAAGATAAACCTGTGATTCGAATCTTCCATGCGTCTTACACTGACGTGCCGGGGTGTTATGTGGATACTCAATATCTGTATGTGATGGGAGCCGAGTCCGGTGTAGGCAAAAGCACGATTTGCCTGGGAATTTTGGCGCAATTGCTGGCCTCGGGATTTAGCGCGGATCAGTTGGCCTACATAAAACCGCTCACCCAATGCATCGAAAAACAGCCGGTTGCACAGTTTTGCGAACAAAAAAATATCCAGCATCGGGATATAGGCAGCTTGTTTTTTAGCAAAGGTTTTAGCAAGGACTTCATAGCCGGACTGACGCAAGGCTCGGCTGAGCTGCTGGCGGAAGCGCTGGCGGCTATAGCCGCTATCGGCCAGGGCAAGGCGGTGGTCATTATCGACGGCGTCGGCGACCCTGCCGTGGGCAGCGTGGTCGGCGTTGCTAATGTCGATGTAGCGGCAGCGCTGGCTTGCCCCGTTATCTTCGTTGGCAAGCCCGGCATAGGCAGAGCCCTGGACAACACGGTGTTGTGTGTGTCTTTTATGCAAAGCAAGGGCCTGGATAATATTGGCGTTATCTACAACAACATTCCGGAGGAAGCTTATCCCGAGATAAAACGCCATGTGAGCAAACGATTGCCGGAACTGTTGCCCGAGGTGAGCTTGCTGGGCTTTATCGGCAATCTAAAGGACGGCGTGGATCCGGCGCAGGGCTTCGATGCTTTTATAGACAGAACGCACTTTCTATGTGACTGGTTGAAGTTGACTCTGTTAGAAGGAGAGAGCAGGTGAACAAGAGCGCAGCACGAGAACCTCAATATCTGGCCTATAAGCTGGGCATTATAATCGGCCTGTTCGCGCTGGCTTTATTGCTGCTGCCCGCCTATGATAAATTCCACGTCCGCGGCCCTATGAATACCGGTCACGACACGCTCAAATGTGAGTCCTGCCATCAACAAGCGCCGGGCAGTTTCCGCCAGCAAATTCAGGCTAACCTGCGTTATGCCTTCGGTCTACGCGAGCGTTTGGCGGATTTTGGTCATCAGGACGTGAGCAATGAAAACTGCCTGGCTTGCCACGAACGCCCTAATGACCGGCATCCGGTTTATCGTTTTTTTGAGCCGCGTTTTCTCAAAGCCAGACTTGCCTTAAGCCCCCAGTTTTGCGTGTCCTGCCATAGCGAACATAAGGGCCAGCGGGTTACCCGCGCGGAGATTGGCTATTGCCAGAACTGTCACAAAAAAACCAAACTCAGAAAAGACCCGCTGGATATGCCGCATGATCGGCTGATTGCTCTCAAGCGTTGGGAAAGCTGTCTGGGTTGTCACGATTTTCACGGCAACCACATCATGAAAACCAAGAAGACGGTCGAGCAGATCATTCCTGCTGAAAAAATCCGTGCTTATTTTCAAGGCGGCGCATCACCTTACGGAGATGATCGCCACTACAAAGCCAAAAAGGAGGTCAACCATGATGAGTAAAAGCTTCTGGATTACGCTGTTTACCCTGGGCTGTCTGGGTATCTACTTATTTGTCAGTGCGCCGCTACCGCTGGATGATAAAAAAAACCAACAGGCCACTATTCCTGTGGAGCAGATGTTCACTTTGCTGCAAGCTGAAAATGCCGCCGCGCGGTTAATATGGACAAAAGAAATCGTCGGCGAAGGTAAAAAGGCCGGTCTAAAATTTGATGAACACTGGCGCGATGCCGATGTGGAAGCAGGGCCATTGCCCGCATTATTTTTGCGCGAGACGGCAAAAAGCATGGAAAGAAGTCCGGTGCGGCTCAGTCTGTTTTTGGGATCGGATTACCCTATCAGCCCCGACAACCGTTTCGAAGGCTTGCAACAGGAAAAGTTTCAAATTTTGCGCCAAACCCAGCTGCCGCAATTTTTTTATGTGCCCGATACAGGCTTGCACACGGCCATGTTCGCCGACGTTGCCGTGGCTGCGCCCTGCATCGAATGCCACAACAAGCACGAGCAATCGCCTAAACAGGATTGGCGGCTGAATGACATCATGGGGGCTGCGACCTGGATGTATCCGGCTGCAACAGTCACCCTGGAAGACATGCTTAAAGCTGTCACGGTCTTGCATCAGGGTATCCGGGATGCTTATACGGCTTATTTGAAAAAAGTCAAAACCTTTGCCGATCCGCCCGTCATCGGTGAATACTGGCCACGCGACGGTTATTACTTGCCCAGCGCCGAAGTTTTCATGCAGGCGTTTTTACAACGCACGGCTCAACATACCCTCCCGGTTCTAGGTGCGCTAAGCAACTCCCGGCAGAACGCCGAGTTAAAGGAGTCTGGTCATGATACTGTTAAATAAATTCATCACGCCGCGGTGGCAAAAAAAGCAAATCCCATCTGCCATGATTAGCCCTGCCGGGAAACCAGTAAAATCAGCATTTAGTAAAGGTTATTTTTGTCTGGGACTGCTGTTATTAACGGTTTTCGCCGTGCAGGAGTTCGGCGATTTGAGCTGGCCGTGGTTGGCAAAATGGCAAGCTGACGATGTCTACAAACAGCTTTCAGGCTTCGTGCTGGTCGGCTATCTCGCGTTCCAATGGCGCTGCTCGGTGCTGCGCAATCGGGGCTTGATGCAACAAGCGGCAAAACTGCTGAGTTGGCATAAACAGTTGGGCGCTTTAGCGCCGGTGTTCTTCTACGCCCATGCCCAGCATAGTGGCTACGCTTATTTGCAAGCCTTGACTTTGGTCTATTTCGGCATATTTCTGACCGGGCTGTGCAATGTCGAGATCACCGGCATTCGCGGTCTGTGGTTTCGAAAGATCTGGATTACCGTGCATGTCGGACTAGCCACAACCCTGCTGTTGCTGCTGGGTTTTCATATTTACATCAGCTATGCTTACCAATGATGACTGAGCCGCAGATTGAAGTCGTAGACAGTGTGTAGGGGCGGATTTATCCGCCCAGGGCGAATGAATTCGCCCCTACAAAGATAAAATACCAATACGGCACTCCATAAACCTTAAGGTAAGAGCGATGCGTTATATTTTAGCCATAGACCAAGGCACCAGCAGTTCGCGCTGTATTGTTTATGACCATCAAGCTAAGCCGGTTGCGATGGCCCAGCAGGCGTTTAAACAACACTTTCCCTATCCGGGCTGGGTAGAGCACGATGCTGAAGAAATATGGACGTCGCAATCAGAGGTGATCCAGCAAGTGATGCGTCAAGCGCAGCTGCAACCGGCGGATATTGCCGGGATCGGCATCACCAACCAACGCGAGACTACGGTGATCTGGGAGCGCAGCACGGGCAAGCCGATTCATAATGCCATCGTCTGGCAGGACAGGCGCACGGCCGATGACTGTGTCCGGCTAAAACAAGCAGGATACGAAGCGCTGGTTAAGGCTAAAACCGGGCTGCTGCTCGATGCTTATTTTTCGGCGACGAAAATTAGCTGGCTGCTGGATCATGTCGAGGGTGCGCGCGGGCGAGCCGAACGGGGAGAATTAGCATTCGGAACCATAGATTCCTGGCTGGTTTGGAAACTGACTAACGGCGAGTTGCATATCACAGATGTGTCCAATGCCGCCCGAACCCTGTTGTTTAACATCGATACGATGCAGTGGGATGATGAATTGCTGGCCTTATTTAACATACCCGCATCCTTGCTGCCGGGCGTCAAATCGTCCAGCGAGATCTATGGGCTAACATCTAATCCGGAAATAGGGGCGGGCATGCCTATTGCCGCTATAGCGGGCGATCAACAGGCGGGCTTATTCGGTCAGCTGTGCATCAAAGCGGGCATGGCTAAATGCACTTACGGCACCGGTTCGTTTTTAATGATGAATACCGGCTCGCAACGGGTCGCCTCCACTAACGGCCTGTTAACCACGATAGCCTGGCAAATCGGCGCTGAAATCCATTATGCGCTCGAAGGCAGCGTGTTTATCGGCGGCGCGGTGATTCAATGGTTGCGCGACGGCTTGGGCTTGTTCGAACAGGCAGCGGATAGCGAAGAGCTAGCCGCCAGCGTGGCCGATAACGGCGGGGTTTACTTCGTGCCTGCACTCACGGGCCTCGGCGCGCCGCACTGGGATCCGCATGCGCGGGGCGCGATTTTCGGCATCACGCGCGGCACAACTTCGGCGCACCTTGTCCGCGCGGCGCTGGAGAGCATCGCTTTTCAGGTCGATGAGTTATTAGAGCTGTTTTCTGCCGAAAGCGGCGCGCCGATAACCCAGCTAAGAATCGATGGCGGCGCGGCGGGCAATAACAGGCTGGCGCAATTTCAGGCCGATCTGTCGGCTGTCGAAGTCGTCCGTCCCGCCAATCTTGAAACCACGGCCTTGGGCGCGGCTTTCCTTGCCGGTATCGCCGTGGGCTTATGGACGCTCGACGAACTCAACAAGAAATGGCAGGTAGATAGGTCATTTCACGGAAACATGCCGCAGCCGGAAGTGAAAGCCTTAAAACGGCAATGGCAAAAAGCCCTGGCTAGAGCCAAAAATTGGGTTGACGGGTAATACCAATCCCAATAAGTTGTTGTTTGAATCCCCTCAACCTAACCTTCTCCCGCTGGAGAAGGGATAGCATGTGAACTTATTGGGATTGGTATAATAC
>JAYTLW010000030.1:0-6270 GCA_043729025.1 Methylobacter sp.
GTTTCTACGGCATCGTTATCGCGCTTGCGGTATTGATCCTGCTCTACGGCAGTTATCGCTTCGCCACGGCGGGTCTGGATATTTTTCCTGAATTCTCGCCCAAACAGGTCATCATTCAAACCGAGTCACCCGGCCTTTCTTCCGAACAGGTTGAAGTGTTGGTGACCCAGCAAATCGAAACGGCTATCAGCGGCTTGATAGGCTTGAAGTCGGTACGCTCAGAATCCATCCAGGGGCTGTCGATTATTATTGCAACCTTTGTCGAGAACAGCGATGTGTACCGTAACCGCCAGCTGGTCAGCGAGCGGCTGGCAAGTTTAGCTACGCAACTGCCGCCGGGCATTACGCCGGTTGCGATACCGCTGTCCTCGTCTTCGGCGACGGTTTTAACCATCGGCTTGAGCAAGGGTGATCAGAGCGATTTGATGGCCTTGCGCAGTCTGGTCGATTGGACGATAGTGCCGCGTTTGCGGGCTGTGCCGGGGGTAGCCGATGTCAATGTGTTCGGCGGGGACATCCAGCAATTGCAAATCCAGGTCGATCCGCCGCAACTGCATCGCTTTAACCTGACGCTGGAGGAGATTATCCAGGCCGCGTCAAAAGCCGGAAACATTCAAGGCGGCGGTTTTATCGAAAACAACAACCAGCGTTTCACCTTGCAGGTAACGGGGCAACCGGTCACGCCAGAGCAATTCGCTAAAATCTTGGTCAAGCGGATTTCGGGGCGTAGCGTTACCTTGGGCGAGGTCGCCACGATAGCCTATGCGCCGGAGCCGCCCATAGGTGCGGCGCAAATTATGGGGAAATCCGGCATCGTGATGATGGTGATCGGGCAATATGGGGCCAATACCTTGTCGGTGTCCAGGCAGGTTGAGCAGACGCTGCAAGAGTTCGAGCCGATATTCAACAAACAGGCGATCAATTTTTACTCGCACCTGTTCCGCCCTGCCGATTATATCGAGCGGTCGCTGAGCAATCTGTCGGGGCATTTGCTGATCGGCGGCTTATTCGTGCTGATTATCCTGTACCTGTTTTTGTTTAATTTCCGCACCGCGTTTATTTCGGCGCTGGCGATTCCGGTGTCTTTGGTCGGCGCGGTGATTGTGCTGTTGGAATGCGGGGTCAATCTCAATATCATGGTGCTGGGCGGCTTGGCTATTGCGTTGGGCGAGGTGGTTGATGATGCGATTATCGATACCGAAAACATTTTCCGGCGCTTGCGCGAGAATCGCATGTTAATTCAGCCGCTGCCGGTTGCAACCGTGGTGTACACCGCATCGCTGGAAGTGAGGAGTTCCGTGGTTTACGCCAGCTTTATCGTCGCGCTGGTGTTTGTGCCCTTATTAACCTTAAACGGCGTTGCCGGACGCTTGTTTGCGCCGCTGGGTTATTCTTACATTCTGGCGATTTTAATGTCGCTGCTGGTGGCGCTCGCCTTAACACCGGCGCTGTGCTACGCCTTGCTGGGTAACGCGGTGATCGCAAATGAAGACCCGCCGTTGATCAAGCGCATCAAGCCGCTGTACAAGGATTTGTTGGGCAAGGTTTCCAGACATTTCAAGCCGGTGGTTATCGGCAGCGTGATTGTTTGCCTGTCCGGCTTGCTGGCTCTTTTCAGTCTGGACAGCAAGTTCCTGCCCGAGCTTCGGGAAGGCCATTATATTGTCCATACTACCGGCATACCCGGCACGTCGCTTTCGGAATCGATACGGATCGGCGTCAAGCTGACCGAGCAGTTTATGAAGATTCCTGGAATACAATCGGTATCGCAATGGGCGGGCAGGGCAGAGCGGGGCGCTGATACTTACGGCAGCCATTACAGTGAGTATGAAGTGCGCTTAGAACCGATGTCGGGTTCAGAGCAGCAAGAGATACTGGATAAATTAAGGGAGGTTTTGACGGGGTTCCCCGGCATTTTATTTGAAGCCAATACCTTTTTAACGGAGCGGATCGATGAAACCATTTCCGGCTACACCTCGCCGGTGGCGGTTAATATTTACGGCAATGACTTAAATAAGCTGGATGAAAAAGCGCAGGCTATCGCCCAGATTATGCGGGGCATTAAGGGTGCTGCCGATGTGCAGTTGCGCTCGCCGCCCGGCACGCCGTTGCTGCAAATCAACTTGAACCTCGACCAGCTCAGCTTCTGGGGCGTGTTGCCCGTCCAGATTGTCGATACCTTGCAGGCGGCTTATGAAACCCGCGTGGTTGGCAAAAACATTCAGGGCAACAAAATCTACAACGTCGCGGTGACCTTGACGCCGGAATTAAGAGGGCAACCCGAATCGATAGCCAAGCTGCCGATCAGAACCCAGGACGGGACGATGATTACGCTGGAACAGGTCGCGGACATCAGGCATACGGCCAGCCGCTATAACATTCTTCATCAAGGCTCGCAGCGGCGGCAAACCGTGACCGGCAATGTGCTCGGCCGGGATCTGGATGATTTTATGGCGGAACTTAAAAGTAGGGTATTAAAAGAAATTCCGTTCTCTGCGGATAGCTATCCCGAATTTACCGGCGCGGCGATTGAACAGGCGCAGGCGCGGAAAGAGCTGATCCTGCATTCATTGCTGGCCGGAGCCGGGGTGCTGATTTTTATTTATATCGCTATCGGCAGCATAAGGCATGTGTTGCTGACGCTTGCCAACCTGCCTTTTGCGCTGATTGGCGGGGTTGCCGCCGTGGTGTTGACGGGAGCCACCTTGTCGGTCGGTTCGGTCGTGGGCTTTGTGACCCTTTTCGGCATTACCGTGCGCAACAGCATCATGCTGCTGTCGCACTACCGCTATCTGGTTGAAGTCGAGGGCAAGAGCTGGAATCTGGACACCGCCATTTTGGGCGCTCAGGAACGCTTGCCGTCGATCCTGATGACGGCGCTGGTCACGGCGCTCGCCATGTTCCCCATCGCGTTCAACAGCGATAATCCGGGGCGTGAAATTATGGGGCCGATGGCGGCGATCATCATCGGCGGTCTGGCCTCTTCAACATTGCTGAATTTATTATTACTGCCCGCCATTTTGCTGCACTATGGAAAATTTAACAGCCAAACTGAACCCGATAGATAAAGACTCGGAGGCGATTATTCTGCTGCACGGACTGTCCCGAACCCGCCGCAGCATGAATAAAGCTGCCAAGGTACTGGCCGTTTACGGCTATAAAATCATCAATGTCGATTATCCTTCGCGCAGTGCAGACATCAATACCTTGGCGCAAAAGTATATAACTCAGGCTTTAAAGCAATGCGCTGCGCGGAGCATTAAACAAATCCATTTTCTGACCCATTCGATGGGCGGCATTTTACTGCGTGATTATTTGTCTAGGCACAGTATCGATAAACTGGGTCGGGTGGTGATGTTGGCGCCGCCCAATCAAGGCAGCGAAGTCGTCGATAAACTCGGAGGTTGGCGGCTGTTTTATTATCTAAACGGCCCGGCCGGATTGCAGCTGGGCACCGATCATAACAGCATGCCGAATCGGCTTGGCCCGGTAAATTTTCAGCTTGGGATAATTGCCGGCAATAAAACTCCCAATCCTTTGCTGTCAAGCCTGATTCCCGGTGTCAATGACGGCAAGGTGTCGGTGCGCAGGACTCAAGTGGAGGGGATGCAAGATTTTATGGTCATGCCGTATTCGCATTCATTTATCATGCGGCGGGAAGCGGTAATAGAGCAGGCCTTGCATTTTATTCAGCGGGGCTATTTTGCAAGATGAGTTTTAAACTGGGCTTAAGTCTTAGTGCTGGGTTCCATCCTGACTGTTTTCTTTGTCTGCCTGAAGCAGCTCACACATTTTTATCGACAAATCACGCTCAATTGCGATTTTTTTAAGCTCGTCCTTGGCCGTTAGAACTTCAAATTCGAGCTTTATAGCGCGCTTAAGCCATTCATTGCCTGACAATTTGAGCACCCTGTTTTTTTGCATTAAATCTAAAATATGCTTGTTGGAACGGTCTATATGCGTCGCTGCGGCTTGAAGTTGGTTTCGAATGGTGTAAAGGGATGCGGTGCAAATTTTTATGTTTTCATTGATTGCGGCTTGCGTTTTATAGCTTTCATTTAATTCGTGGGTTTTTTGGATCAGCTCAGCCTCGAGCCGCTCGATTTTTTTTATCGCGGCGTCATGCTCTTCGCTTGCTCCAGCGGCTTGTTGATTTATATCAACCGGAGCGTTGCTGTCTTTTTTAGTGAAATTAAACATAATGGGACATTTATTTTCATGAAGAGAAAAGTGCATTAATTTAAAAAGCCGGTTGTGCCGTTCAGTTGTCTGTAGGTTATACAATTCAACTTCTACAATCAATAAGCGCGATTACCTATCAGGTATGGCGCTATACCTTGCAACTAAGGCTGTAAAAGCTTGGCCCAATCATCGTTGTAAGCTCGTTGCACGGGGTGCAGATACAGCTGCCGCCGATATTCCTTTTTGTAGCGACTTAGGAATGTGCATGAAATAAGTTGAGCATTTGTAGGGGCGAATTCATTCGCCCAGGGCGGATAAATCCGCCCCTACACGCCGGTTGCCCCATGTTTCATCAGTGAATTTATTTCATGCACGTTCCTTAACCCTGTTTACAAGCGCGTTGCCCGAGAGTCCAGATTGGAAAGCCCGGCTTTATTGAAAAAAATGAAGTAAAATAGCCGCTTTTTAAAATCTCACTCCGCAGCTATTAAGCGGACAGTAAAGGTACACATGAAGCATTATAAAATCGCGGTGTTAGCCGGTGACGGTATCGGCCCTGAAATTACCCGGGAAGCCATCAAAGTCCTGAAGCTTATCGAACAGCGCAATGACGTTACTTTCGAGCTGATGCCCGCAGCTTTCGGGGCTTGCGCCTATTTTGAATTCGGCGATGCCTTTCCGCAATCGACCATGGCTATTTGCGACCAAGCAGACGCCATTCTTAAAGGCCCGATCGGTTTGAGCCATGAACAATCCAAAACCATTCCTATCGATAAACAGCCCGAACGCGGCGCGCTGTTGCCGATGCGTCGTCGCTACAATACTTACGCAAATTTTCGGCCGGTTTTTCTGCCCAAAGCCCTGGCGCATTTCTCGCCGCTGAAACCTGAAATCATCGGCGAAGGGATCGATATTATTATGGTGCGGGAACTGGTCGGTGGCCTGTATTTCGGCGCCAAGGAAAGTGGCATTAACGAGCAGGGCTTGCGATATGTCAAAGAAACCCTGGAATACGACGAGCAGCAAATCAGCCAGATTTTGCATCAGGCGTTCAAACTTGCCGCTAAACGCAAGAAAGTGCTGCACAATATTCATAAAAGCAATGTGCTCAAATCCAGCGTGTTGTGGAATGAAATACTCGATGAAGTGGCTAAAGACTACCCGGAAGTCGAAGTCATCCATCAGCTGGTTGATTCAGCCGCAACCAACCTGTGCCTCAAACCCACCCAGTTCGACGTAATGGTGATGGAAAACATGTTCGGCGACATACTCAGCGATCAGGGCGGCGGACTCTTGGGTTCCTTGGGACTGATGCCTTCCGCTTGCATAGGCGATGAAAAAGCCTATTACGAGCCTTCGCACGGTTCGGCGCCCGACATTGCCGGAAAAAATATCGCCAATCCCTATTCGATGATCGGCTCGGTGGCGATGATGCTGGAAAACAGTTTCGATATGGCCGCAGAAGCCAAGAATGTCTGGGCTGCGATGCAAGGCGTGTTCGGCGACGGCTACTCAACCGCCGATCTGTCCAAGCCGGGCAGCGGCGTTACCATGATTAGCACCGAACAGTTCGGCGACAAGGTTGTTGAAAAACTGAGACAGATGCCTAGGGTGTAGTTTTAACGTTCCTGAACAAGGGGAACGCCTTTATCCCATAGCCATCTACACAACTTTTACGTCACAAATACAATGACTTACAAAGCAACTTATCCCCCTCTCCTGTTGGAGAGGGTTGGGGTGAGGAGAATAAAATAAAGTATTTACATCTCCCCTCGGCAATTGCTCCTGTGTTGCTCTCGGCAACCGCTCCATGCGTTGCTCTACCTCCTGCATCCATGCAGTTGTCCCTCTGGAGAAGTGGCTAAATTATACCAATCCCAATAAGTTGTTGTTTGAATCCCCTCAACCTAACCTTCTCCCGCCCGCTGGAGAAGGGATAGCATGTGAACTTATTGGGATTGGTATTACTTGTGTAGATAGCTAATACTTAGGAACGTGCATGAAATAAAATCACCCATGAAATATGGGTCAACCAGCGTGTAGGGGCGGATTTATCCGCCCTGGGCGAATGAATTCGCCCCTACAGAT
>JAYTLW010000031.1:0-4979 GCA_043729025.1 Methylobacter sp.
TCCACATTTATACAGGATTTTGTTTTGTGTGTCCCGCAGTTTTTTTTATTTATTCGGTACGTGCTTTGGTGGGGCCAACGGGTTAGCCGAATATTTACGTTGTTTCCGAGGAAGGCTTGATAGATAACGGCCTGCCACGCTGACTAAAACCAACAGTGCCACCCACAACGGATGCAATCTGTTGTTTGAAGCGGTCATTACCCAGCGGCGTTCCAGAATGCAAACTCGCACGGATTAAATCGAGCTCATCAGGATTGATTGCTGTTTCAAACAACCCTCGATACGCCGCTTGCCGTGCCTCAGGGGTTTTCCCTAACGACAAATAAAGTTCATGCGGCTGAATAATGGCATTATCAATCCCTTGGGCATTCGCTGCATAACTCGACCAGCGATACTGAGCAGGATGCTCAACCATCCCCGCACGCACCGGATTCATCTCGATATAGCGCATGCAGATCAAGAAATAATCCTCTGATTCTAAAATATGGCCCTTATGTCGGCCCTCCCATAAACTCCCGCGGCGTTGATAGGTTTTATTAATGTACGGTACAAAATGGCGCCCGATACCCTGAAACAACAAACTAATATCGTTTGCAGCCGTTGGCGTCACCAATAAATGCACATGATTGGTCATCAACACATAGGCATGAACCAAACAACCCAGCGCATCGGCCGATGCTTTCAAAAAACGCAAGTAGGCCAGATAATCCTGATCGTCGAAAAATACCGGTTCCCTGTTATGTCCTCGTTGAAAAACATGCACAGGGACACCCGGCTGATAAAAGCGTCGTTTCCTGGGCATCAGGAATCCAATAACGCCAACGGGTGACGGATTTTTAAGCCTTTGAAACGTTTAAAGCCTTTATCAGTCGTCACCCACACACAATTCCATTCCATCGCCAAGGCCGCATAATACGCATCAGGTATATCATTGCCTTTAGCGTTAAATTGCTCTAAGCATTCTAAAAAAATCTTCCAGTGCATGGGCCCTGGTGCAAGGCAGACGGCAGGAGGCGCCGCCCTGATTTGATTAACGAAACGAACAGCGCTGGACAATGCAGACGGCACCTCGAATACTCTGGGATGGGTGACGACCCGCAGAAAGCCACTCAACACCAATTCCGAATACCCATAAGCGGCATTGCCGTTAATGATGGATTCCAGCCATTCACGATAGACCAAATGATAGGGGGTATCTTCCCTATGCGCGTAAACCAGGACATTGACATCCATCAAAAACATCAACGACCGTCCATAATGTCGTTCAAACTGCGCCCGTCATCCAGATTAACTCCCGGTTTTAGGCCAGCCCCGGAAACCGTTTCCAATTTCACCGGATTGCATTCTAGGCTGTGGTGTGAAAAAAACTCACGCAGCGAATTTTCTACAACCTGTTTTAAGGTGCAACCTTGTTGTGTTGCCTGAAGCTTGGCATACATCAACAGTTGGTCATCAATATTGATCGTGGTTCGCATGGCTTAATCCTCCGGAAAAAGGAAATCATAACATATAGCCTAGAGAGTTAGCATAAATATGTCTTTTATTTATTGGGTCTGACCCCTTTATTCCCTTTATTCTGGACCCCTTTATTCTGTGACCCCTTTATTCTGCTTTATTTTTTCGACATTTTTAATCAAACTGATTACAATCGGTTAACTATGATTCTAAAGGAATTACCATGAGCAACCGTGTTGTCACCGCCCATATCCCCGCTGACCTTGCCGAACAAGTTGACCTGCTCGCCACGCGGCTCGACCGTCCCAAGGGTTGGATCGTCCGGCAGGCTCTAACTTCTTGGGTCGAACTCGAAGCCAAACGCCATCAGCTCACGTTGGAAGGTTTGGCAGATGTCGATGCCGGTCGCGTGGTCGATCATACGTCTGTCACGGCTTGGGTCAAGAGCCTTGATCAACAGGGGTGATCTCTGTGGTGCTCCAATGGACGACGAGCGCCAACCGTGACCTGGTGAGGCTCCATGCCTTTCTTAATCCGCTCAATCCACGCGCTGCCACCCAAATCGTGCAGCAACTGGTAGCGGCGGCAGAACATCTTTTAACCTATCCGCAGCTTGGCGAGCGCCTTACCGAGTTCGCGCCGCGCGATGTGCGACGCTTCATCGTAGGCGACTATGAACTGCGCTACGAGCTTACGGATACGACAATCGCTGTTTTGCGCCTCTGGCACGGTAGGGAGGACCGATAATCGACTAATTGTGGGGGTCTAAGCCTAACATTCATCGCTTCGATGCGTTGGGTCGCTTAAAGCGCCTACTGTTGGTACGACTAACGCCTTTTACGCCCCAGAGAGTAAATCCAACCTGCGCGGCTTCATATTGCGACCGTCATATCTCAAACACTTTTCAAAAGCTTCAGGATAATCTTTTTCCACTCTTCTCTCGAGATCTTTGGCAAGGGCTTTATTTTTCTTGGTATCTGCTATCAAATGTGTATATCCGGCATCTGCGGCTTTCCTGGGATCAAATGCGTCATCCATTGAATTGAAAAGATAGTAGATATCAACAGACTGATCACAGCCGTTCTGGTGATTTTTATAATGCTCAATGCAGGCGGATAACAAATATTGTTCTACCAGGATATTTCTTTCTACTTGCTCGCCAAGAGTTGTCCATATTTTTGCGTTAGCAGCATGCTCGATCATTTCAAGCGCGAGCTTCGCGTAATAATTGATAAATTCAGTATTGCCGCCGCCAAACACTCCGCAACTTTCAGCTCTCTGCGGCAATCCACTTGAGCGGTACCAAATCCATTCCTTGGGCAACCAGCCGCCATACTTATTAATTAACGACTCTATTTGTTCGGGCATATAAAATGAAGCGCCAACGTCAAAATATTCAGGATTCTGGGCAAAAAGCCCAGTGTCTGAATTGACAGGCAACGGTTTCCATAAAAAAACATCATTATCAATATGGATGAACGGCTCATTTTGAGCGCTGTAGGTATAAATTTTACCCGCTGCCCACCATTTGGAATCATGATTGCTGAGGCTATCCAATGCGGTGCTCACGACATCAAACTCTAACTGGAGACCATCGACAAGCATTCTCGCGCCATAGTCATCCGTGAATAATACGGTTCTGCCAAAAAACTTTCGGGCTTGCTGCAATGATAGAATCCATGACAGCAAATGCTGTTTTTCGCTGCACCAAATACTTTTCCTGGCATCCAAATAAGGCTTGCTCCAAAAAGACCAGACTGCGTTCATTGATTATTTTCATCCTGGGGACACAGTAAATCGGTTCCGATACCCAGCCGACCAAAGTAACTATATTGGCATGAGTAAGACAGCGGCCGAAAACTGCATCGGCAATCGGAACGGACTGAAACACCTCCCCCCCCATTTTCATTGATGATGGCTAAGGGGGCATAGTAATGTAACGTTCCCATGGGGGGGAGTGGTTCGGGTATCAAATTACCATTGTTATCAGTGACTTTAGGCCATTCCACATCACCCGTTACATGACGGGCGGGGATTAACCAGTAATCACCGCGACGCACCCGACCGGCATCTTCAATCCTAAACTTCACTTCAATGCCGTCTTCCAATTTAATCCAGTCATCCGCTGTCAAGTTCATGACACCCTGCGCATTAACATTATTGGCATTTTTTTGATCCCAACGGCGAAGGAAGGGATGTTTGCTTAAATAATCACTATCAACATTAATCACTCCTGATAAGA
Source organism: Methylobacter sp. (assembly GCA_043729025.1). Classification (GTDB taxonomy): domain Bacteria; phylum Pseudomonadota; class Gammaproteobacteria; order Methylococcales; family Methylomonadaceae; genus Methylobacter_A. The sequence goes on from JAYTLW010000031.1 coordinate 3,698, forward strand.
TGACTTTTCTGTTAAGCGCATCAATAGTCTGCACTTGAGCCAGCGGTTTTGCTTCATTATGCAAGTCAATTCTGTCATCCATATACTCAACCCAATCATCGACGGATAAACCCAGCTTATCATCACAACCAAAATGCTCCAGTTCAACTGATGTAGTTGCGGAAGCAGCGTCGGGTATCATCTTCTTGACAGGAAATATGACTGATCCATTTTCGTGTGAGAACTTGAATGTTGGTGTTATTGGTTTACCATCATCATCAAAATTACCGTTATGGATTTCAACACGGTAGAGTTGATTTTCCGCGCCGCGGTATTGAGCTTCAGGTTCAGTCAGGCAAGGCTGGGTAAGCGCTTGAGCTTGTTTGGCCCTGGCACTCATACAAACCTGGCTTAGCACTAAAAGATTATTGGTTAATAACGAACTGCCTTGCTGACAATACGCATATTGAAAAGTCAACGGCATCACCTTGACCTGCCAGATAACTTTGGAACGTGTCGCAGTATCTGCACCGTTAAGCGCTTTTTCCCGGATATCATCATCTTCTACAAAGTTGATATGCCGTTCCCATACATCCAGATACACGATGTAATTGCCGGTTTGCAATGCATCATGTTCTTCAGTGAGCGGATAATCAGCCTGTGAAAAATAAGTAATATCGTCCTGTTCGTTCTCACACAGAATTCCATTTACATAATACCGGCCTTTTCCTATCTCAAAATCCCCATTTGCTCCAGCGGAAATAGCAAAGCCATAATTTCCCCCGCTCGGACCCGCATAGGGTCCAATGAGATCGGTCGCCAATGTTTGCAGATAATGCAGCAAGATTGATGCTTGCTCATTCCAGTCCGAATCGAGTTGAACCCGGCCCTGCTGCATCAGTACACGCAAAAAATGTTTTTCAGGATCGAATGTATTTCTTGTGAAATCGCCTTTCATGTCGTTCTCCTAGCTCGATAAAATTATGCCGACATCCATCCTTGCCGGGATATAGTCGTCTAAACGGACTCGTAAATTTGCCATCCGTTGGGGTTGAAATAAATGATGATAAACGCCCATTTCAGATTCATCATCTGCACCACGTTTAATTTCTTCTGCACAGCATTCGGCTAACTGGCAATAGACAGCCATGCCATAGCGAACACTATTAAATACCGGATGAACTCGATTAACTTCACGGTCCTGAGCCGCTTGAATAACGGCTTCGTCAGGCTCCAGTACCATATCCTCGACAGTCTTTTTCATTACCAAATCAGGCTGACATTGATAGCGGCGAGGCGTACG
>JAYTLW010000032.1:0-10871 GCA_043729025.1 Methylobacter sp.
CTAGGGGGAAATAGCAGGATTCGGTGGTTTCTCGTGGGAACGTCCGGGCATAAAAAACCCCGCTAAGCTAGATAACTTGCGGGGTCGTGGTACGTTATGAGCCTGTGTGAAACAGGCCTAACCTTTACAAGCTGTAGTACATGTCATATTCAGCAGGATGAGTGCTCATACGAATACGCGTCACTTCTTCCATTTTCAGGGCAATGTAACCGTCAATCACATCATCGGTAAAAACACCGCCGCGTGTTAAAAACTCACGGTCATTGCTCAGAGCGTCTAGTGCCTGATCAAAAGAATGGCAAACTTGCGGGATGTTTTTGGCTTCTTCGGCCGGTAAGTCGTACAAATCTTTATCCATGGCGTCGCCAGGATGGATTTTGTTTTGAATACCGTCAAGACCGGCCATTAACATAGCTGCGAATGCCAAATAAGGGTTTGCAGTGGAGTCAGGGAAACGAACTTCAATGCGACGTCCTTTAGGATTAACAACATAAGGAATGCGGATGGAAGCTGAACGGTTACGTGCAGAGTAAGCCAGCATAACAGGCGCTTCAAAGCCGGGCACCAGACGTTTGTAGCTGTTGGTTGAGGCGTTGGTGAAAGCGTTTAATGCTTTAGCGTGTTTAATAATGCCGCCGATGTAAAACAGCGCGGTTTCGGACAAACCGCCGTATAAGTCACCGGTAAACAGGTTAACGCCGCCTTTAGCTAAAGACTGGTGGACATGCATACCGCTGCCGTTGTCGCCGACCAGCGGTTTAGGCATGAAGGTTGCGGTTTTGCCGTAGGCATGAGCAATATTGGCGACGACATATTTCAGTTCCAGAACTTCGTCGGCTTTTTTGACCAGCGTGTTGAATCTCACGCCGATTTCGCACTGACCCGCTGTGGCGACTTCGTGATGATGAACTTCGGTGGTCATGCCCATTTCTTCCAGGGTCAAGCACATCGCAGAACGCATGTCCTGTAACGAATCGACCGGAGGCACCGGGAAATAACCGCCTTTAACACCGGGACGATGACCGGTGTTGCCGTCCGGGTAGACTTTTTCCGAGTTCCAACCCGCTTCTTCGGAATCGACTTTATAAAAGGAGCCACTCATGTCGGTGCCCCAACGGACATCGTCGAAAATGAAAAATTCGTTTTCAGGGCCAAAGAACGCGGTGTCTGCAATGCCGGTTGACTTTAAATAAGCTTCTGCACGTTTGGCTAATGAGCGTGGATCGCGCTCGTAGCCTTGCATGTTTTTGGGTTCAATGATGTCGCAACGCACGATTAAAGTGTTGTCATCGAAAAAAGGATCCATAACGGCAGTGGACGGATCGGGCATTAAGATCATGTCTGATTCATTGATGTGCTTCCACCCGGCAACTGAAGAGCCGTCAAACATGTTGCCTTCTTCAAAGGTATCTTCGTCTATGGAATGGGCAGGGAAAGTTACATGCTGCTCTTTGCCGCGGGTGTCACAAAAACGAAAATCGACGAACTTTACGTCGTTTTCTTTGATCAATTTAAGTACTTTTGCTGCAGACATTTATTTTGTCTCCTAAAGAGGGGGTTATATGGAATCTGTGTTTTATGCCAAACGGCGTAACGATACCATTTTTTTTGCCGGATTAGCCACTAAAAAAACCAGGCTGGATAAACGGAGTTTTTTAGCGAGGGAAAGGTTGGGCTATGGAATAATCAATTATGGTGCGCTAATAATCCGTGGCGCACCAAAACAGCGCAAAATAGATCGGCTTAGCTGTGTATGGTATGTAATTTTTGATGGTTTTAGTTGATTTTATTTTCAAGTTTATTATTTAAGCAATTGAATAATATTAAAATAAATCTACTATACTTAAAACTGTCCAGCTAAAAATCTATACTGAAAAACCATATGGCATTTTATTTGCTTAACAGGTGTTTAGCGGGCATTGTGTCTTAAGTTAATCAATTGGATCATAAAATATGAAAAACCTAAACAATAGTCGATACAAACTAAAGCCATGGGCTTTGGGAATGGCCCTGGTTTCTTTTTTCGGCGTGGCGCAGGCCAAGAGTTTAACCGAGGCCGGAACCTTGCTCGAAACGGTAGGAGACCCTAACGAAAGCCAGTTCATGAAAAATCTGGGCTTGAAAATCGGCGGTTGGGCCAATGCTGGAATAACCTACAACGCCGCCAGCCCGGATAATAATTTCAACGGCCCGGTTACTTTCGGCGATCGCTCTGCCGAATTCCAGCTGAACCAATTAAACATATTCGCGCAACGCGCCGTTGCGGCAGAGGGCGATGCATGGGATTTCGGCGGACGTTTCGATGCGATGTTCGGTACCGATTCTATTTTTACCCAGGCTTATGGTACTCCCGCATTTGATGTGAATAGCGGGACTCCTAAGAATCGAGGCAATTGGGATCTTAATTTACTCGGCAGCGACAGTAATCGCTTCTACGATATTGCACTGCCTCAGGCTTATGCCGAGGTTTATGCGCCTATCGGTAACGGTCTTAATATCAAGGCCGGTCACTTTTATACCCCGATCGGTTACGAGACGGTTCCGGCTCCTGACAACTTTTTCTATACCCATGCTTACACCATGCAATATGGCGAACCGTTCACCCATACCGGGGTGATGGGTAACTATGCTGTCGATAAAAACTGGGCAGTGATGGGCGGCGTTACTACCGGCAGCGCGACCGGTGGTTGGGATGGCAGTTTTAACCAACAACTGGGTAACTGGGGCGGCTTAGCCGGTACGACCTGGACCAGCGATGACAAAAACACTTCAGCTAACATCAGCGGTACCTATGGAGCTACTTCAGAGCAGAGTAGCCAAGCCTGGGGTTTGTACAGCATAGTGTTGAAGCACAATATCACTGATAAAACCCATCTGGTTTTGCAGCATGATCATGGTTACGCCAATGGTGTTTTACTGGGTGGCGCGTCTACAGATACCGAATGGTATGGTCTCAACTCGCATTTAACCTACGATATTAAGGACAATCTGACGGCGGGGGTTCGTGCTGAATGGTTCCGCGATCAAAACGGTTTTAGAGTTTGCTCTCCGGGTCGTGTAGCCGCAGCTACCAACGGTGCAGGAAACAGTTATGCCATTGGGGGTCAAACTAACAACAGTACCTGTAATGCTGCCAGCTATTACGCAGTCACGGCGGGGGTAAACTGGAAGCCGATGAAATGGCTGAATATTCGCCCGAATGTCCGCTATGACTGGGTGGATGGGACGGTTGCCGCCACAGGCGGTCAGTACCGACCCTTCGGTAATGCCAAGCAGGATCAATTCCTGTTTTCCACCGATTTCAACGTTAACTTTTAATTCTACGTATAGATGGGTTTCGGCTATCGCCCCTACCTACTGAGCTAAACCAACAATAACGGTGGAAAAACCTATGAAAATAAAACTACTTATTACCTTGTTACTGACGCTGGTCTTGCTGGATGGCTGCGGCGGAATCAATCCTCATCCTATGGATATGAACCTAGCCGTGCAAAACGCAGAGACCAAGGCCGATCATCTGGCGCTGGCGGAGCATTACGAGGCTGCGGCGGCAGAGATGCAGGCCAAGGTTGAGGAACACAAGAAACTTCTCGCCCAGTATGAATCAAAAAGTTATCGCTACGGTAGACAGGCGCAAGATCTCAAGGCACATTGCCAAAATTTGATTAATGACTATCAAAAAGCCGCCGAGGAGAATCTAAGCATGGCCAAGATGCACAGACAGATGTAAGCGCGGGGCATCAGGAGATCGCACGAATAATTTTGAACAGTTAATTTAAAGCAAGAGGCATAGCATGAAACTGATAACTGCAGTTGTTAAACCCTTTAAGCTCGACGATGTGCGCGAGGCGCTTTCGGATATAGGGGTTTCCGGGGTAACCGTTACCGAAGTCAAAGGATTCGGTCGTCAAAAAGGGCATACCGAGCTATATCGCGGCGCTGAATATGTGGTTGATTTTTTACCCAAGGCCAAAATTGAGGTGGCGGTGTCTGACGCTATGCTGGATCAGGCCGTAGAGGCCATTACCAAAGCGGCCAATACCAGCAAAATAGGCGACGGTAAAATTTTTGTAACCAATTTAGAGCAGGTTGTCCGGATTCGTACCGGTGAAACCGGCGAAGAAGCGCTTTAATATTAAGGGGGGACTATGAAACAACTTTTAACTACTTTTATGCTGCTTGCTTTGCTGGGTTATGCGGGATTTTCTGTTGCGGAGTCTGCCACTGCCGTTGTGGAAACCACAACGCTGGCAAATCCAGCAGCTGCCGCAGTGGATGTAATCTCTGCAATTGCTACGGCAGTGACGCCGGCGCCGGCGGCCAATAAAGGCGATACCGCGTGGATGATAGTGGCGACCGTGCTGGTTATCCTGATGGTCATCCCCGGATTGGCCTTGTTTTACGGCGGTATGGTTCGGGAAAAAAACATGCTGTCGGTATTGATGCAAGTGTTCGTGATTTTTTCGTTAATGGCTATCTTGTGGACGATTTACGGATACAGCATCGCGTTTACCGAGGGCAATCCTTTCTTTGGCGGCTTTAGCAAGCTGTTTCTTAAAGGTATAACGCCTGACTCGCTTGCCGCTACTTTCAGTAAAGGCGTTTTCGTTCCCGAGTATATTTACGTGGCCTTTCAGCTGACCTTCTCCGCCATTACCCCGGCGTTGATCGTCGGCGCTTTCGCCGAGCGGGTTAAGTTTTCGGCGGTATTGTTGTTTATGGTGTTGTGGTTTACCTTCTCCTACCTGCCGATAGCGCACATGGTTTGGTATTGGGCTGGGCCCGACGCCTATACTGACGCTACGGCGGCACAAACAGCCGGCGCTACGGCGGGATTTTTATTCCAGAAAGGCGCGCTGGATTTTGCCGGGGGCACGGTCGTGCATATCAACGCCGGTGTCGCCGGATTGGTGGGCTGTTTGATGATAGGCAAGCGTATCGGATACAGAAAGGAATCGCTGGCCCCGCATAGCGTCACCATGACCATGATCGGCGCCTCCTTGTTATGGGTGGGCTGGTTCGGCTTTAACGTCGGCTCCAACCTGGAAGCCAACGGCCTTGCCGCCCTCGTCTTCGTCAATACCTTACTGGCCAGCGCAGCCGCAACCCTCGCCTGGATAGGCGCCGAATGGCTGCTGCGCGGTAAACCCAGCATGTTGGGCGGTGCTTCCGGCGCGGTTGCAGGTCTGGTTGCAATTACGCCAGCCTGCGGCTGGGCCGGGCCTATGGGCGCTATTTTATTGGGCTTGGTTGCCGGCGCGGTGTGCTTTTGGTCGGTTACTATGTTGAAAACTGCGCTGGGTTATGACGACTCCCTGGATGCGTTCGGTGTCCACGGTGTAGGAGGGATACTGGGTGCGCTGGGTACCGGCGTGGTCGCGAGTCCCTCGCTCGGCGGCACCGGGGTCTGGGATTATGTTACCAACGGGGTGGCCGAATACAGCATGATCGGTCAAGTCACCAGTCAGGCGTGGGGCGTGGGAGTCTGTATCCTTTGGTCGGGCGCGGTCTCCTTTATGGCGTACAAGATTGTGGACATGCTGATCGGACTTCGTGTTAGCGAAGAGGTCGAGCGTGTCGGGCTGGATGTTTCCGAACATGGCGAAACGGCGTATCACAGTTAATTCAAGATTTAAGTTTAATCGTAAAAAACGGGCGCGCAAAGCGCCCGTTTTTGCGTTTAATGTATATAGAAAAGCATACGCCAGTCTGTGTTTTTATCCGCTCTCAATTGTATGTTGATGGATAATTCACTATGATTGCAGCGGTTGTTACCGACACTTTGCTATTAAACCGAGAAAGAACATGAAATTAATCACAGCAATCATTAAACCGTTCAAATTGGATGATGTCAGGGAAGCATTATCCGAAATTGGCGTTGCAGGCGTTACTGCAACAGAAGTAAAAGGCTTCGGTCGCCAGAAAGGCCACACCGAGTTGTACCGGGGCGCCGAGTATGTCGTCGATTTTTTACCTAAAGTTAAACTGGAAATTGCTGTTGCAGATGATGTGGTGGATAAAGCCGTCGAAACCATCGTTAATGCGGCCAATACCGGAAAAATAGGCGATGGAAAAATATTTGTATCCAATTTGGAGCAGGTTATTCGTATCAGAACGGGTGAAACCGGAGAAGATGCCATTTAGGCACAAGGAAGCAAGATGTTGTTAAAAATAATAAATAGAAGGCTGTTTTTAGGCTTCCTGCTGTTGCCCGGCCTTGCCGTTGCGGATCAACTAAATCAAGCCAATACGGCCTGGGTTTTAACCTCGACTGCGCTGGTTTTGTTCATGACCATACCGGGTTTGTCGCTGTTTTATGCCGGATTGGTCAGATCCAAAAACGTACTCTCGGTGCTGATGCAGTGTTTTGCGATTACCTGCCTGGTGTCCATGCTTTGGCTGGCCGGTGTATACAGTTTTATTTTCACTGACGGCGGACAGTGGCAAAAGCTTATCGGTGGCGCCTCTCAAGCCTTCCTGCCGGGCATAGGCGTAGCCACCTTGAAAGGCGATATTCCTGAAAGTGTTTTTTTCATGTTTCAGATGACTTTTGCGATTATTACTCCGGCGCTGATCGTCGGCGCATTTGCCGAGCGCATGAAATTCTCGGCGATGTTATGGTTTAGCGGCTTATGGTTGATCGTGGTTTACCTGCCGATCTGCCACTGGGTCTGGGGCGGCGGCTGGCTGGCAGATTTGGGCGTTATGGATTTTGCAGGCGGCATCGTCATCCATATCAATGCCGGTGTTGCGGCATTGGTGTCCGCCTTGGTGTTGGGTAAACGCAGAGGCTTTCCCACCACGGCCATGCCACCCCATAATATGACCATGGTGGTGACCGGCGCGGGCATGTTGTGGGTGGGTTGGTTCGGATTTAATGCCGGCAGCGCCTTGACCGCAGACGGGCGCGCCGGTATGGCGATGCTGGCGACCCATATCGGCGCAGCCTCCGGGTCTTTAACCTGGATGTTTATAGAGTGGAAACGCTTTGGCAAACCCAGCGTTTTAGGCATAGTGACCGGCATGGTTGCCGGTTTGGGAACCATCACCCCCGCTTCCGGCTTTGTCGGCCCGGCGGGTGCGCTGGTGATAGGCATTACCGCCGGTATAGTCTGTTTTTACGCGACTCAATATGTAAAGCGTGTTTTAAAAATCGACGATTCTCTGGACGTGTTTTCCGTCCATGGCGTAGGCGGTGTGACCGGCTCCTTATTGACCGGCGTTTTCGCAGCCAGCGGCTTAGGCGGTCTGGGTTTGGCCGAGGGTGTTTCAATCATGGATCAGGTCGGCGTTCAGATTTTGGCGATTGCCGTGACGGCGGCGTGGAGCGCTTTGTTCAGTTATTTGATTTTGAAAGGGCTGGATAAATGGATAGGTTTGCGGGTGACTCCGGATGAAGAAGTGCAGGGCTTGGATAATGTGCTGCATGAAGAGACCGGTTATCTTGATTTGTAGCCGGGCCCGATAATCATTCCTCTAAAAAAGGCGGCTGCTCGGGAACCTGAGCGTCGCCTTTTCTGTTTATAATAACGGTAAATTAACGCGAATCGGATCAATGGGGTTTATGAACATTCGGCATTTAATAACCACTATAAAAATAGCCGCCGTTATAGTGATCAGTGTTGCGGGCATCTATACCGCACTGGGCTTTTACGGTTTGCCGAAATTGATCAAGTCGAAACTGCCGATATTTATCCAGCAGCAAACTGGCAGGAAGGCCGACCTTGCAGTGGTTCGGTTCGATCCTTTTTCGTTACAGTTAAGCGTGCAGGGTTTCGAACTGCAAGAGCCGGAAGGTCAGCTGTTTGCCCGCTTTGATGAATTATTTATCGACATCAATGCGCTGCAATCCATCGCTCAGGCGGCGCTGGTGATCGATAAGGTGATGCTGAACAAGCCGGTAGTGCGTATCAGCAGACAGCAGGATGGCGCATTCAACTTTAGCGATCTGATCAACAACAAAGGCGAGGCTAAACAGGACGGCGGCAATATTTTTCCGCTGACCATCGCAAATTTGGCGATTAGCGATGGGAAACTGGACTGGGAAGATAGCTCCCTTAAAAGCCCGGAAAAGGAGACAATTTATCCGATTAATCTTGCTGTTGACAACGTCACGACGCGGGTGGATAAGCAATCCAGACTGAGACTTTCGCTGACATTACATTCGGGCGGAACGCTGGACTGGCAAGGTGTTATCGGTCTAAATCCGGTGTCTTCGTCCGGGCATATTAAGTTGGATAAAGTGCAGCTGCCAAGAATCCGGGCGCTGGCCTTGCAAGACCTTGTACAATTTGATTTGCAGGGCTACGAACTGTTTGAGGCCGATTATAAGGCCGATTATGATAACAATAAATTTAACCTAAATATTAAGCAGGGTGCGTTTGAACTGCACGATGTTCAGCTTTTTGCGCCAAAGCAGGATAAAGCCTTGGTTAACAACTTTAAGCTTGCGGTAAGCGGCATCGGTTTCGATCTTGGCAAGCATGAATTGGCGATCGAATCGGTGCTCGCAAACGATGCCGATGTTAAGGCTTGGCTCGATGCCGATGGCGTGTTCAATTACCAGGCTTTATTGCCGGTCGCCCAGGCAAATCCCGGCGAAACATCGCCCGCAGAGATAAACCAAGCTCCCCAGCAAATACCTTGGAACATCAGCATTAACACCATCGCAGTCAATAATTTTGGATTGAGCTTTGAAGACCGAACCCTGAAAAAACCGCTTACCCTAAGCGCCAAGCCGATCAATTTTAAACTGAGCAACTTCAGCAATAAAGCCGGTGCGAGTCTGCCTTTTGGACTCAGTGTCGTCGTTAATGAACGTGGCTTGATGAAACTTGACGGCACTACGATTATTGAACCCTTATCCGCAGAGATAGCGGTTGATGTCAAGGATATTGCGTTGGAAAATTTTCAGGCTTATGTCGATAAATTTGCCAGATTGGATGTCATCGACGGGACGCTGGCCGTTGACGGCAAGGTCTCGGTCGCCAAAACGGCGCCGGAAAAATTGCAATTTAAGTTTACCGGCAATACTAACATCGCCGATTTATTAACCCGCGATCAATTGAAGAATAAGGACTTGGTAAGATGGGATAATTTAAAGCTTAGCGGCATCGATGTTGATTTTCCGGCAAATCAATACAGCGCCGAAACACTGATTATTAATAAACCTTATGCCAGGGTTATCATCCGCAAGGACAAGACCGTTAATTTTAGTGATATTTTGATTAAATCCCCCCCGAATCCCCCTTTTACAAAGGGGGGGGTAGAGCAAAATCCTCACCCTCCTTCGCAGCAAGGAGGGCTTGACCAAAACAATCTCCTTTCATCGCAGAAGGCAGGGCTTGAGCAAAATAATCTCCTTTCATCGCAGAAGGCAGGGCTTGATCAAAACAATCTCCTTTCATCGCAGAAGGCAGGGCTTGAGCAAAATAATCTCCTTTCATCGCAGAAGGCAGGGCTTGACCAAAACAATCCCCCCCCTTTGGAAAAGGGGGGTAGGGGGGGATTTTCGAAACCTACGTTTAAACTGGGCAAGATTGAAATCATTGACGGTTCTTCCGATTTTGCCGATCTGTCCCTGATTTTGCCGTTCGCCGCGCAGATTAAAAGTCTGGACGGCGGCGCCAGCGGTATTTCCTCGGAACAAAAATCAACAATCAAGGTTGATTTAAAGGGGAATGCCTATGATTTGGCGCCTGTCGACATCAAAGGCAACATCAGTCCTTATCTGGGCGATTACAATGTGACTGTGCATTTTACCGGTATGCCGATGCCGTTGATTTCATCCTATATGGTGCAGTTTGCCGGTTATAAGGTTGAAAAAGGCAAAATGTCGCTGGGGCTTAATTACCAGGTCGCCGACAAAAAACTCACCGCCTCGAATAATATATTGATAGACCAGCTTGAACTGGGCGAGAAAGTTGAAAATCCCAATGCCGTGTCATTGCCGCTGGAATTGGCGGTGGCTTTGATGAAGGATGCCGATGGCAAAATAAAAATCGATGTGCCCATTTCCGGCAGCCTGGAAGACCCGCAGTTCAGCGTCAGTCATATTGTTGTTGATGCGTTGGTTAATGCGATCAGCAAAGTGATCAGCTCGCCTTTTCGTGCGTTAGCCTCGCTGATAGGCAGCGAACAAGATTTAAGCACGATCAGTTTCGCTGCGGGCGAAGCGGAATTAAATAAACAGCAAATCAGCAAGCTGGACGATTTGGCCAAGGCCTTAAAAACGCGCCCGGTATTGAAGTTGGAAATTAAAGGCGCGGCTTTTCAGGAGCCCGATTGGCCGGCGGTCAGCGACGACGCTTTATACGATCAGCTTAAAAAAATAAAAGCTGCAGAGGTTAATAAGCAGGGCGGCAGAAAAATACGCGCAGAATATGTGGTGATTTCCGACCAGGACTACCGGCGCTTGATGGAGCAGCTGTTTATTGAAAAGTTCCCGTTAATGGTGGAAAAATCGTTGCTGGGTAAGACGCGTCTGGTCGGCACAAAGGCTGATACGGATACAGACAAGTTTTATGCGGTGGCCAAAGAGAAGCTGTCGGCCATCATCAAACCGGAACCTCAGCGACTAAAAGATCTGGCCACAGAAAGGGCGCAAGCGATTGCCAACTATGTCGTGAAAAAAGGCGGTATAGCTAATGAGCGGGTGTTCATACTGGATACGGTGCTTGATCCTGAAAGAGAGGGTGCGGGGATAGTCAGCTTGTTGTCTTTAAAAACAGACTGACAGGGTTGGTGATTGGCTCTAGCATAATGTGAGAGAAATAATACCAATCCCAATAAGTTGTTGTTTGAATCCCCTCAACCTAACCTTCTCCCGCTGGAGAAGGGATAGCATGTGAACTTATTGGGATTGGTATAAG
>JAYTLW010000033.1:0-6039 GCA_043729025.1 Methylobacter sp.
CGCTTGGCCGCGCCCCAGATCGGCGGTGTCTTTTCAGTCATGCTGCTGACCTTGTTTGTTATTCCAGCTGTTTACGTGATCTGGCGTTGGCACGGGGACATCAAGCTTCCGAAAGGCAAGATGAAAGAATGAAGCCAGGACTAGAAAGATCAATGATCATGGCGTACACACGAATCGACGCTGTTGCTTGTGACTAATGAGGAATTATAAAATGAGCTTCACTATTGGCAACCTGGCTAAACAGGCCGCCGTAACCATCGAAACTATCCGCTACTATCAACGTATAGGCTTATTGAAAGAGCCGGATAAACCTCGTAGCGGTTATCGACAGGCCATCGCCAGAATTCGCTTTATCAAACGCGCCCAGCACGTTGGCTTTAACTTAAAGGAAATGTCACTATCCATGCCGGTTATCCGGCGACTGTGCGCAGGCAAAAATTTTAATTACGTTTAAGGTCAGGTCATGTCAAATTGCTGCTCAGCCAATCCGTCAACAATAACCACCCAGCCCTGCGCGCAGTGCGGCGCAATCTGTAGAAGCGTCGAAATGCGAACAGTCTACCTGCAGCTGAGGTTTCCCGAAAACCAGGCCGTTACTCCGGATCATTATTTTTTCTGCCCAGCCAAAACCTGTTCAATCGGCTATTTTTCGACAGCGGGAAACATTATTCCCAGTCTGCACTTAAAATCCCATCACGATATTCAGCAAGACCGGCTTTGTTATTGTTTTGATATTGATGCAACCGATTATGTCGATGCGCTGCGCGCCAACCGTGCGGAAGCTATCAAGGACTTTGTCATACAACGGACAAAATCAGGCGAGTGCGCCTGTGAAATCACAAATCCGTCGGGACTTTGCTGCTTGGCTAAATTTAAACTTCTGAATCAACAATACCGCAGTAAATTAGTGTAAAAGGCCCTTGCCGATACACGTTAATCAGAGGAGCAACCCTATGAATACCTGGCACAATCTAACGATTAACGAAACTGTAAGCCTGTTGGCTGCCGATGTGGATCAGGGGCTTTCAGTCGCTGATTTAAAGCAGCGGCGAGCGAGGTATGGGCCAAACAAGCTGCGCAAGGGCAAGCGGTTTTCGGCCTTGATCATTTTTATAAGCCAGTTTAAAAGCCTGGTTATTTGGGTGCTGATTGGCGCAGCTGCTGTTTCCACCGCACTGGGCGAAACAGTAGACGGTATCGCCATCATTGCCATCGTAATCCTGAATGCGGTGATCGGTTTCATCCAGGAATATCGTGCCGAGAAGGCGGCGGCAGCATTGGCTCGTCTGGCAGCGCCCCATTGCCGCGTGGTGCGCGGCGGCCATAGCGCGGTGGTCGCCGCGACTGAAATTATTCCGGGCGATATCCTGCTGTTGGAAGGTGGGGATCTGGTCGCTGCGGACGCTCGCCTGATCCAGGCATCAGTTCTTCGTATCAACGAAGCACCGCTCACCGGTGAATCGCAAACCGTAGGCAAGTTTACTAACAGCTTGCCTACGGAAACCCCTCTGGCGGAGCGGAAAAATATGGTCTTCCTCGGCACCAGTGTGACAGGAGGTTCCGGCCGCGCTTTGGTGGTTAATACCGGCATGGAGACGGAACTCGGCCACATCGCCAAACTTCTGGAGACCGCCGAAAGCGGAGCAACCCCGCTACAACGACGACTCGACCGGGTAGCGCGTCTGTTGTTGTGGGCCTGCTTCGGCATTGTTGCGCTGATTTTCAGTCTCGGCTTATTGCGGGGAATTGCGCCGTTTGAGCTTTTCTTGAGTGCGGTGAGTCTTGCGGTAGCCGCGATTCCGGAGGGACTGCCGGCGGTGGTGACTGTCGCGCTCGCTTTGGGTGTGCAACGCATGATGCAGCGTCATGCATTGGTGCGGCGCCTGGCCTCGGTCGAAACGCTAGGCTGCGCCGAGGTCATCTGTACGGACAAAACCGGCACGCTGACGATGGGTGAAATGACGGCCCGCAAGTTGATTACCTCAAAAAGCTTGTATCGCGTTACCGGCGAAGGTTACGCCACTGAAGGCGCATTCTTTGTCGACAACGTGGAAAGTCTGCCGTCAGAAAGTCCCGGACTTTTCGCCTTGCTGCACGCATCGGCCGCCTGCAACGATTCCGAACTAACTCTAATAGATGACCGGCCTGTAGTAGTGGGCGATCCTACTGAAGGGGCGCTGCTGGTGGCCGCTGCGAAAGGGGGTATTACCCGTGCGGCCATCGAGGCTGAAATGCCGCGCCTAGCTGCTGTGCCTTTCGATTCCGACCGCAAACGCATGACCGTCATCCGTCGCCAGGACAATCAGCCCTGGGCATTCGTCAAAGGCGCGCCTGAAGTTATTCTCAGCCGTTGCACCCTGATCCGTACCGACCAGGGCGTGAGGGAACTGACTGAGAGCGACCGCATCTGGCTGCTCCATGCTAACACATTACTGGCGCACAATGCCCTGCGCGTGCTTGCCGTTGCTGAACGCTCCCTGGATAACTTCAGTTTCGAAGAAGGTGTGGTCGTAAATGATAGGGGGATCGAGCAGGAGCTTACCCTTTTGGGGCTAGTAGGCTTACAGGACCCGCCTCGCGCCGAGGCGAGGGAGGCCGTGGCCAAGTGCATACGGGCCGGCATCAAGACCGTGATGATCACCGGCGATCATCCAGAAACTGCACGGGCAATAGCCCATGAATTGGGCATTCTGGGCAAGGGCGACGAAGTTCTCGTAGGAGCCGATCTTGATCGCTTGGACGACGAAGCGCTGAAGGAGCGTGTAGCACAGGTTTCGGTTTATGCGCGGGTTACTGCCGAGCACAAGCTCCGCATTGTCCGCGCATGGAAGGCTCGGGACGCAGTAGTGGCGATGACCGGGGACGGGGTTAACGATGCTCCCGCGATCAAGGAGGCGTCCATTGGTATCGCCATGGGCATCACCGGCACCGAGGTGACCAAGGAGGCCGCCGACATCATCATCATCGATAACAACTTTGCCTCCATTGTCGCTGCCGTAGAAGAAGGACGGGGCATTTATGACAATATCGTCAAAACTTTGGCCTATCTGCTGGGCGGCAATACCGGCGAATTGATCGTGATGCTGAGCGCGGTTCTTCTGGGCTGGCCACTGCCACTGCTGCCGCTGCATCTGCTGTGGATCAACCTGGTGACAGACGGCTTGCCGGCGCTCGCTCTGGCGATTGATCCGATTGACCCCGGGGTATTGAATCGCCCGCCACGACGTTCCCAAGAGGCGCTATTCAACCGGGATTTCCTCAAACTAACCCTGTTCACCGGCTTGCTGACCGCCAGCGTCGCTCTCGGCATGTTTGCCTATGAATTCTACATCAACAACAGCCTTGAGCAAGCCCGCGATGCCGCCTTTACCGCCCTGGTGACCGCCGAGCTGCTGCGCGCATTCGGCGCACGGAGCGAGCAGCGCACCCTCTGGCAGATAGGCTTGTTCTCCAACATGCCCTTATTTCTGATTGTGGCGGTGAGCTTCGCCTTGCAGTTGGCGATGCACTATGTGCCATTGCTACAAACGCTGTTCCAAATCGAGCCGGTGTCTCTAAATCAGTGCGCGGCCTGGATCGGCTTTGGCTGCATACCGCTTTTTGTCCTGGAACTGAGAAAAATCATCCGCCGCCCGCGCACAAGGAAGCTTTGAAACCAAAACCTGATTAAAGAAATGTTATGAAAGCCGCTCAGCGCGGCTTATCAACATTGACCGGGGTCAGTTTCCAGATCTCGTCGTTGTAATCGGTGATAGTTCTGTCGGTAGAAAACTTGCCGCTGCCGGCGCAGTTCAAAATGCTCATTTTGGTCCAGTGTTCCTGATCCTTATAAGCGCTTTCCACTCGTTTTTGCGCGTTGATGAAGCTGCGAAAATCGGCCGCCGTCATCCAAGGATCGTGTGGGCTTTTTATCGACGCCATAATATCGTCGAACAGTCCCGGTTCGAATTGGTTAAAATGCCCGCATTCCAGCAGCTTGATGACCCTAGATAAGTCTTCGTCCTGTTCGATGATTGCTACCGGATCATAATGGCGGGCCATTTCTTCAACCTGATCTTCGGTCAAGCCGAACAGGAAAAAATTCTCGTCCCCGACTTCTTCGCGAATTTCAATATTGGCGCCATCCAGGGTACCGATAGTCAAGGCCCCGTTCATCATAAACTTCATATTGCCGGTTCCCGAGGCCTCTTTACCGGCGGTAGAAATCTGCTCGGAAAGATCGGCGCCCGGACAGATTTTTTCCATCGCCGAAACCCGATAATTAGGCAAAAAAACCAGTTTTAGTTTGCTACCCACGTCAGGATCGGCATTGATGACGCCGGAGACATTATTGACCAGCTTGATGATTTTTTTCGCCATGTAATAACCCGGCGCCGCTTTCCCGCCGATCAGCACGCAACGATCCGTCCAGTTCGCGGTATCGCCGCGCTTGATGCGGTCGTACAGATGAATCACATGCAACACATTCAACAGTTGCCGTTTATATTCATGAACGCGCTTGACCTGTACATCAAAAATGGCATCGACATTAAAATCGACATCATGTTCAAGTCTCTTGAAATCAATCAATTTTTGCTTTGCAGTTTGCTTGATTTCACGCCAGCACTTACGGAATGCCTTGTCTTCGGCATAGGGTTCCAGCCCCTTTAACAACGACAAGTCGGTCAACCAGCCATCGCCTATGGTCGTAGTGATCAGTTCGGCCAGTTCCGGGTTACACGCCGCCAGCCAGCGGCGCGGGGTAACGCCGTTGGTTTTGTTATTGAACTTGCCCGGCCAGAACTCATAAAAATCCCGGAACAAACCTTGCTGCAATAGTTTCGAATGCAACGCGGCAACGCCGTTAACCGAATAGCTGCCGACGATAGCCAGATAAGCCATCCTTACGTGTTGATCGCCGCCTTCTTCAATAATCGACATGCGGCTTAACCGACCTGTGTCGCCCGGCCAATGCGCGGATACTTCGGCCATAAAATGGGCGTTAATATCGAAAATGATTTCCATCAGCCTTGGCAACATCTGCTTGAACAGATTAACCGACCAACGCTCCAGCGCTTCCGGCAACAAGGTATGGTTGGTGTAGGCCATGGTTTTACGGGTAATAGCCCACGCTTCATCCCAAGTTGCACCGTGAACATCCATCAGCAAGCGCATTAATTCCGCAACCGCTATGCTCGGATGGGTGTCATTTAATTGAAAGGTATTCTTCGCCGCAAACTCTGAAAAATCAGTGCCGTGGCGGCCGACCCAGGTGGCAATCACATCCTGCAAACTGGCTGAAGCCAGCAGGTATTGCTGGCGCAGACGCAATGCCTTGCCGTTTTCATTGGCGTCATTCGGATACAGCACCATGGTGATATTCTCGGCGGTATTTTTTGCCGCCACCGATTCCGCATAATCGCCGGCATTAAACTCCTGGAGGTTAAACTCTTCAGTCGCCGTGGCTTTCCATAAACGCAAGGTGTTTACGGTACCGTTTTGGTAGCCCGGAATCGGAGTATCGTAAGGAACGGCGAGAATATCCTGGGTATCGACCCAGCAAGTCCTTTTATGGCCCCGCTCGTCAATATGGGTCTCGGTATGTCCGCCGAATTTAATCCTAACCGTGTATTCGGGGCGTTCAATTTCCCACACATTGCCGTTACGCAGCCAATGATCCGGCTTTTCCACCTGCTCGCCGTTAATAATATCCTGCGAAAACATCCCGTATTCATAACGCAAGCCGTAGCCGGTCACCGGCAATTGCAAGGTTGCGCAACTATCGATAAAACAGGCCGCCAATCGACCCAGGCCGCCGTTGCCCAAACCGGCGTCCGGCTCGCTTTCAACCAGCTCTTCAAGCTCAAGACCCAGCTGATACATAGCCTGCTCAACCGCCTCGGTAATGCCCAGATTCAGCATCGCATTACTTAAGGTGCGGCCCATTAAAAATTCCATCGACAGGTAATAGGCTCGCTTGCAATCGGTCTCTTTGTAAGCATTGTAAGTTTTTTTCCAGCGCTCTATGAGCCGGTCGCTGATAGCCATCGACAGCGCCTC
>JAYTLW010000034.1:0-30102 GCA_043729025.1 Methylobacter sp.
CTGAAGAAAACAGCTTTGACACCTACCGCACTGCGATAGAAACCCAGGGTGTACTGGTGTTCCGCAGCAACGGCTACAACGGGAAGTGGCAGATTGCCAAGGAGAACCCGATTATCGGTTTCACCCTTTACGATCCGAACTGCCCAGTGATTGTCATCAAAAAGCAACCTTGGGAAACCCAACAGACGTTCACTCTCGCCCATGAATTGGGCCATCTGCTGTTGCACAAGGCCAGCTCGATTGACGACGAACAAGACTTGCAATCCCATGAAGGCAGGGAGCGAGATGCCAATGCTTTTGCAGGTCATTTACTGGTACCGGATGCTTTTCTTGCGAGCATTCTCGATGCAGGGCGGCCCGATGACGTATCTCTATACGATGAATGGCTTGAGAGACCACGTAAGGCATGGGGTGTAAGTGGCGAAGTGATTTTACGCAGGCTTCGGGATGCTGGCCGTCTGCCGCAAAGCGAATATACAGCCTACCGACAATGGCGAGCGCAATTGGCAGTCACATCAAAAGAGGGTGGAAACCGGATGTATCGTCATCGGGAACCTAAGCATGTTTTCGGTGACCCGTTTGTGGAAACGGTCTTGGATGCGCTTAGTGCTCGCCACATTACCCTTGCTAAGGCGAGCAGCTATCTGGATAACTTGAAAATTAAAGACTTGCATCAGTTGGAGCGTCATTTTGCAGGTCTTTGATGCTTCATCAATGATCTATGCTTGGGATAACTACCCGGAGCGTCAGTTTCCTGGCTTGTGGGAGTGGATGGCGGTACAGATTGAGGGAAAAACACTGGTGATGCCGAGCGTGGCGTTTGAGGAAGTGGCAAACAAAACGCCGGATTGCGGTGTATGGCTCAAAGATAAGGATTTGGAGCAACTTCAAATTAGTAACGCGATTCTACAAGATGCTATGCGCATTAAAGGGCTTCTTGGTATTGTCGGCGATAACTATCATTCCAAAGGTGTTGGAGAAAATGATCTGCTGATTATCGCTACAGCAAAGGCTTATAGTGCTGAATTGGTTTCGGATGAACAGCGGCAACTTACGCCACCTAAAGAAATCTCCAAAAGAAAAATCCCGGCAGTGTGCGACTTGAAGGAAGTTTCAGTTCATTGCGTCAACTACAAACGTTCTGATGTGATTTTTCGTTAGGTCTGATGTCTAGGCTATTCAGAAAAGATTGCAGGTGATCGAAATCGAGTTAGGAGTGCTTTAGAGCAAATCTGAAAATGGCCTGTTTTTAATAAAAACAATATGAAAATCATAAGTATAAGTGCTTTATAGCAAATCTGAAAACCTATGAATGAAGCCGAAACCCAACGCCTCGAATCCACATATCAACGCAAACTCACCGCACTCGACGAGCTGAAAAAAGCCCTGCTCCACCAAGCCTTCAGCGGGGAACTATGACCTGTATAAAAAAATCGTTTTTTTAAACCTATTCGCCATAACGTGATAACAAAATGCTATTTTTTATACACGTTATCCTTAACATGATAAGATAATTTAAATTTCTTATCATGAGTTGCGGGTGAAGAAAGTGGTTGAATTAGAGATTCCAAGCAATGATAGCCTGGAAGTTAAAGCCGTTTGGCAAAGCCTGACGGAAGCGCATCGCTATTTAGCTGAACTGAAAGGCTTGTGCGAGGCTTTACCTAACCGTACCATTCTTCTGGATACGCTTGCTATTCAGGAGGCGAAAGACAGTTCGGAAATTGAAAATATTATCACCACGCATGATGAGCTTTACGCTTATGAGCCCAGTAGCGCGGCGTCGCCCGCCGCTAAAGAAGTGCAAAACTATATTGCCGGGCTAAGGGCGGGATTTTCCGACGTGCAGGAATCCGGCTTAATCCGCTTGAATACGATTTTGCGGGTGCAGGAAGCCGTCGAGCAAAACAATGCCGGTTTAAGAAAATTGCCGGGGACACTGCTTAAAAATCAGCATACCGGCGCAACGGTGTATGAGCCGCCGCAAGATGCGCGGGTGATAGAAAAGCTGATGACGGAGTTGGTGAAATTTATTCATGCCGATGACGGACTGGACCCTTTATTGCGTATGGCAATCGCGCATCACCAGTTTGAAAGCATTCATCCGTTTTATGATGGCAATGGCCGTACCGGGCGGATATTGAATCTGTTAATCCTTCAACGTGAAGGTTTACTCGATTTGCCGGCGCTGTATTTAAGCCGTTACATCACATCGACCAAAAACCAATATTATCGGTTGCTGCAATCAACTCGGGAAACCCATGATTGGGTCGAGTGGTGCGTCTATATTGTTAAAGGTGTGGCAGTTACCGCTAAAAGCGAAATCAAGTTAGTCAAAAATTTACGCGAGTTGATGCAATCGACAAAACAACGCTTGCGCAACGAGCTGCCGAAACTTTACAGCCAGGAGTTGCTGAATAATTTATTCCGCTATCCTTATACCAAGATTGAGTTTGTAGAAAACGATTTAGGGATTTCGCGCATCACTGCGGCAAAGTATTTAGACGCGCTTGATGCCAATGGCTTCGTGCAAAAGAAAAAAATCGGCCGGACAAATTTTTATATTAACGGCCCGCTGTTTAACCTTTTAACGCAGATTACACTATAGCAATCCGTTCATTTTGACTCATTGGAGTGCAAGCCTTGTTTTGTACGCCGAAAACTTTAACGCAAACCAAGCCTTCAGCGGCCAACTCTGAGGAAAAATCATGGAATCCAATCCCGCTTTATTTGAAGAACATGCCATACGCCGGATTTACGATGAAGCCGACGAAATCTGGTGGTTTTCAGTGATCGACATTATTCAGGTGTTGACCCAGCAGCCGGATTACCAAACGGCGCGCAAATATTGGAACAAGCTGAAAGAACGATTGAGTAAGGAAGGCAGTCAACTGGTGACAAATTGTCACCAGTTGAAAATGACCGCTGAAGACGGCAAACAGCGTCTCACCGATGTCGCTACCGCCGAAACCCTGTTGCGGCTGATCCAGTCCGTGCCCAGCCCCAAGGCCGAGCCGATTAAAATGTGGCTGGCCAAAGTTGGCTATGAGCGGATGCAGGAACTGGCCGATCCGGAACGTTCGTTAAATCGTGCGCGGGAAACCTGGCAAAAGCATGGTCGTAGTGAAAAATGGATTCAGCAACGCATGATGGGGCAGGAAACCCGTAACAAGCTGACCGATTACTGGGCGGATCACGACATCAAAAAAGGTGCGGAATTCGCCATCCTCACCAACATTATTCATCAGGAATGGTCGGGGGTGAGCGTAAAAGATCACAAGGCGATAAAAGACTTGAAAAGCCAAAATTTGCGCGATCACATGAGCGAAGCCGAGTTGATTTTTACCGCGCTGGCCGAGTTGTCCACACGGCAAATTGCCGAAAGTGTGGATGCTACCGGAATACAGGAAAACAAAACGGCGGCCCGTTCCGGTGGTCGCATCGCCAAGCAGGCTCGCTTGGAACTTGAAGACAAAACCGGCAAGTCGGTGCTTTCTGGGGATAATTATTTGCGCTCTTCCAGCAACAAAGTTATTACGGGCGAAGAAACCGATGAATAAAGCCGAACGTATCTTCTGAGCAGAAGATACGTCACAATTCGTTCATTTTGACCAAATCGAACGAATTGATTAAGATGTACAACGCTTAGCCTATCTAACAGAGGGTCAAAATTATGCAAACTATGACTGCCAATGAAGCCAAGACCCGTTTCGGGGAATTCCTCGACAGGGTGCAGCGGGAGCCGGTAGGGGTGATGCGACATGACCGTATAGTGGGTGTTATGGTCAGCGCGCAGGATTTTGAGGCGATGCGCGCTTTTTATGCCAATCGCCTGCAACACTCTTTGAATGAAGCCGCGGATGCGGCAGCACGTGCCGGGCTTACGCCTGAGGCTTTGGATGCCTTGCTGTCCGATGAAAGCTGAACCGGTTCGCGCCGTGACAAACCGAGTGGTGATTGACACCAATGTCTGGATTAGCGCGGTTCTGTCAAAAGCGGGCGCACCTGCGTTGGTAGTATCCCGTGTGCTGGAGTTTGGTGTGCCGGTGTTTTCAGCGGCGACCTTTGCGGAACTTGAAGCGCGTCTGTGGAAGCCAAAGTTTGACCGTTATCTCAGCATGGATTTAAGGCGTCGGATTTTGCACGATGCGAATGCTGCCGCGCATTGGGTAAATATCCCGGAGCCCATTGCGTTGCAGCGCTATTGCAGGGATGCTGACGACGATAAATTTATCCATATCGCTTTGGCCGCAGCCGCTTCCTGGTTAGTCACCGGGGATCAAGATTTACTGGTTATCCGCGCCGAGTTGGATGTGCGTATTATTGCCCCCGCGGAGGCTTTGCAAATGGACGATTTCTGCCGATGAATGAAGCCGAAAACCGCGCCGAACATATCGACCCCGCGCTGAAAGCTTCGGGTTGGGGTGTAATCGAAGGCAGCCGCATCCGCCGCGAGTATTCGATCACGCTAGGCCGCATTGAGGGCCACGGCAAGCGCGGCAAGGCGCTGACCGCCGATTATGTGCTGGAGTACCGCAACACCAAGCTGGCCGTGGTCGAGGCCAAGGCCTGGGACAAGCCGCTGACCGAGGGCGTGGGTCAGGCCAAGGATTACGCAGGCAAGCTGGCGATTCGTTTCACTTATGCCAGCAACGGCCAAAGCATCTACGGCATCGACATGGATACCGGCGTCGAGAGCGAACTGGCGCAATATCCGACGCCTGACGAACTTTGGAGCCGCACCTTTGCCGTACAAAACGCGTGGCGCGACCGCTTTGCCGCCGTGCCGTTCGAGGATCGGGGCGGCTATTTCCAGGGCCGTTATTACCAGGACATCGCTATCGAGCGGGTGCTGGAAGCTATCGCCAACCGGAAGCAGCGCATTTTGCTGACGCTTGCCACCGGCACCGGCAAGACATTCATCGCTTTCCAGCTGGCATGGAAACTGTTCCACAGTCGCTGGAACCTGAACGACTGGCCCTTCGACAGGCTCAGGGTGATCGGTGAGCCAACCCGGCGACCGCGCATTCTGTTTCTGGCCGACCGCAATATTCTGGCCAACCAGGCGTTCAACGCCTTTTCGGCCTTTCCGGAAGATGCGCAAGTGCGCATTGAGCCTGCGGACATCCGCAAGAAAGGCAAGGTGCCGAAGAACGGCAGCCTGTTTTTCACTATTTTCCAGACTTTTATGAGCGGGCCTCCCCTCACCCCTAGCCCCTCTCCCTCAGGGCGAGGGGAGTCAACGCCCTACTTTGGTGAATATCCGCCTGATTTCTTCGATTTCATCATTATTGACGAGTGCCACCGTGGCGGCGCGAACGACGAAGGCAACTGGCACGGCATCCTCGACTATTTTGCCCCCGCCGTGCAGCTTGGCCTGACCGCCACGCCCAAGCGCAAGGACAACGTGGACACCTACGCCTACTTCGGCGAGCCGGTGTTCATTTACTCGTTAAAAGACGGCATCAACGACGGTTTTTTAACGCCGTTTCGGGTGAGACAGATTTCCACCACGCTGGACGAATACGTCTACACCGCTGACGACTGCGTAATGGAAGGGGAAGTTGAATACGGCAAGCTTTATAAGGAAGCGGATTTCAACAAGATTATCGAGATCAAGGAGCGGGAGAAGAAACGAGTCGAAATTTTCATGTCTCAAATTGACCAGCGCCAGAAGACGCTGGTGTTCTGCGCCACTCAGGATCACGCGCTGGCGATGCGCGACCTGATCAACCAGATGACAACAAGCAGCGACCCGAACTATTGCCAGCGGGTGACGGCCAACGATGGCGCACTGGGCGAGCAGTATCTACGCGATTTTCAGGACAACGAGAAAACCATTCCGACCATCCTGACCACCTCGAAGAAGCTCTCGACCGGCGTGGATGCCAGAAATGTCCGAAACATCGTATTGATGCGGCCTGTGACCAACATGATCGAATTCAAGCAGATCATCGGGCGCGGTACGCGGCTCTACGACGGCAAGGACTATTTCACGATCTACGATTTCGTGAAGGCGCACCATCACTTTTGCGACCCGGAGTGGGACGGCGAACCGGTTGAGCCGGAAACCTGCCCAAAATGCGGCGGCTACCCCTGCGAATGCGAAAAGCAGCTGCCTCAACCTTGCCCGGTCTGCGGTCTGCGGTCTGCGGCCTTGCGCATGCGAGCAAGAGCCTTGTTCAAAATGCGGCCAGCAGCCGTGCGGATGCAAGAAGAAGGCGAAGGTAACACTTGCCGATGGTAAGGAAAGAATCATTCAGTACATGACGGTAACCAGCTTCTGGCACCCTGACGGCACACCGATGTCGGCGCAACAATTTATGGAATTATTATTCGGCAGCTTGCCGGAGTTTTTCAGCAACGAAGCCGAACTACGCGATTTGTGGAGTTTACCTGATACGCGGGCCAAGCTGTTGTTCGGATTGGCAGAACAAGGTTTCGGCAAAGAGCAATTACTGGAAATGCAAAAGATCATCGATGCCGAAAACAGCGATCTGTTCGATGTGCTGGCGCATGTGGCTTATGCCTTGCCGCCATTGAGCCGCGAACAAAGGGCGACCAGGGCGAAGGTAAAAATCCATGCCCATTTCAACAGCAAGCAGCAGGCCTTTCTCGATTTTGTGCTGGCGCATTACGTTAAGGTCGGCGTCGAGGAGTTGGACAGGGAAAAGCTGACGCCGCTGCTGCGCATTAAGTATCACGGTGCGATAGCTGATGCGGTGGCTGATTTGGGCAGGCCGGAGGAAATCGGGAAGGTGTTTGCCGGTTTTCAGAAATATCTTTATCAATACCCGGAATAAAATCGATCAGGTACTGGTAGTTCAGGGTTTGTTAGCGGTGAAATAGTGGAAAAAAGGCTTGAAACTCTATCAGGGAAGGACGGTATCCTGATAGAGTCGAGTCGGAATTAGATTAAACTTTTTAAAGCTTCAAACATTTTCATTGCATCTCTTAATTCTTGTTCGGCTTCTTGCAAAGCTTCTTCTTTAGCATGCGTTTTGGCTGCTTTCAACTTGTTATTAGCTTTCGAACGCGCCATATCGACTTTATCATTAGCATTTATTTCTTTGCTTGCATCCAAAGCATCTTTGATAAGACCAGCGACTTTTTCGCCTTCGGAACCGCTTGTTACAGCTTCCAGGGCTAATTTGATTTTACCGGATGTCATATCAATGGCGTCAGCAGGAGTATAGGTGATTCTATCTTTATCAGTTTCAGCCCATGCTGAAGATGAAACAGCACCCATAGCCGCTGCAATTAATAAGGATAATAAGATTTTTTTTAAGATATTCATATTGCTCTCGACCTCAAGTCATTATTATTTTAATAAGATTGGCTGTGTACTATTTATGATAATAGCCATATACCGGAGATAATTTTAACACATTTTAAAACTTTTCAACCAGTTGTGGGGGTGTGAAAAGAGTGATTTTTTGCGGGGTTTATTTGACTAAAATCAGATTCAATCATAAAAAAACAATTGAATCTAACTTACCAAGCTGTTACTTATGGTTTGCGTCGTAAATAGCCTTCATTTCTTCATATCCAGCCAAAGCTTCTCTTAACTTTGCTTCCGCCGGTTGAAACTCACCACTCTCAAAGGTATCACGAGCAATTCTTAATTTATCATTGGCTTTTTGACGTTGACGTTCAGTTATTTCATAACGAAACTCTTTTTGTATTTGGCGAGCATCATTAATGGCTTTTATAATTTCTGCTTTGTCGGCGCCTTTTTCAACCAAGCTAACTGCTTCTTGTATTTTAGCAATTGTTTTAGTACCAGCTTCTGTAACTTTCGCTTCGCCGGCAGCTTCAGCATAAGTTGCCGATGAAAATGCAGCCACAGACATTGCCATAACGACAGAAACGATGATTTTTCTAAATACTTTCATTGATTAAACCTATGTAATTGATATTGTTGTGTTCAGTATGGCTATTAAAATGCGGGTTGGTGCAAAAAAAGCATGCATTCAACTAAAAACATCATGAATAGCTTAAGACCGCGAGGCATTCTAGCACAAAAAATTGAATTGTAATTTAATGAGTACGCAATTATTCATCATCTCTTTTGACGTCAAGCACCATTTCTCCTGCCTCATCTTCGGACAAAATAAATAAAATAGGTGAACAGCAAACCGAGCAGTCTTCGTAATATTGCTGCGCGCCGGAATAGGTATCAACCAACACATCCAGGGATTCGCCGCAATAAGGACAGACGATAATCATTTCATCGAGATCAGGCATTATTGCACCATTCTGAGTAAAGCATCCAGCCAGGACATCGGCAACATGCGTTTAAGGGAGGCAAATAAATAGGTCGGAAAAGTCACGTAATAGCGCATTTTGGGCCGCTTAGCTTCCAGCGCATGAATAACTTTTTCGGCAACGGCTTGAGCTGGCAAGGTAAACGGAGCTGCTGCGCCTTGTTTTTGCAAGCGCACTTCCATGGCCTTATAGATTTCTTTATGGAAGCTGTGAGCCGGATCGATATTTTTCAGGTACAAGGCATAAGCATTTTTTCTAAAGTCACTCAGGATCGGCCCGGGTTCAATCAGCGAAATATGAATATGGGTTCCGTAAAGCTCCAGCCGTAAAGTATCGGCCAAACCTTCCAGCGCAAACTTGCTGGCATTATAAGCGCCTCGGTAAGTCATGGCGACCAGCCCCAATATCGAACTGTTGTAGATGATACGGCCGTGCCCCTGTTTGCGCATCAAGGGTATGATCAGGTTGGTGAGTTCATGAGTGCCGAACAGATTGGTTTCAAACTGGAACCTGAGCACTTCGCGGGTTAAGTCCTCAACAGCGCCCGGTTGACCGAAAGCGCCATTGTTAAACAGGGCGTCGATATGACCATCGGTTAATTCAACCGCTAAACTGACTGCGCGTTGAATACTGTTGCTGTCGGCCAAATCCAGTTGGATTGCGGTAAAGCCTTCCTCTTGCAGGCGTAATACATCGTCTGTTTTTCTTGCCGTAGCTATAACGTGGTGACCACGTTGTTTTAATGCCAGTGCGGTTGTGTAGCCAATGCCGGTAGAGCAACCGGTGATTAATACGGTTTTCGATGAAGTCATTTAAACAATTACCTGGCTAATTCCTGCTCGGTAAAATAAAAACTTTTTCCGCTACCGCAATTAACTAAAAAGACCAAAGCTTGCTTGCTGCTTTTACTGTGTAATTCCGATGCTTCAACACGCGTACATTGCCCTGTAGCCAATGCTTTTTCTGCGGCGAATCTTCTTAAGCGTTCAATTTCGGGGAGTTTGTGCTGATAATTTTTGACTAAGTTCGGCAACTGATCGGGTACATAAGGCGGAATAGAAAATGCGGAAAATTTATCGGGATTATTTTTAATAAGAAACTGGTTTTTTGCGCTTTCGCTCAGCGCCTCTTGTTTTAGCTGGTTTTGTTTTTTTTGTAACTGCTCTTGCTCAAGTATTTTTTGTTGTTCCTGTTGAGCTAAAAGCTGGCTTTGATTTTGTTGATCCGGTTCTTCGGTAGAGTCGCCCGTTTTAACATTAATTTGTGCAGTCTTGTGTTCCGAGTCGCAAGGCTTAGCTTGGTAATCTGTCTTGCCGTTAATGCCTGTGCATTTGTAAATCTGCGCACTCGTACAGGCAGAAAAAAGGCTAGCTAAAATAAGCAGTGTAATTCTCATGCGTTATCTCGAAACAAAAATAATGTGAAAGAGTATAGGCGATTAATTCCGGGCAAGGCCATTAAAAATAAAATTTAGGTGTCTTGCAAAGCAGGTGTTTAAGCGTAACTCAAAGTTGTTACGGCTATAATCGTCCGCTCTAAGAATAAATTTAAAGCGCTAATTAATAATAAATTAAATGAATTTAAAATCAATTACTATTATTAAGGCGGGGGAATGGTGTTGATAAGTCATTTTTATGATATAAAATCAAATACTTGAGTAATAAGGTAAGCTGCGCTAAAGCATATCCGCATGTTGTGTATAAAATGTGGATAATTAAAGCCCCAAATTTATTCACAGCTTCACCCACAACTTAATAACAACTTTATGCTATGTTGCCTAGCGCCGGAACTGTATAAAATAGACAAGCTTTCGGTGTGTATGATTTACAAACTCAAGATTGTTTAGATAAACCTGGCTGATGCAAAATATGCACGGCTTACTACTTATACGATTAAACAACATCATGTCAGAACACTTCATGTTAGAAAAAAACAGCACTACCGTTCAACCGGCATTAATGCGGTTGAAAAACTATATCAATCAGCAGATTATCGGCCAGGATGTGCTAGTCGAACGGATGTTGATCGGCCTGCTGGCTGACGGTCATATTCTGGTTGAAGGCGCTCCGGGCCTGGCCAAGACCCGAGCGATCAACGTATTAAGCAAAGGCATACAAGGCGATTTTCATCGGGTGCAGTTTACCCCCGATTTATTGCCCGCCGATTTAACCGGTACTGAGATTTACCGTCCCCAGCAAGGCACGTTTGAATTTCAAAAAGGCCCGTTGTTTCATAATTTGATCCTGGCAGATGAAATCAACCGGTCACCGGCAAAAGTGCAGGCGGCTTTGCTGGAAGCCATGGCCGAGCGGCAAATAACCGTAGGTCAGGCGACTTATCCGTTGCCGAAATTGTTTATGGTGATGGCTACGCAAAACCCTATCGAGCAGGAAGGTACTTATCCTTTGCCGGAAGCGCAGCTGGATCGTTTTTTATTGCACGTAAAAATCGATTATCCGAAGGCGGAACATGAAAAAAGCATTTTGCATTTGGCCAGAGCGGAAGCGCGTTCCGGCTCGGTAAAAAATACCGAGAAGTACCAGCCGATAGAGCAAAAGACCTTGTTTGCCGCGCGTAATGAAGTATTGGATTTGCACATGGCGGAAAGTCTTGAAAACTATTTGCTGCAAATTATTCTGGCGACGCGCAATCCTGCGGCCTACGGTCAGGATCTGGCAGCCTGGTTGCAATACGGCGCAAGTCCTAGGGCCAGCATAGCGCTGGATCGCTGCGCCAGAGCCAAAGCCTGGTTGGCGCAACGCGATTTTGTCAGCCCGGAAGATATTCAAGACATGGCTTTCGACGTGTTGCGACATCGCCTGATCTTGTCTTATGAAGCCGAGGCGGAAGGCATCACGACCGATCATTTTATTAAAGAACTTATCGCCCGAGTCGCCGTACCTTGATGTTATTTGCAAAACAAGCCGACCCGGTCAAGGTTCCAGCCAGTGAATTGATCGCAGTGTCGTTAAAGACGCTGATCGATTTGGCAAGACCTGCCGGCGGATTAAACCTGAAACATTCCGCCGTACGGGCCGGGCAAAGCGGCGGTTATGTGTCCCGGTTTAAGGGACGCGGCATGGAGTTTGAAGAAGCCAGGGTTTATCAGCCGGGCGATGACATCCGCAGCATCGATTGGCGGGTTACGGCGCGCACCGGCAAAACCCATACCAAGGTGTTTCGGGAGGAACGTGAACGGCCGGTATTTATTTCCGTGGATAATCGCGCCGCGATGCACTTTGCGACACGCGGTGTTTTTAAATCGGTATTGGCCGCCAAACTTGCCGGTTTGCTGGCCTGGATCGCGCAGCATCATGGTGACAGAATCGGTGGGCAGATATTTACCGAGCAGTTGTGCCGTGAGTTAAAGCCGAAAAACGGTAAACATGCGGTGCTGCGGTTTTTGAATGCAGTGGTATCTGGAGGAGAGTTGGCAACTGATTTAATAGCTGGGCAAAACAGCGCTGCCCACCCTACTGCGCCGGTAATTACCCTGGAACAGGTTTTGGCCAGGCTTATGCAGCACGCTCGCCCCGGCTGTCTGGTTTATATCATCAGCGATTTTCGGGGTATCAATGATCAGGTCGAAGCGACTCTGGCAAAGCTGTCGCGGCATTGCGAGGTGGTATTGATGTTTGTCTTTGACTCGCTGGAAAGCCGACTGCCGGAAAAAGGCCGCTATCGTTTTATCGCCAGGGATGGTGTGTATGCCGCAAGCCTGTCGGGAACAGGCGCGGCGACCGACGATAAACGGGACGTGTTTATCGATACCGGAGACCATCAGCGGCTAGTAAAATATCAACAACATTTTACCGAACGGCTGGAGCGTCTGGAGCAGCTAGCCAAAAAACAGGGTCTGGCGTTTATGCAATGCAGCACTACAGACGATCCAATATTACGTTTAAGATAAATGAATCCGATTCCTCTTGACTTAAAAGATATACACGAACCCGCAGCCATAAGCGGGTGGCCTCCGGCTATCGGCTGGTGGCTGCTGGCGATGGTTATCCCGTTGCTGATGGTGTTGTCGATCTGGATTTATAAAAGATTAAGCCGCAGAACCGCGATTAAAACCGCTTACAAAATACTGGCCGAAATCAAACAGGATGCAACACTGGATAATTTGCAGACTTTGCGCGAGCTCTCGGTGTTGATCAGACGCGTCGCCATCAGTGTGTCGCCCAGAGATCTGGCCGCTGGCTTGACGGGGCGGCAATGGCTGGCGTTTCTCGACCGTTCGGTAAAAGGCATGCCGTTCAGCGAGGGCATAGGCCAGCTTCTGGCCGACGCGCCTTACCGAAAAATGTCGCCCACCGACCAGGAAGTTTATCAATTGATCGAGCTTTGCCAAAACTGGCTTAAAGCCCAGGCGACCATTCAACACATATCAAAATCATGATGCACTTCGAATGGCCCTGGCTGTTGGCAACCTTGCCTTTGCCTTTATTGATCTACTGGCTGGCTCCGGGCAAGGGGCCGGTGACCCAGGCGGCATTAAAAGTTCCGTTTCTGGATGATTTTTTAGATGCCGAGACCCGCGGCCAGTTCAAAACCGAGCCATGGCCGCTATTGCTGGCGACGGTGGCTTGGTTGTTACTGGTCATCGCCTGCACTAGGCCGCAATGGCTGGGAGAGCCGATAGAGCAGGCGGTTAGCGGTCGGGATTTGATGCTGGCTGTAGATTTGTCCGGCAGTATGGAAGAGCAGGACTTTGTGGTTAACAAGCGGGCCGTGGATCGGTTAACGGCAGCTAAAGGGGTGGCCGGAGATTTTATCAACCGGCGCGCCGGAGATCGGGTGGGTTTGATCCTGTTCGGCACCCAGGCCTATTTGCAAACGCCTTTAACCTTTGACCGAAAAACCGTGATGACCTTGTTAAACGAGGCCGTCATAGGCCTGGCCGGGGACAATACTGCGATAGGCGACGCCATTGGTCTGGCGGTCAAACGTCTTAAAACAGAGCAAGCCAACAGCCGGGTTTTGGTGTTGATGACCGACGGCGCCAATACTGCCGGTGAAATCTCGCCCTTAAAGGCCGCCGAATTGGCCGCAGCCCAGCATTTGAAAATTTATACGATCGGCATAGGCGCCGATGAAATGATCGTGCGCAGTTTTTTCGGCAGCCGCAAGGTTAATCCCTCCGCCGATCTGGATGAAAAAGCCTTGATCAAGATTGCCGAAAGCACCGGTGGGCAATATTACCGGGCCAGAAATACCGATGAGCTCAATAACATCTATATGAGACTGGATGAGCTGGAACCGGTAGAAAAAGATAAACAATATTTCAGGCCCCGCAGCGAATTGTATTACTGGCCGTTGTCACTAGCCTTGGCGCTGGCTGCATTTATTGCATTGTCCAAGGTACGATGGTCATGAGCCTAGCCGAATTTCATTTTATCAGGCCGTACTGGTTGCTGGCAGGTATACCTTTCCTGCTGATCTTGGTTTTAATGCTTAAGAATAAACTGGTTCAAGGCAACTGGTCGGCGGTATGCGACGCCGCATTATTGCCGTATTTGTTGCAGGAAAAGCCGGTCAACGCCAGCCGATGGCCTTTAACCACGGGGGCTATCGCCGCGCTGCTGGTGATTATTGCGCTGGCCGGGCCAACTTGGGAGCGGATACCCTCGCCGGTTTTTAGAAATGATTCGGCGCTGGTTATTGCGCTGGATTTGTCCCGTTCCATGGATGCCGCCGATATTAAGCCCAGCCGTTTGATCATGGCCCGTTACAAAATCGCAGACATTCTAAAACAGCGCAAAGACGGTCAGACAGCCTTGCTGGTTTATGCAGGCGACGCCTTTACGGTAACGCCGCTGACCGATGATAACGAAACCATAGATAGCCAGTTGTCGGCATTAACGACCGACATTATGCCCAGCCAGGGCAGCGATACCGCATTGGTGCTGGAAAAAGCTGTGGACTTATTCAAACAGGCGGGTCTGCAAAAAGGCCGGATCTTGTTGGTTACCGATGGCGTCGATCCGGGTAAAACCAGGGCCGCAGTAAAAGCGCTGGGTAAGTACCGACTATCGATACTCGGCGTCGGAACCGATGACGGCGCACCGATAGCCTTGCCTGAGGGCGGATTTCTTAAAGATCGGCAAGGCACTATTGTGGTGCCTAAATTAAATTCCGGCGAACTTGTACAATTGGCGCAGATGGGCAAGGGTATTTATCAAACCATAACTGCCAATGATGAGGATATTCAAGCCTTGCTGGCAAATGCTGATAAATCGGCACAGCAGCAGGGCGGGGAAAACGACAACTTATTATTGGATCAGTGGGCGGAAAAAGGCCCCTGGTTATTATTGCCGGTTTTGCCGCTGGCCGCGCTGATGTTTAGAAAGGGCTTGTTGTGTTTGGCTTTAGTGCTGATCTTGCCCATTCCTAAAACCAGTTATGCCTTGGGTTGGCAGGATTTATGGCAGACCAAAGACCAGCAGGCGCAACAGGCTTATAAAAAACAGGATTTTGCCAAAGCGGCCGAGCAATTTGAAAATCCGGATTGGAAGGCGGCGGCGTACTATAAAGCGGGTAAATACGATCAAGCGCTGGAAAACCTGAAAAGCAGCAAGTCCGAAAACAGCGCATACAATCAAGGCAACGTGTTGGCCAAAGCAGGTCAGTTTGAAGAAGCCATTAAAGCCTACGAAAAAGCTTTGGCCATTAATCCTGACGATAGCGATGCCAAATACAACAAGGAGGTCGTAGAAAAGGCACTGGAAAAACAAAAACAAGAGAAAAAACAGCAAGATCAGAAAAAAGACGATAAACAGTCCGCCAAAGACGATTCCCAGCAAAACAAGGACGGCGAACCTTCCGACGAACAAAAATCGGAGCAAGATAAAACCGAAGCAAAGCCCGAACAAAAGCCAGAGCAAAAATCATCAGACCAACAACAGTCGGAAGATAAGCAGGAACAAGAACCTAAAGCCGAGCAACAAAAACCGGAAGCCGAAACGGCCGAGCAGGGTAAAGATAAAAAACAAGCTAAAGAACAAACGCCTGCTAGCCCTCAACCGACGGACGAACAACAGCAAGCCAACGAACAATGGCTCAAAAGAATCCCCGACGATCCGGCCGGTTTGTTAAAACGTAAATTCAAATATCAATACGGGCAGCGCGGCCGACAAACAAATGGGGATGCCGGTGCTTGGTAGGCTCCGCCACTTGAATCGCCGGAGTTCAAAGCTCGCTTTGAACCTTTAAACGTAGCCAGAGCAAGCTCTGGACTCCAGCGCATTACATGATATAAAGCAGTAGCGTGGAAACAATAAACATGTCACAAGATAAACAACATGATTAATACTCAAATTGCGGTTTTCGGAGAAGCCCTGTTCGACCGGTTTCCTGACGGCCAGCAGGTATTGGGCGGCGCGCCTTTTAACGTAGCTTGGCACCTACAGGCTTTCGGTCAGCGTCCGTGTTTTATCAGTCGGCTAGGCCTGGATGCAAACGGGGATAACATCTATCGGGCCATGCAAGTTTGGGGCATGACTGTTGAAAATTTGCAACGCGATCGCTATTATCCTACCGGAACGGTGCAGGTGACCATTAACAATGACGAACCCCACTATGAGATTTTAGACGATCAGGCTTATGATTTTATTGCCGCGCAGCCGCCGGATACCGATCGGAGTTATAGCGTTATTTATCACGGGACATTGGCCTTGCGTAACCCTGTTTCAAAACAGACCTTGGAGGATTTAACCCGGAGTCATCAGGGCAAGGTTTTTATCGATGTCAATTTAAGGGCGCCTTGGTGGCGCAAAGAATCGGTGCTTCACTGGGTCAGCAGGGCAGATTGGGTCAAGCTTAATCTGGACGAGTTATGGCATTTGATGCCGCGACAAAACACCTTGGAAGAGGCGATGCGTTTGTTTCAGGTGCAACACGAGCTGGAGGTTCTGGTGGTGACCTGCGGCAGTCGGGGCGCGTTGGCGGTTAATCGCTCCGGGGAATTTTTTGGAGTTGCGCCGACGGCAGATATAGCGATAATCGATACGGTGGGCGCAGGTGATGCCTTTGCGGCGGTGTTAGTACTGGGCATAGAAGAGGCTTGGCCCTTGCAGTTGGCTATGGAGCGAGCACAGTCGTTCGCGTCGGCTTTAGTTAACATAAGAGGCGCCACGATTCAGGAGTTGAGTTTTTATCGACCCTTTATAGATGCCTGGGGTCTTGGTGCTAGAAAAAATAAACTCGTCCACGAAAAGCACGAAAAGCACGAAAATATTTAAAGAGTTGCCAAGTTGTGAGCTTGGGAACCAGCCCAAAAGGGTGACTCGCTGTGTAACACAGCCTGTTGATTTTTTTCGTGTTTTTCGTGGACAAACTGCGGTTTAATTAAAATGATGAATATGAATGCTATCAAAAAATTAGTTTTTCTTTTGTTGCTGCTAAACTTTGCTCCCGGCGATGTATTGGCTGCTCAAATCAGGGTATCGTTTGACCGCAATCCGGTCGGCTTGGATGAGTCTTTCCAGATTATTTTTACCGCCGATGACACACCTGAAAATGACCCGGATTTCACCCCGTTGGAGCAGGATTTCGAGATACTCGGTCAAAGCCAGAGCAGCAATACCTCATGGATTAACGGACAGTCCAGCAAGACCGTACAGTGGACGCTGAATGTCATGGCCAAACATCCCGGCAGCCTGGTCGTTCCCGAGGTGAAGTTTGGCACTGATGTCAGCCAGCCGGAAAATATTCTGGTTACCCAAGGCGCGGCCAATAAAGCCGTCGATACCGAGGGCGAATTGTTTCTGGAGGTCGAGGCGAGCCCGCAAAATCCTTATGTGCAATCCCAGGTTCTTTATACCGCGCGCCTTTATAGAAGAGTAGAAATTACTCAGGCCGGATTGAATGAACCGGAATTGGAGGACGCAGTGATCGAAAAACTGGGCGATGACAGTAATTACAATACCCAGATTAACGGCGTGAATTACTTGGTGACTGAGCGTAAGTATGCGATTTTCCCGCAAAAAAGCGGGTCTGCGACCATCAAGCCCCTGGTCTTAACCGCAGAGGTCGTGGCGAATAACAGCCCGAATTTCAACGGTTTTTTTAATTCCCAAGCGACCCGGGCCAAAAAGATTAGCTCCAAATCGGTGACCCTGGAGGTGAAGCCTGCTCCGGCAAGTTTTACCGGGCAGCATTGGCTGTCAGCGGAACAACTGGTTTTAAAGGAAGAATGGTCGGGGGATAATCAGCACATGAAAGTCGGCGAACCTTTGACCCGGACGTTGACGCTGTTGGCAAAAGGCGCGACAGTCGGCCAGTTGCCCGAGTTAAACGCCGCAAAACCAGTCCTGCGCACCGCCGAAGGGCCTGCCCTGAACGCAAGCAAAGAGCCTCCTCTGAGTGAAGCCGATGAGCAGTTGAAAACTTATCCCGATCAGCCGGTTTTGCAGGAACAAAAAAAATCGGAAGGCCTGATCGCCTTCAGGGAAGAAAAAATAGCCGTCATTCCGTCAAAAGCGGGCCGTTATAAACTGTCGGCGATAGAAATTCCCTGGTTTAACACCCTAAGCCAAACCATGGAAGTCGCTAAAATCCCGGAAACCACCCTCATAGCGCTGGAGGCGTCGGGAACTCAATCTGTCCCGGCGGCGCCGGTCGCGTTACAAGCAAAAAAAATTGCCACAACGCCGACTATACGGCCGCAGCAACATAATACCTGGCTATGGGTAGCGGTATGCTTGGCCTCAGGCTGGTTGGCGACATTGGCCTATTTCCTGATTAAACGCCCGGCTAAAAAACCGCTTATGAAAAAAAGCGAGCCGGACATCCGTTTGGAAG
This sequence comes from Methylobacter sp., assembly GCA_043729025.1. Taxonomy (GTDB): domain Bacteria; phylum Pseudomonadota; class Gammaproteobacteria; order Methylococcales; family Methylomonadaceae; genus Methylobacter_A. The sequence continues at coordinate 18,070 of JAYTLW010000034.1, forward strand.
ATTGCGTAAAAGACTTAAAAAAAGCCTGCGCAGACAATAATGCGCCAGCTGCGAAAGATGCCTTGCTGGCCTGGGGGCGGCAAAGATTTAGTGCCGCAAGTTTAGGTGCTATCGCCGAGCTAAGCGATGCCAGGTTAAGGGATGAAATCCTGAGTTTGAATCAGGTTTTGTATGGCAAGACGGCAGATCAGTGGCAGGGCAAAAAGCTGTTTCAGGCGTTTGTTGAAAACAAGGCCAGACAAAAGATAACAACTCCAGACGATGATAAACTGGAGCCGCTCTATCGTTTGTGATTATAGCGACCAAAGCAAGCTTTGGACTCCAATAAACACAGACACAGTAGTACAAAGCTTGTTTTGTATTTTAAAACATCATTTCTTCGAGGCGCTTTATTCCGGCTTTGCCTTAAAATATTCCAGCGTCATAAACAACGCGGCAATTGAACGGGCTTCGGTACATTCGCCGGTTGCTAATAATTGATTGATACGGCTTAATTTCCACGGGATCACTTCCAATTCTTCCGGTTCGTCGCCTTCCAGTTTTTCCGCATATAAATCCTGGGCGATGACTATCTCGGTCATGTGTTCCAGATAGGATGGCGCAATCGAGAAAGAGCTTAAGTGATGCAGGCTTCTGGCGCCGAAGCCGACTTCTTCTTTAAGTTCCCGGTTTGCGGCATCCAGAAAGGATTCTCCGGCATCGGTCTTGCCCTTGGGCAAGCCCAGCTCATAGCGATGCACACCGGCGGAATATTCCCTGATCAATAACACCGTATCGCTATCCAGCATCGGCACAATCAGTACGGCACCGCCGGGATTGCTGCGGGCCAGGCGTTCGTAGTTGCGCTGTGCGCCATTGCTAAATTCAATATCCAGCGATTCAATGCGGAATAATCGGCTGGTCGCGATGGTTGTTTTGTTAAGAATGGTTGGTTTTTTAGTCATTATGCTATTTTATCAAGTAGTTTTTTAACTATGCGGCCGACGTTTTCTTGCCACAGATGTGCAGATTATATAATGACTATTTTTGTTACTGCTGAGCGTTTGGCTTTTCAATTAGCAGAGCACGTAACAAGGATTACCTTAAATTGCCCCGTGTCAGTAGCCGAATATTTCATAAGTTTAATCTGTGGCGTTTTGTTTTTTGCCGCTGATTAATTTCAAATTTTTTACGAATATAACCCACTATGACCATTGATTGGAATAAAGTTGACACGGTTTTGCTGGATATGGACGGCACCCTGCTGGATTTGAATTTTGATAATCATTTCTGGAAGGAGTTTGTCCCGCTTAAATTTGCCGAACAACAGGGTTTGTCGCTGCTAGCCGCAAAGCAGCAGTTGGCGCCGCGCTTTAAAAGCATGGAAGGTAAACTGGAATGGTATTGCCTCGATTACTGGAGTGAAGCATTAGCGCTGGACATAGTCGGATTGAAAGCGGAAATCTCCGGCTTGATCTCGGTATTGCCGCATGTTGCGGAATTTTTGGAAAAGATTCACCGTTCGCCTAAAAAGGTGTTGTTGGTGACTAATGCGCACCGCGATAGCCTAGCCCTTAAAATGGAAAAAACCTGTTTGCAGGTTTTTTTTGACGGCATTATCAGCTCTCATGATTTGGGATTTCCGAAGGAACACGCCGATTTTTGGCGCTTGTTGCAACAGCAGCAGGGCTTTGAAAAACAAACCACAGTGCTGGTCGATGATAGTCTTGCTGTGCTGGACGCCGCCAGGCAGTTCGGCATAGCGCATGTGATTGCGGTCAGCAGGCCCGATACCCGTCAGCCTAAAAAAGAACTAAGCGCTTATCCCGCGATTGAGGACTTTCGTGAATTGATGACGGGATTGTAGATTCGGCATTGCTTTGTCGGGTTACGCTACGCTCGGCAATTGCTCCTGCATTGCTCTCGATCGCTGTTCCAGACGCGATTCTACCTCCCCCATCCTTGGGGTCGTATCTCCTGCATCCATGCAGTCGTAACCCGACCTACTTGTATTTCGTAATTTTCGTGGAAAATTCGCTGTTTTTTTAGGTTGATGAGGGACGTTTTCCGAGATATCCGGTTTTGATTCTTTCAGGTCTTTTTTTAGGCTTTACAATTTCCGCTAAAAGATCGGCGGTGATAGCTACAACCGGAATTTTCTGACCAATGTAATCTTCAATATCCGGCATTGAATAGGCGTAATGTTCGCAAATAAAACTGATGGCGACACCGCTGGCGCCAAAGCGCGCTGTGCGACCGATTCGGTGTACGTAATCTTCTGCGTCCTGCGGCAAATCGTAATTAAAGACATGGGAAACATCGGCGATATGCAGGCCACGGGCCGCAACATCGGTTGCAATCAACAAGGTGATTTTATTTTCCTGAAAATCGGCAAGCAGGCGCTGACGCTTATCCTGAGGTACATCACCGCTGAGCGCGGCCGTCTTATAGCCGTTAGCGTTGAGCGTGTCATCGAGCCGTTCGGCGCAGCGCTTGGTGTTAACAAAAATAATGCTGCGTTGCGGTTTTTGCTGATTCAAGATGCCGACCAACAAGGGGATTTTTTGCTCGTTAGAAGGACAAAATGCGCTTTGCTCAATGGCTTTGGAGGTGACTTCTTCGGTTTCGATGCGGATCAACACCGGATTGTTCATGTGCTCATAAGCCAGCTCGGTCACTTTGTAGGCTAAAGTCGCCGAGAACAGCATGTTTAAGCGCTGCTCCGGCGGAGGCATGCGTCGCAATAAATAGCGGATGTCTTTAATAAACCCCAAATCAAACATGCGGTCGGCTTCATCCATCACCGTGACTTTCACGTGATCCAAGGTGAAAGCATTTTGGCGATAAAAGTCGATGATGCGTCCCGGCGTGCCGATGATAATGTCGACATCGGACTTGATGCTGTCCAGCTGTTTTTGGTAATCGGTGCCGCCGTAAATCAGCGCCAATTTGAGATTAACATGCTTGCCCAGTTGCACCGCATCCTTGTGGATCTGAATGGCTAACTCGCGGGTAGGCGCAAGTATTATGGCCCTGGGATAGTTGATTGTTTTGTTTATGGCAAGGGCTAAAGGCGCAGGCTCTTCGGCATTGAGGTCATCGGACTCAAGCTCTGGATCGGCGGTGGCATCATTAATTAAATGCTGAAAAGTAGCCAGCAAAAAGGCGGCGGTTTTGCCGGTTCCGGTTTGGGCTTGCCCCGCAATATCCTTGCCCCGTAACGATAAGGGCAAGGCTTTATGCTGGATTGGGGTGCACTGATCAAAGCCGGCATCTTTTAAGCCGCGTAGGATAGAATCGGACAATTCAAGATTGCAAAAGCGAGTTTGGGTTAAATGGGTATTGTTCATAAGCTATAGCATAACGTAAAAATCAAATTGGCTGAAATTGATTGACTACCGGCGTCATCCCTCCTATAGTTTTGCTTCCGGCAACTTCCCTCGGTTGCCCTACCACCTGCATCCATGCAGTCGTGAAATTTTTGGAGATATAGTGTGAGCGTTTCAGTCCTTCATGTCAGCGATAGTGAATTTAACGAAACTGTAATTAAAGCCGCAAGCCCCGTACTGGTTGACTATTGGGCTGAATGGTGCGGACCTTGCAAAATGATTGCGCCGATTCTGGATGACATTGCCAAAGAATATTCAGGCAAGCTGATCGTGGTAAAATTAAACATAGATGAGAATCCGCAAACTCCCCAACACTACGGGGTGCGCGGCATTCCAACATTGATGCTATTTAAGAATGGTGAAGTGGAAGCCACCAAAGTAGGCGCGTTGTCAAAATCGCAACTTGCCGCCTTTCTCGACAGCAACATTTAAATATATCCGTATACTCAGATCCGGCTCAGACCTGTTACAAAAGTTTGGACGGGGCTGAGTAGTTGAGTTATACTCACCCGGTGCGACATCTAAGCGCACCCAATCTTATCGTCCGATAAACTACACCCCTGAATTTATCCTGTCCTCGTAGTTGCGGTTTAACACCGTATGTACTTTCCCTTGAGTTATCTTTTATATGAATCTAACTGAGTTAAAACTAAAACAAATAAGTGAAGTTATTGAAATCGCTGAGTCCCTCGGACTTGAAAATGTAGCCAGATCGCGAAAGCAGGACTTGATTTTCGCGATCCTGAAAAAACAAGCGAAAGCCGGCGACGATATATCAGGCGATGGGGTGCTGGAAATTTTACAGGATGGTTTTGGTTTTTTACGAACGCCGGGTTGCTCTTATTTAGCAGGGCCTGACGATATTTATGTTTCACCCAGTCAAATCAGACGATTTTCATTAAAGACCGGCGACACCATTAGCGGCAAGATCAGGCCACCCAAAGATAACGAACGTTATTTCGCGATGCTCAAGGTTGACCAGATCAATTTTGAACCCCCCGAAAACACCAAAAACAAAATTACCTTCTCAAACCTGACGCCGCTATTTGCTAAACAACGCTTCGTTCTTGAACAGGGCAACGGCAGCAGCGAAGATTTAACCGGACGCATGATCGATTTGATCGCCCCTATCGGCAAAGGCCAGCGCGGTTTGATCGTATCGCCGCCTAAAGCCGGTAAAACCATGATCCTGCAAAGCCTGGCGCAAGCGATAGCCGAACAAAATCCCGAGTGTTATCTGATTGTTTTGCTGATCGACGAACGTCCCGAAGAAGTTACTGAAATGGAGCGTTGCGTACGCGGCGAAGTCATTTCCAGCACCTTTGACGAACCGGCTACTCGCCATGTACAGGTCGCCGAAATGGTCATCGAAAAGGCGCGGCGCCTGGTCGAACATAAACACGATGTAGTCATATTGTTAGACTCGATTACTCGTCTGGCCAGAGCTTATAATACCGTCGTGCCTTCGTCGGGCAAGATATTGACCGGCGGCATCGATGCCAATGCGTTGGAAAAACCCAAACGCTTCTTCGGCGCGGCGCGCAATATTGAAGAAGGCGGCAGCTTGACTATTATAGCGACAGCCCTGGTTGATACCGGCTCACGCATGGACGAGGTGATCTACGAGGAATTCAAAGGTACGGGCAACATGGAGCTGCATCTGGATCGCAAAATTGCCGAGAAACGAATTTATCCGGCGATTAACATCAATCGTTCCGGCACCCGTCGCGAAGAATATCTGGTCGACCCCGATACCCTGCAAAAAACCTGGATTTTGCGCAAAATTCTACAGCCAATGGATGAAACCGCAGCGTCAGAATTTTTGATCGGTAAGCTGAAAGATTTTAAAACCAACGCAGAATTCTTCGAATCGATGAAACGCTAGGTTTATCTACAAAATATCCACCGCACCGGATCGACAAATGTGTTGCCAGGCCGGATGGCCTTGCAGGATCGTCAATGCCGAATCCAGCAGCGCCAAACCCGGTTCGGTGCGGTGCCAGGTCGACACGCCGGACGGATGGGGCAGCGGGATTACTTCTGTGCGGTGGCCGTGAAAGGTGACGGGGTGAAGTTTGCCGATCACCTCGCTGAGTTTTTTCACCGGCAGCAATTGGCTGATTGCGAGTTTGCCGACCGGCAGGATCAGAACGGGTTTAAGCAAATCGATTTCCGCCTGCAACCAGCCGGAGCAGTTATCGATTTCGGTCGGACTCGGCACGCGGTCGCCGCCCTTGGGGTTTTTACCCGGAAAACAGCGGCACACCGCAGCCATGTACCCGCGCTGTCTAAAATTTTCTTCATCGATCCCGATACGCTCGAACCATTTGAATAAAGTTTTCCCTGCCGTCCAGGCAAAGGGTTTGCCAAAGCCGCCTTCCCTATCGCCGGGCGCCTGACCGAACAGTAAAATCGGCGACAGCACCGGGCTCCCGGTCACAACCGGCCCGATCATCGCTGGGCATCGGTTGCAGTTCGCCAATGCAGCGCGGTGCTCCCGCATGATTTGTTCGCGCAGAGTCATCAACTTAAAGATCAATCTCAATGCCGACCGGGCAATGATCCGATCCTATAATATCCGGCAGAATAAAGGCCTGCTTGACTTTGTCGACCAGCGCGTTACTGGTCAACACGTAATCGATCCGCCACCCGACGTTTCTTGCCCTGGCGCCGGCGCGGAAACTCCACCAGCTGTAGGCGACGGTGTCCGGATGAAAATGCCGGAAGGTGTCGACCAGTCCGGCGTCGAGAAAACGGCCAAAACCGTCGATTTCGACCTGGGTATAGCCGGACGATTTGTTGTAATTCGGCTTCGGACGGGCAATATCGATTTCCCGGTGCGCGACATTGAAGTCGCCGCAGGCGATCAGCGGCTTAAGGCTTTGCAGCTGCCTGCAATAGGCCAGAAATTCGACATCCCAGGTTTTTCGGTAATCCAGCCGGGCCAATTCCTCGCCGGAATTCGGCACATAAACGTTGAGCAGATAAAAATGTTCGAATTCGGCGACGATCACACGGCCTTCGAGGTCGTGCTCGGCAATGCCGATATCGTAGATGATTTGCAGAGGCTCTTGTCGGGATAGGATTGTTACGCCGGAATAGCCCTTGCGTTCGGCGCAGTTGGAATAAATGCGGTAGCCGTCGATGCCGTCCAGCGCTTTGTCGATCTGGTCGGCCTGGGCCTTGGTTTCCTGCAGCAGAATGAAGTCGGCATCGAGCCGCGCGAGCGTTTCGGCAAAGCCTTTGCTTTGTACCGAGCGGATGCCGTTGACATTCCAGGAAATGATTTTCATGCGATGATTCCGTCTGATGGGTTTGAAGTTGAGTCGTTAATAGAGAAAATGCGCTTGGGCGCTATTGTAACCTTCTGCATTTTGGCTAACCAGAGGTTTTCGACTTGATTTTTAAGACGGCAATCTACCCTTATGAAAGACATGTAGGGCATGCTCGCTCACCATTTTCTAAATGTCACCGCAAGCTCAATAAAGGTACGGGATGCATACGAGACTATGAAAGTATTATTTAGCCGCCAGTATGTTATAATATATCTAATTGATAAATATAATAATTTACAAAAAGTCATGACATCGCTCCGCTACAAAGCAGTTTCAAACAGATACCAAATCAGCCTATTGCCGCCCAGTATAGAAGACTGCGTCCAAGCAACAAATCCAGTGCGTGCGATTGATGCTTATGTAAACACCTTGGATTTAACACAACAGGGTTTTCAGAACACCTTTGGCGGTATTGTTGCTGGACAACCCGCCTATCCACCAGCAGACCTGCTTAAACTTTACCTTTATGGCTACATCAACAAAGTCCGCAGCAGCCGCAGACTGGAAAGCGAAACCTATCGCAATTTCGAAGTTATTTGGTTGGTAGAAGCCCTTCGTCCCAGCTACAAAACCATTGCCGATTTCCGCAAAAACAACAGCAAAGCATTAACCGCCACGAACTGCGATTTCGTTTTGCTGTGCAAAGAATTACATCCTTTTGGCACTTTAAAGCGAAGAGCCGGATGGGATCATTTTTTGATGCGCGGACTGGAAAAATCAAAAGGGGCATTCAGCCTCATGGTGCTGGGCTATAACTTCACTCGCGTACTGAATATCCTTGGCATAGATAGGCTAAGGGATTATTGCGTCTAACGTAGTGAAAAGAAGGCCGTTAATTTTGGATATGCATAAAAGGGAGGCTAATAGCCCGGAGTTAGCGTCTAATTTAGAGTTCAACTGAAAAGTAAATATCACGCTCCGGAATAATGGGCAACTTATCCAGTAAAAATTAAAATACCGACCATTTTTTTAAAAAAATGGTCGGGAGCCGTTATCGAGTAAGTTGGTATTTTGCATTCTTTCACAGTCTCGTGCCTTTTCAACCTAGAAAAATCAGTTGGAGTGTGTGGAAACCGTTCGTGCTGAGCTTGTCGAAGCATGAGCGGTTTCCCACTCCCACCCTTCGACAGGCTCAGGGCGAACGGGATTTGGAATGCTCAACTGATTTTTCTAGGTTCAAGGGTTTTTGGCGAGGTGGAGGCATGAATTTAAAACATAATGCAGATGGTTTTTTGGTTGGTATGCTAATCGGTGTCTGGAATAACAATTTGAGAATTTACCATGTTTGACAAACTGATCACTCGCAACACTCTCAAAAAATTGGCCGGTACGACGGCTTTTCAGCGCGGTGAGGAGTATTTCTCCGCTGGCTCGGTGGGGCAGCTTCGAGATACCGGCGACAAAATCAGTGCCCGTGTTGAGGGCACCGAAACCTATCGGGTCGAGTTGTGGGTCGATGATGGCAGTCTCGGTAATGATTGCACCTGCCCGCGCGCGGCGGATGGTTATTTTTGTAAGCACGGTGTGGCGGTGGGTTTAGCTTGGCTTTCCGGGCAGAACGAATCCGGCGGTGCAGCATCCGGCAAAAAACAACGCCGCGATCCGTGGCGCGACATTCGGGAGTATTTGAACACACAAGCGCCGGAGGTATTGGTCGAGCTGTTGCTGGATACCGCCAAACGCGATGAGCGCTTGCATCAGTCCTTATTGCTCAAAGCCCAGCGTGTTGCTGGGGGAACCGATGTCGTCAAAGCCTTTCGCAGGGCTATTGATAATGCGACACGCATCAAGGGCTTTATTGACTGGCGGGAGTCCCGCAGCTTTGCGGCTAATCTCGATCAGGTCGTGGAATCGCTGGCGGAACTGCTTACACCGGATAGCGTCGCGATGTTGGTCGGATTGGCCGAATACGCCATTGAGCGCGTGGAAAAATCTCTGGAACAGATTGACGATTCAAACGGCGAGGTCGGCGGTATCGTGGCGACGCTAGGCGATTTGCACCTGAGTGCCTGCGAGTTGGCGAAGCCGGATCCGCAAGCACTGGCGGAACGTCTGTTCCATTTAGAGACGACATCGCCTTTCGGGATTTGCAGTTTCAATGCAGTAACTTACCGTGATGCGCTCGGCGAGGAAGGTCTGCGGCGTTATCGGGAGTTAGCCGAAGTCGAGTGGGCCAAGATCAAGCCACGGCAAAGCAACGACACTTACGATTCGCATCGTTCCCATATCACCAGCATCATGGAGTCGCTGGCCAAGGCGAGTGGCGATGTTGAGGAGCTGGTGGCGATCAAGTCGCGTGACCTGTCGATGGCTTACCACTATCTGACAATCGCCGAAATATGGGTCAAGGCCGGGCAGGACGACAAGGCGCTGGATTGGGCGGAACGCGGTCTGCAAGCTTTCCCCAAAGCAACGGACAACCGGTTGCGGGATTTTTTGGTGGCGGCCTATCTGCAACGCAAGCGCAACGATGAAGCCCTGCAATTGACCTGGGTGCAGTTCGAGGAACGGGCGTCTCTGGAGCAATACAAAAAACTGCATGCCGTTGCCGGGCAACTCGGCGTTTGGCCAAGACAGCGCGAGCGCGCCCTGGAGCGGGTTGGCGAGGTCATTGCCGGTGAAGCGGCGGTTGTAAACCATTGGAGGCCGAAGCCTTCAATGCCCAACTATTCGTTGCGGGTTGAAATCGCTTTATGGGAGGATGATCTCGATGCCGCCTGGGTGGCGGCACATGCCGGTATTTGCAATCAGGGTTTGCTGATAACGTTGGCCGGTAAATTGGAGCCGACGCGTGCGGACGATGCTCTGGCTCTTTATAAAAAGGTGATTCCGTCCATCGTCGAACAAACCAACAATACGGCTTATGCCGATGCCGTCAAGCTAATTCGCAGGATTGGTGGGGTAATGAGTGCCCAGAAACGTAATCGTGAGTTCGGCGATTACGTGGCCGAGTTGCGTTTCCGCTTCAAACCCAAGCGGAATTTTATCAAGCTTCTGGATGGGCTGGGTGGTCGCTAGTCTATGTAGGGGCGAATTTATTCGCCCAAGGCGATTGAAATCGCCCCTACAAATGTACTCGTCAAGATTCAGGGAAATTATTTTAACCATATCTAAAAAACCAATAATCGTGAAAAAAACCGCATGAAGCAATACTTAGCATTACTCGATAAAGTCCTCTCCGAAGGCAGTCCAAAAGGCGACAGAACCGGCAGCGGCACCTTGTCCCTATTCGGCCATCAGCTGCGTTTTCCGTTGGCGGCAGGCTTTCCATTGGTAACCACCAAGAAAATTCATTTAAAATCAATAATATATGAATTACTGTGGTTTTTAAAGGGCGAGACCAATCTTGGTTTTTTACATGAGCATAAGGTCAATATTTGGAACGAATGGGCCGATCAACATGGTGAATTAGGCCCGGTGTACGGCCATCAATGGCGTTCATGGCCAACCCCCGATGGACGGCATATCGACCAGATCCAGCACGTTATCGAACAGCTTAAAACAACGCCCAACAGCCGCCGGATGATCGTTTCTGCCTGGAATGTCGCGGATCTTCCTGATGAAAGCATCAGTCCGCAGCAAAATGTAGCGCTAGGCAAAATGGCTTTAGCACCCTGTCATGCGTTTTTTCAGTTCTATGTGGCCGACGGCAGGCTGTCTTGTCAGCTCTATCAGCGCAGCTGCGACACGTTTTTAGGTTTGCCGTTCAATATAGCCAGTTATGCGTTATTGACGCATATGCTCGCTCAGCAATGCGATTTGGACGTGGGCGATTTTATCTGGACGGGCGGCGACGTGCATCTATACCTGAATCATCTCCAGCAGGCTACATTGCAATTAACGCGGAAACCTTATGCGCTGCCGAGCTTAAAAATAAAGCGCAGGCCGGCATCGATATTCGATTATCAATTTGAAGATTTTGAAATCATCGATTATCAGGCGCATGAACATATCAAGGCGCCGATTTCCGTGTAGCAATCAAGACAGCAACAGCACCCCCTATTTTTTAGTACAAACAACTATTACTTATGAATATACAATACAAAGCCCATCCCTGGCACGGCATCAGTCCGGGCAACAATACTCCGACCGTGGTTACGGCCTTTATCGAAATCGTCCCGTCGGATACCGTTAAATACGAAATCGACAAAGAAACCGGCTATCTTAAAATCGACAGGCCGCAAAAGTTTTCCAACACGGTGCCAACGCTATACGGATTTATACCGCAAACCTATTGCTCGGACAGGGTTGCCGAATATGCCGCATTAAAATCGGGCAGACTTGTAACCAAGGGGGATGGAGATCCGCTGGATATTTGCGTATTGAGCGAGCGTAATGTGACCCATGGCGACATTTTATTGCAGGCGATACCGATCGGCGGCTTTCGTTTGCTGGATGGAGGGGAGGCCGACGACAAGATTATTGCGGTGATGAAAGGCGACGAGTTTTACCGGCAATGGAGTGATGTGTCGGACTGCCCCGTATCTTATATCAACCGCCTGAAGCATTATTTTTTGACCTATAAACATCTGCCAAGTGAAAAAAACACCTGCGAAATAACCAATGTGTACGGACGAGAGGAAGCGCATGAAGTGATTAGACGCGCGATGGCCGATTACCAAAATCGTTTTATTGCCGAATAACGACTGCATGGGCAGATATTTGCTCATGCAATATCTGCATTCACCACATCCATGTGGATTATGCAGGAGGTACGACTCCAAGGAGGTAGAGCAACGCAGGGAGCGGTTGCCGAGAGCAATGCATGGAGCAATTGCCCGACGACGCTCTGTCGGTTTACTCTAGGTGTTCCTCGGCAATATCCCGGTTAATAAAATCTATTATTTCCTGCTTATCGGAAAAATTGCCATAAGCCAGCGCTAGTTTTACATAGGCGGCTTCTATCGACATATTCCAGATTATTTCGGCGCCTTGTTCGATTAAGGCTAGCGTACTTTGATAGGCATCGGCCGATTTAAGCGCCGGAGCCAGATAAATCGGGATGCCAGCATTTTCACAACGTTTTATAAAAGCCGGTAATGAATGGTTTTCGCCCCATTGGAGCGACGCACACGCGGTGCCGGAGTGATATAAATCATGCAAAACGGCATCGACATTGTCCAGGTTAAAATTGGCGTAATTGAGCCCCGGATAAGGCTTTATCATCAGGATGCGTTCGGAAAACTCGGCTTTTAATAAGACATGCTGGGTCGATGTTTGTTGTGTAGCCGGATGCAATAACGAAAACTGCCGGTTTTCAAATTGCATATAATGTTTGCCCTGTACGCTGAAAAAATCACCGCTTAACTGCAAGGAACTGGTCAGGCGAG
>JAYTLW010000035.1:0-14030 GCA_043729025.1 Methylobacter sp.
AGACAAGAATTGAATCTTGCCGTCTGTCACAAATGAGTGGCAGGAGCTGCATTCAAAGTCAGGGGTTTTATCTTGTCGCTCTGCATTATAGGCAAACCAGCATGACTGTTGATTGCTTCCTGGAATGTAGTGGCCACTGCGAATTAACACGGATTGTGTAAACGTAGGCTTATCCACGCTGCCATTCCATTCCCATGCATAGTCTCCACTAACCGATACGGCGTGTGGCGATTTGCAACCGGGACACATGAACGACAGCATCTTTGTTCCGTCCAGATTGACAGCATCGCGCAGTATTTTTGACAAAGCGCTCATAACTAATTGCCGTATTTAAGCAAGTCTAAAGAAGCGTATTTATCCGCAGCCGCTCCAATCAGTGCGTCGTATTTTTCACCGTCGCCATGCTCAATGATCCCCGTTGCCGCTGCATCTATCATGCTTAAAAGCTCGGATAAATCCATACCATCATGCTTGCCGTCTACGATGGATTGCAGGGTATTAAGGTTTTTGGTTTGGTCAGTGCTATTGCCGGATTCCGATTTTAAAAAATCAACACCATTTAAAAGCTTCATAGAAGGGGCGTATTCTTTAATCATCAAAAGTTTATTAATTACCTCGTTGTATGAATAAGAGCCACCGCCAAAACCTTCCCCGCTCACGCCATAGCTAACTTCTCCGGTAACGCCGTTGATTTCTTTTAAAACCTTTGCTACGCTCTTGCCTTTGCTATTCACGTATTCTGCCGAAAACTCACTAATATCCTCTTTTCCATCGGATTCTTTAAGCATTCCACTTGAAATGATGTCGTTAATTTTGTCGAAATCAATTGGCAAAGATGTCAAACTACCAGAAAAGTTAAACTCCATATTGAGTATTCCAGTGAATTTAACACCTCTGTAAAAGTCGCCAGTAGGAACGCCTTTATGGTATCCTTTGTCAAGCATGTAAGTGCCGTCCTCGTTGATCCATGACGGTAATTTGACGCTGATTTCACTGGAAATGTCATGTCCAAGTGCCTTTAAATACTTCCCCCCATTATTTGCCGAGATTGCCTTAACAGACCCGGCATCTTCGCCATTGCTGGCGGCATTCATTGCCCGCTTAACACCGCCTTCTGTAGTCTTTTTAAGGCTTAACACATTGCCGTTCTCATCCGTAGAAATAACAAGAATCTTGGGTTCATCGCCATAATTCTCCTTAATAAAGGCTGCAATCTTGTCTTTATAAACAGCACCCCCGGCATCGGTAAAGCTACTGTCAACTATTGCTAATGCGCCGCCTTCCGATCCTGCCTCTTCTGCTTGCGCCGTAACTTCTGTTTGCTGGTTCGTTTGCTCATTGGGTTCCTGTGGTTGGTTGGTTGAGCCTGGCAAAATATACCCATTTTCAGAATCTATTTCACCAATTCTTGCAATTCCTATAGCTTTAACCTTGGCATTAGTATCAAGTTCGCTGGATTTTGACCAATCAATTACAGGCGGTTTTGTAACCCTATCATCAGCCTCAACCTTAGCCACCTCCAATTCATGCTGTACGGTCTTTAATTCAGCCTCAAGCCCGGTAATTTCGGTCTTGATGTCCTCGATGACCTGCATTTTTGCGGCACGGTTTACATTGGCCCTTTGGAACGCAACACTGTTCTTTTCGGCCAGCCCGATAATGCGCTCTGCGGCCTGTTTAACATTTAAGTCAACACCCTTTTCAGGAGCAACCACAATAGTTACGTCTTTTTTGTTAAGCAGCCATTTCCAACTGATAAGCTCATCCGTCGGCATGATCTTTTTCGGGTCTACATCGGGATTATGGAAAAAGATACTGATCGTTTGCCCGTCCGATAACTCAAATATCACCGCCACTTGCAGTACGCCGCCAGATTTAAACGGATCACTGATCTGTAGGGCTACTGGTTTAATCGTGCCGCCGGTGCGCTCCATGATAGTTTTCAGTATATCCATTTTGCGCTGGAGTTTGGCGTAAGGCGTGACCAGGGCATCCAACATCATAATCTGCTCTGAATCTTCCAGAATGTCGGCCATCGTGCAGGCATCGAATATCAAGCCTTCGCCGCTGTCTGCGCGTTTTATTTCGTACAAAAGCTTGTCCAGGCTCATGCCAACAGGTTTTGCGGCGTTATCCCAAGTTACTTGATGTGTCATGGTTTCGAATCCTTCGTAGGGTAAGTGGTTCGGCAATAATGGGTTCTTGTGGTTGCCATTTTTAAGCCACCATTTGAGTTGTGAAATTGATGCTTTAACCATGCTTTGTAAACCAGCCCAGCCTTTGTCGTAGCTGTCCAGGTAAGCACGTCTTGCGGTTTGTTCGTCTGGAAAAGCAATGCAGATTTTGTGCTCATCCCACTGACCATTTACAAACTGGTTGATGATATAAACGTGTTCAGATTGAGGATAAAATCCGATAAAACAGTCAATCGGATTGCTATCCGCGCCCTTGGTCTTGGGGAAGAAGCCATAGTGCGCCGCTAACCGTGAAGTCCAGCGTTTACCGTTCTTATCCAATCCGGTACGGTATGAGTGCCGGGGCTGCTCAATGGAAACGGGCAAATTGTAAATACTAACCCGGCCAAGTTTGTAATTACCAGCTATGGCCTGCGCATCGGTCGGCGTTGGCATGGGGTTGTCGCCAAAAGCCCCGCTATGCGCGGCGGCTTCAATGGCGATGAAGGTGTCTATGGTATTTTTAGTCATGGCTTATTATGGCTATGTCTGAAAGCGGTTATCGGCGGGTTTTCCGGGGCTATGAAGCGTTCAGGGATGAACGAGACCCACCAGTGAAGTGCGTACGCTTTTCTTAGCACTGAGCGCGATGGCAGATTTAATCAGCATCCGCTTTCTGCTTTTGATTTTCATGCTTTAATATATCGCGGATATAGTCAGATGGTGACACACCTAACAAAGAAGCACTGTTTTTTAGAGACTCTATTAACCAAGTAGGCATGACAATATGCACACGTTTTGATTCGATTTTAGTTTTCATGTGATTAAATATGTGTTTATATTATTTGTAAGTGTGCTAATATTATCACATGAAAATACAGAAAGCATATAAATTCCGTCTATATCCGAATCAAGAACAATGAAGAGTTAAGCAGGCAGAAAGAACAAGATAGGGCAGCCGCTACAGAAAGAGGGATTGCCCAGTATTCGACTGCCATTGCAAAGGCTAGGGGAAGTGTGGCTACTGCTACAGGATGGGCTAAAAAATTAGGCCGTCCGTTTTCACCAATAATATACAACTAACATGAAATCCGAGAACTACGACTGTGAAACTCGACCCAATTTTAAAATGTATGAAGGGTTTGATAATTTCCATGTTTGATTATGAGCTATTGGACGCAGAATTATTAGCGGATATTGTTTCGGTATCTAAAGCCACACTTTTGAAATGGGAAAAAACAGGTAAGTTACCCCCTCCCCGAAAACCCGCCAGTCGCAATTCGCGCTATATTCCGCTCTTTAATATCTTGCCCTACGTCGATACTCGGTGCGGATGCATCCGTATTCCTATCTGAATTACTAGCCAAATATTGCTTGATCGGAGGCGCTTCTGCCGGTGCTGATACCGGGCTAAATGTTGGTACTTTGGGTGCTGCAGCATAAGCAGTTTGGGGGGTATTTCTTGGACCTGCCGCAAGATTGTTTAGCGAGGCTTCCGTCGTTGATAACTTGTCGAGTATAAAGGTATTTCTTGGCCCTGCCGCAAGATTGTTTAGCGAGGGCATGGCGTTTATTGATGCAACGGATGTCTCAGGCTTTTGGATGCTAACCGATCCTTCTTTGAACCCTTCGACCTTTTTCATGCCGTCCATCAAAGCGTTGAACTCATCAGGGTTAAGGTCTGATATTTTTTTGCCCTTTAAATCAAGTCCGCGAGAAGCGGCAAGTTTATGTATTCCAGCCGCGTAGGCTTGTGTATCAGCTTTCCCTGAATAATCGGACACGGCGTATTTTGGGAGCATTTCCTCTATAGTCTTGTCGCCATGTTTTTTCGTGAGCAATTTTGCCTTGGCATCCCTTCCGGCATCCTCAGTATTGAAGATGGCATTGCCCCACTGATCCAGATCAACTACGCCGTCGTAAGATTTTTGGGCTGATAATAATGCCTGCTCTTTGGTTCGTTTGCTTTTAACTGTTTTGTCGGCACTACCGGCATGTTCAAACTTTAGGTTCCCAGGGTTGTTATTACGCCAAGCTACCGTCCCGCCTTCGCGTGTTTCGGTGCTTCCGTCACCCTTATCATAAACCCTGGTTTTTCCTTCGGTGTGAAGCAGCCCTTTAATGTACCCCACCCCCTTGCCTATCGTTGTATTTTTCCCAACCCATTTAGCACCTTGCTTAAGCTTATCAGACCCCTTATTGGCTAAGTCGGCTAGCGACGGAATAATATTATCGGCTGTAAAATTAACGGCATCCTGATAGGCGTTTTTAACTTCTGCTTTTACATCAACCCCTGTTTTATCCTTTACAAAATCATTGGAGGCGTTGCCAAGCTCCTTGGTTTTATCCCATGCGCTCGACATTAACTTTAAAGCGCCGTCCCATCCGCTTTTTATAGCTTCGGTCGTTGTCTCCCATGCACCAACAATCTTGCCGGGAATATCGGCTTCACGAAGCTGGGTTGTCCACTCGCCCATTTTTTCACCAACAACCTCCCCAGCTTTATCTCCAAAGAATATTCCCGCCGCGCCGCCGACGACTCCACCTATAGCAATTCCAATTGGCCCGCCTAATGCTCCTATTGATGCACCAACATTAGCGCCTACTAACATTCCGCCAAATGAACCAGCAGCTCCACCAATAGACTTACCGTTACGCTTGTCTTTTTCGCTACGCGTTAGAGATTCATCTGCTTCGGTGCCGGAAACATCGCTAAAAGCACCAATACCGCCAAGCAATGCACCGAGAATAGGAACTTTGCGCAATAATGATTTCCCAGCGCCAAGCGCTAGACCTCCTGCCCCTCCTGCCAGCCAGCCGCCTCCACCGCTTCCGCTTACGCCATCCGGCTTTCCTTCAATATTCTTCAAAACCTTAGCTTCGGCCTTGTTAAATACCGATTCGTCTTTTCTGAACAGGTTAAGCTCTTTGAATATTTTCTTGTACCAGCGCTCTTTCTTATCGCCGTCACCAAAAATGGTTTGGTAGCCACGCATCATCGGCTCGGATACTTCTTTAAATGCCTTTATCGCGGGGTCGGCTTCTTCAGATCCGGCAGCTGCACCTGCGGCGGTCGAAGTAATGCGGCTGGAAAGGTTGCTGATTAGGCTTTGCGACTTTTTGTCGTCGATATTCGGGGCTGATATGCCGTAAGCTGCACCTGCGGCGGTCGAAGTAATACGGCTGGCAAGGTTGCTGATTAGGCTTTGCGACTTTTTGTCGTCGATATTCGGGGCTGATATGCCGGAAGCTGCCGATACGCCTTTTGCGGCGAATCTTCCCGTAGACGCGTCCCGGCCATTTGGCGTGACTGTGTTTCTTGGTGCTGGAGGAAGCACATTGGCCGCGCCTTTCGACCGGGCAGGCGTTGCCGCTTTAATCGCCACGTTATCACCTGTACGGCGACTTGTGGGCGTAGCTATTTTTGTGCCACCGTCGATCTTGGTGTTTTTAGAGCCTTTACCGCCGCTCGTCGCCCCCAATAAAGCGCTTTTTATTGCCATAACATCGGCACGAATGCCGGTTAATAAGTTATTGGTGCGCCGAATATCTGAAACAATTTCGCCGACCAAGAAGCCTTCACTGTCTGATTTTAATCTCATATTTATTTTTAACATTTTATCATCACGGAGACATGAAAGTGTCGAGCTGGACAAAACTTAAGGAGACTTCCTGCAAAGCGTCTTCCCTTCTACTTAAGCTTACATCCATGTTTGCGCAGCGGAATAGCCCAAGGTCTTGATAACCGCCATAGTTGCTTCCTTGGGTGATAAAACCGTGTACGACCTTGATAGTGATTGCGTACTCGAACGGCAAGCCTACAGTACCATCATTTGATGCTGTGGCCGCGTGATGCACCCTGAACCACTCTTTAACGAAACCGTCGGTATCGTCCATCGTGGTTATTTTCAGCTCGACCGGATCAGAGGAATTAACGAGGTCGATATGCGCCGCGCCGATCTTGCGCTTTTCGCCGGAGATGGTCAGCGGCGAGTAATCCAGGTCAACTACAAACATATTGAAGCGGCTGGAAATATCGCCCATCAGCCAGCTTGAAACCTCGATCAAGAACAGATTTTTGCGGCAGAAATTAATGCCGCGCATTTCCTGATGGATGCTTTTGGCTTCTGCCGGGCTTATGCCGCCGAATAACGGAGTAGGCGTACCAAAAAACCTGGCTTGTGCGCCGATACCCGCTATGCCTGGCAAAAACTCGCTTAATAGGCCGGAATCCAGCAGGCGTAAACCGGCGTTGTCGAAGTTTCCGCTAATTACATCGCCCAGCGCACCGAAGCCGGTTTTTGCAATGCGCTGTATACTGGCGGGGATGTATTTGTTTGCCAGTCCAGCGGCTGCATTAGAGGCCATGCTGGTACCGATATTTGAGACAGCCTTGCCGAATGCACCGCCGCCCAGAGCATCGGTCACGCCGCCGCCGATACCACTTAATGTCGAACTAACGCCACTACGCAGGGCATTGGCTATGCTTTTTTTGGACAGGGCGTTAGCGGCATCGTCGTAAATGCTCATGCTTCACGAAAATTGTTTAGGGTTCCGAAAAAACCAAACCACAGCCATGCAATCGCTTTTGACGTGGCTAAGCCGTCATAAACATCATCATCGGTTAAATCGTCTACACAGCACAGTATTTCAAACTCATCGCCTTGATATACCAAAGCAACATCTTCGGTAACCCAATGCGGAATAAGAAAATCATACAAAAACTTGATTATTTCAATTAATAACACAACAGCCCATACAACCTTAATCATAAAAACCACCATCACGGCATTTAACCGAACACCACCTGGGCATGTACTCAATGCCCTTTAAAATAACAGGATTAACATTTTCACTACATACCAAACACCTGCCGGTGCCGTTAATATCTATCTGCGCTTTATTGCGGATATGCTTAATACCGGCATCCAGTATCGGCTGCATTTGCTCGTTGGCTTTATCGGCTATGTCGCTCATCCTGGGAACCCGCCGCCATCACCTTCTGCGGGTGGTTTAACGTCAACAATTGGCGCATATAACTTCGCCTCTTCTTCATTTAAGGCCATTTGTTTTGATAAGAAATTAAACATCATATCGTTAGTGGCTCCAGCATCTTTGAGTTGCTGAATGGCTTGAATTAATATCAGCCCGGAATTCATTTTATCGGCGCGAGTGCTTTGCTCTTCGGCCTCAAGCGCACTAATCGAGCCATAAAAGTTAATTTTCCACGGGCGCTGGTTTTTAGGAAATACCACGCCATAGCGTTTTAAGGTATGAATATCGATAATGTCACTGAAAAAATCCGATTCGGCGCTGCGGATTGACCGGCTGTTTTCTGCGGCTTGGGCCGACATGCGGAAAAAACCGCCGTCACCCAGACCACCGGATAATTGATCGGAAAAGCCCAGCATCGCCAAATCAACGCCGATTGCACCGGACATTAACCGGGCGTGTAGCATAATATCTTCGATTGAAATGGTTCCTGTGCGCCCGGACTGTCCACCATTGCCAGAAACAATTTGAGTAACTTGCTTTTCATTGAAAACAGGAATGATGTGCCGGATGCGCTCCATGATCGGCTTACCACCGGAAACGGCGGCTTCTGCCAATGCTTTTGACTTAACCAGCATGGCCTTGATCGATGCTAAGAACCGCTCTTGCTGCTCAACAGTCATCGATTCCAGATTGACCGATACCATTTGTTCATCAATAGAGTCCATCCAGCGTTGACCGACCAGCCCGACCAGTGAAGATGAAAGGTTGTCGTAAGATTCTTCGGCGTTATACAGTAATGAACCACCGGCCATTGACGGCATAAGCGGCAGGGCATCAATATCATCCTCGGTCAAGGCTATGCGCAACGACTTCTCGATGATTCCGTTCTGCGGCACCCATTGAGTGCGCGGCATTTTGAACCGGGCTAGTTGCGACACGTCCAAACGCTCGAAATTCCTTTCACCCACGTAAACCGCATAACCTACGGTACGACTGCCACGCTCAAAAGGCTGAACCAAAGGCGGGCGAATCATTTCATCGGTGTGCAGGTCTATTACGCCACGTCCATCACTGTAAATACGCGCATAGGCATCGCCGAACGCTGATCCGGTATAGGCTATTTGATATGAGACACGGTTGAATAAATCGGTTAAATCTTCAGCAATTTCATTAGCAATTGACATCAGCCGCTTGTTGTCTTGGAATTTTGGGTTTTCCTCAATAAAGATCATTTGCCCGGTAGTTTTGTCGCCGCCTAAAGCCGTGGTGGCTAAAAGCTTAAGCGCCGAGGAGCATATCGCGTCAGCCTCCATCGTTGACCACTTTTCGTAGACCAATTGCCGCGCTTTTGCCGAACGCCTGCCGGAACCCAGCAGCGTAGCCACTGTGGTAGTGCCTGCGCCGTACATGTAGGTGCTGGCCTGGGTGATCTCCTTGGCCGGGGCGATATTGGACGCTGTAAACGTCCGTTTCGATATGCCAAGGGATGATAATAGGTTCTTTGCCATGATGAGCCGCTATGATAATAGTTCGGTTCATTATGGGAGGTGGTTGGGGGGTATTTTGGTGGTTTTTCCGGGCTACGGGTGGTCAGGCTTCCACGCCGGATCAGTCTCAAGCATAGCCAGCGTATTAATTATAAAAATAACCAGAATCATCAATACCGTCCCTGTCTAATTTAGCTCTTGCCTCTTCGACGCTTCCGCCAGCCATCAGGATATTCATTGTTTCTTTACCCTCGCCACGGCTAAAGGATTCCTCACTTCTTAAGTAGGCGCTCTCATACAGCGCCAGCTTTTCTGGGTCGTTTTTTATTGCACTAATTGCCGCTTTATTTTCATCTATTGCCGCTACTAATGCCGAATTATACGCTTCAACCTGCGCTTTAAATTCAGGCTTGTTACCTGTTGTCACGAACACGTCATTAAAAACTTTGTTGTAAAAAACTTTGAACGCCACCCCCTCATGCCCATCTTTTATTGCAGGGATGCCATTCTCAAGGGTTTTGCCCATTAAATGTTTAGGGGCATTGCTAGGAGCCACAAATGAAAGCGGCATCACGGCTTTTGGCTGAGGAAAAACAGGATTTCCAGCGCGAAGAGTAGGCGTTAGTTTTTGCTCAACGGTGGTTAGCGGGTTTTCCATCCTCTCCATCTGCTCCCTGTATGGGTTATACCCCTCTTGAGTCCCTTCGTTTTGCAGGTTGTCATAATTCTTTGCCGCTACGCTTAATTGCTGGTAGCTCATTTCTGAAATTTTCATCGCCGTACTATCATTATCCGTATTTGTTAAATTATTTGATGAATTTAGATTATTACTGTTTTTTAGATCATCAATCTCAGTCCTGACATCAGCGATAGCCGATTTAAGCGCATCCCGCTTTTCTGTCAAAACGGCCAGCATTTTAGGCTCTGCGGTTTTGATTGCAGGAGGCAATTTAATCAAGACCCTTGCCAGCTTTGCCTGAAACTTGGTGCGGCCTGCATCAATCATTTGCGCTATCTCGCCAACGGCTGCAATATGATCATCTTGATTCTTGATCGGCGTTAGCTTCCCGTTAAGCAAAAACTGAAAAATATCACCACTCTGTTTTATTCTTAAAGTGGCTTTCTGGGAATCATTGAATATGAGCGTCATCTCGCGGTAACTGATCCCAGACGTGCGCTTAATCTGCGGCGATACGTCTTGAGCCACAACGTTCGCCCCAGCCCTGGCAAAGTACTTCATTGCCTGCTTCGCGGCGCGATCTTTGACTGATAAATCTGCGAAGGTGAAGATTAGTTTATTTTCTGGCATAGCCTTAATTCCTATTTATTGATGATCGTTTGCAAAAACATTACCTGAACCCGTCGCGGTATGACTGCAAGATGCACTGTCGCCCTGCCTGCACACTTTAATGCCATTGGCATAAACATTGGCACTTGCAACCGACATAACCGGCGCGGCGTGTGGAGCTACTCCGTGTCCTTGTATGGCGCAATTCAGCACCGCCACATTGTTTCCATTTACAAAAACTTTTGCAGCTAGAACGCCGATAAGCGTACCGCCTGCGCTGTCAGTCGTAATTCTCGATACACCGGGCATTAGTTTAAATCTATCCTGTCGGCGGTATTTTGAATGCCAGTCGCCGTCATGACAATTGTGCTTGTGCCGATTGTCAGGGTAATGCCGGTAGGTGTCATGGTGACTGAGCTACCACCAACAATTAACCTTAATATCCCATCGGCAATCATTTCAATATTCGCATGGTGCCAGCGCCGCCAGTTGATCGAGTTTGAACTGGGCGCATTGGGGTTTCGATAGCCAGTAATCAGCGGGTAACGCTCATCTCCGCCGATAAACTCTACCCAGATATGATCGCCTGGAAGTATCTCAATCTCGGTCTGGTACTGCCCTGCGACAATGCGCGATTTATCGCCTATTGCGTATTCAATCTCAGCCAGCGGAAACACGTCTTTGCCATCGGTAATACCCGGTATCGATACCCGTACCTGCCGGGTCGTTTGGTCGTAGGTTTCAACAACAGCCGGGTATTTTCCGGGATAACCGCCGTATTCCATTATCCAACCAACCCGCTCAACCAGAGCTTTGTGTATTGCTGACTGCCGCCGCTATCGGTGCCGCTACAAAATACGTGCGCCGCTGTCACAACGACCAACGGCTGTACGCCGATAAACTCAATCAAGTCACCGGCGTAAATCTTGTCGTTGTAGCCCATTTTTGGAATTATTTTCCGCTGCACCAAGCAGCGCGACATATTAATCAACTGCAATTCGTTTTTGTGCGGCACAAAGCGTGATGACCGCGCCTTATCCCGGTTGCCATGCACGATCTCACCCGTAGGCGAAAGCGAATGAAACGAGGGGATTTCATGGCGCTCAAGAAAGCCGCTTACGATGTTCTCGCTGGCATTGTCGGGCATGGATAGCGAGGGCTTTTGCTTAAACAGATCGGGAAGGCGCATAAACTTAAGCTTTCCGGCCTTCCAAAACACCACGCCGCCTTCTTCCTGCAATACCTGGGCGATTTTAAAGCTCGGTGTTCCGCCAACCATGCAGTTGAATCGATCAACTTTAAAATCACCATCAACGCCACTTAACGTCGCCCCGGCGGCACGGTATATTTGCGACAACACGACATTTTCTTTGATGATCGCCCGTTGCCGGACAAAGGTGACGGCATGGCAGGCATCCAATAATGCAGTAATACGCAAAAAGCTCATATCATGCTGGCCTTGGGCGATGTTGCCCGAAGTAGCCGCCGGTTTAACGATGTGAAAATCGTCGCCATTGCAGTTGATGGTTTTGCCGTCGGCCAGCAGTTTTCGCAGTTCGTCATCAACGCGGATTTCAGCCTCAAGCGTGGCCGGTACTGGCGACATATCGTAGCGCAAGACGGCTTGCTTGACTAAATCACCACGAATCGACTTGCCGTTGGATAGGGTTAGGTTCATCGCCCGGATTTAAACAAACACTTGCCGGATTAAAGCGCCTACTACCATCCCTAACAAAGCACCAATAAAGCCGATACACCAAGCTTTATAGCCCGGCATTGCGTCTACGTTGTTTGCTGGATTTTGTTTGGCTGCGGATATTTCTTCATGGTATCGCTCTAAACGCAATTCATAACAGGTTTCTTCAAGAAGCGCGTTTTCCTCTTCAAGGTCGATGATTTTATTCAGCGCTTGATCAGCCGGTGTCCAATAGCCAGTATTGCACATTTCCATCAAGCCGATAAAGCTGCGGTTAAATCTTTTCAATGCTTTAAACCTTAGATCGATTGAACAACACTACAAAAAACCCTATGCGGCAAATCGCTTTCATAAAGCGCAATATCACTGGATATTTCAGACGACGACCGGCCAAACACATCGATGCCCATGCCCCGGGATGCTTCAAGTTGCAAGGCGGTTTCTCGCTCGACATACAACATAAACAATGACCTGATAACCGCCCATTCTGATACGCTGATCTCGGTTGCGCCAGTTATCGCCGGGTATGGCGTTGGCGGAATAGGGGCCGGGCAGGCAATAGCTATCGCCAAATGCACGGCAAGCTCCGCATACCCAGAATAAAAGCTGGTGGCCGCGATAGCCTGGGAAAGTATCCCCGGCGTATCCAGCATGTTGCCATCCGGACGCTCCGAGGTTTCAAAGCGATTGGCTAAGGCGACAAGTGTGGTCATTAAACGGCTGGCTCGAAGATTTCATAAGCAACGGTGCTGGTGTCGGTGACGGTCAATCCAGATTTTGCCGCAAAATCCCTATCGCATTCTTGACGATGTGTAGCTAATTCACCCGTTGCGCCAGGGCCGGTTGATAATTGACCAAAATATGACGGAGACTTATTTACCATTTGCTTATTCTCTTATGATTAAAAAATTAAGTCGATACCGCTAAAATTAACGGTAATCGTTTGAATTGCCGGGCAGGGTTTCGCCGTAGTAATGGAAGAATATCGTTCCGCTAACCAGCAAAAGCTGCGACCTGTTTTCCCAGTCACGGTCTGGGTTATCCGCTTGAATAAAGCAGTCAATAATGGGTTTGATCCGCAAGTATTTTTGCGGGGTGCCTTCATATATTTTGGCGTTGAAATACCCGCCGTCTGCGATCAGGTTAACCAGTAGTTGATCGACGCTGCCGACCGTTGTTTCCATAAGCGTAACTGGGCTTTGCTGGTGTGTCTTGGCTTGCTGTTGCTGCCACATGCCAGCACCTAGCGGCATCGGAACCTCTATTTCACCGCCCGTTGAAAGCATGGCCCACGGGCCTTGTTTGATGAGCATCCAGCTATCTTCAAAACCTTCGATTTCGAGCGCGAAGTCCGAAGATACGGCTTTAGCGCCAATGGCTTTGGCTGTGTTATGAAACCCTTTTAGTAAAGCGGGAACGCTTAGTGTCATGGCATAATCTCATTAGTTGAAAACATGCCATGATGTTAATGGGTGGTCGGTGGTGAATTTGCTGTATTTTCCGGTTAGCAGTCCGACCAGTTCGTTCTTTTCTATCCGCCTAATGACGCAAGCCAGCCCGCTGAAAAGTCATATGCCGATGGATCGGCGCTGGCTTCCATGCTGATTTGTGTGCTTCGGCAATCGCAAACAACATAGCATCCAATCTCAATCCATTTTAAGTTATCAATAATTCTGATCATAATTCAACCGTTTGCCTGCTTGATAATAACAACATTGAGTTGAGGTTGAATGTCGTCCCGTTGTTGAAGTTAGAGGCCGCCCAATAGAGGTTGCCAGCAGAGTCAAAAACCAGCGATGCGCCGTATGCACCATTGGTCGCCTGGCGGGCAAAAACCGACAATACTCCCGCTGGCGTTATTTTATAAACATAACTGGTGAGGCTGCTTGTCGCCCCGTTGTGGTAGTTAGAGATCGCCCAATAGAGGTTGCCAGCAGAGTCAAAAACCAGCGAGGTGCCAATTGCACCATTGGTCGCTATAGATTGCAATAGTATTGCAGATAAATAGTAATAATAATGTACTTGATAAACATTAAACCCATCCGTCCAAGCGATAACAGTGTTATTTTTAGCGCAAACAACGCCAGTTCCGGCGGCGGTTTTAACAGTTACCGAAAATCCCCCCGTAGTTTCATTGTCGATTAACCATCGGAATGTATGGCTAACAGGCACAATAACATTGATATTTGCGGTTATTGCCCCGGTAAGTTTGATAATACCATGACCGGCTTCGATGTCCGTTAGCGTTACATTGACTGCTCCGGCAATAGACTTTATCAGTAGTCCGCCTACTGTTTGTTGCACAAATTCAGTTGATGCGGGAGAGGTGTCGCTATCCCAAAGCGGCTGGGTAGTGACAGATGTATGAGCATTAGGATTGGCCTCATGAG
>JAYTLW010000036.1:0-10679 GCA_043729025.1 Methylobacter sp.
TATTGCGTAAATTCTTTTTGGTGCCGACTGATTCACTGCTATTTTGTATTATAACATATTGATTGTATAGCTTTAATGTGTTTTTCAGTCAGACACTAAGTAGGGTGGGCAACGCTTTTCTGCCCACCACATTGATGTGATTTGTGAAAGGTGGGCAGAAAAACTTGCCCACCCTACCAGACTTAAGACTTGTTCCGTTCGCCCTGAGCTTGTCGAAGGGTGAGCGGGACAAGCTCAGGACGAACGGATTTAGTTTACAAGGCCCTCCTGAGCGGAGTCAAAGTGACGTTGATTAAAGGGCTTGGATTTGCGTGCACCCACTCTATTTCACATAGAGACATCAATAAATGGAATGAAAAAATGACTACATCCGCAATACACAAACCTGATCTTGCCGTAGAAACCTTGCAAGAGAAAGAATTCACCCAGTTTCGCGAGCTGATCTACCGCATCGCCGGTATCAGCATGTCGTCCGGCAAGAAGCCGCTGGTGACCAGTCGTCTGGCGAAACGGCTCAAACACCACGGGCTGGTTAGATACAGCGATTATATCCAGATGATTACCTCCGCCAACGGCAAAACTGAACTGCAAATGGCGGTAGATTTGCTCACCACCAACGAAACCCACTTCTTCCGAGAACCTAAACATTTCGACTTTCTGCGCCAGCGTGTTTTGCCGCAGCGCAAACCCGGTCAAACCTTGCGCATTTGGAGCGCCGCTTGTTCCAGCGGCGAGGAACCCTACAGCATTGCCATGCTGCTGGATGAAGTATTGGGCACCGCCCCGTGGGAAATCGTTGCCTCAGACCTGAGCACCCGGGTGCTGGAAAAGGCGCGTTCCGGCCTTTTCCCTATGGAGCGCATGCCGGAAATACCCCGGAATTATTTGTCTAACTATTGTCTTAAAGGCACCGGCGACCAGGAGGGGACCTTGCTGATTGAGCGCAAACTGCGCGAACGTGTGCAGTTCATGCAATATAATCTCACCGAAGCGCCGCCGAAAATGGCTGAATTTGATGTGATATTTCTACGCAACGTGATGATCTATTTCGATCAGGACACCAAACGCCGGGTCGTATCGCGCTTGCTGTCGCTACTGCGCCCCGGCGGATATTTTCTGGTCGGCCATTCCGAAACCCTGAACGGCATCAGCACAGAGGTGCGACTAATTCAGCCGGCCGTTTATCTGAAGCCCTAAAATGATAAGGCCTCTACATCCTTTCGAGATATTTCTCCAGCCCGGCGATTATTTTTTCGCTGACCGGGACACCCGCATCAGCACCGTGCTGGGCTCATGCGTCTCGATGACCTTTTGGCACCCTCGCCTATTGGTGGGCGGGATGTGTCACTACCTGTTGCCCAAACGCGGCATCAAGCACAAAACCAGCCACGATCCGGCGCTGGACGGGCGTTACGCCGATGAGGCAATTGCCCTGCTGCTGAAGCACATTGACGCCGTTGGCGCTAGCCATAAGGAATATCAGGTCAAGCTATTCGGTGGTGGCGACATGTTTCCCGAAGCGGATAAAAATAGCGTGTCCAAGATCGGTATCCAGAATGTGGAAGCTGCGCGCCAACTTTCAAAACAATATGGCTTTACCTGCGTATCCGAGCACTTGGGCGACATCGGACATCGCAACGTCATTTGTGAAGTGTGGAGCGGAGATGTTTGGGTTAGGCACAATAGAATTATCACCAGCCAAGCACCAACTAATAAACAAGGAGTTTAATATGACCCAAATTAATGTATTGATAGTGGACGATTCCGCCGTGGTGCGGCAAGTATTGACTTCAACCCTGTCGCAGAATCCGGGCATTAAAGTGATCGCCGCAGTTCCCGATCCGGTGTTCGCGATGGCGCGCATGCAGATGCAATGGCCTGATGTGATCGTGCTCGACGTGGAAATGCCGCGCATGGACGGTATCACTTTTTTGAAAAAACTGATGGCCGAGCGCCCAACGCCGGTGATCATTTGTTCCACGCTCACCGGAAAGGGCGCGGAAACCACCATACAGGCGCTGGCGGCGGGAGCGGTTTGTATCGTCACCAAACCTAAAGTAGGCCTCAAGGATTTTCTGCAGGATGACTCGGAAAATCTGATTGCCGCAGTCAAAGCGGCAGCCAAGGCCAATTTGCGCCGACTGGTTAGCTCACCTGCCGCTGCGCCGGTGGCGGCTAAATTAACCGCCGACGCCATCCTTCCGTCCACCTTCCATGCCATGGCCCAAACCACCGATCGGGTCGTCGCCATCGGCACCTCCACCGGCGGCACCCAGGCGCTGGAAGTCCTACTAACCGCCTTGCCCCGCGTTTGTCCCGGCATCGTTATCGTGCAACATATGCCGGAAAAATTTACCGGCGCTTTTGCTGCCCGTCTAAACGGCCTGTGCCAGATTGAAGTGCGCGAAGCCGTCAATGGCGACCGAGTAATGCCGGGGCGCGCCCTGATTGCGCAAGGGGGGCGGCACATGCTGCTCAAGCGTAGCGGAGCTCAGTATCATGTTGAGATCGTGGAAGGGCCGCCGGTCAGTCGTCATCGTCCCTCGGTCGATGTGTTATTTCGCTCGGTAGCCCAGTGCGCGGGCAAGAACGCATTGGGCATTATCATGACCGGCATGGGCGATGACGGCGCCAAAGGTCTCAAAGAAATGCACGACATGGGCTCTCGCACCTTGGGGCAGGATGAGGACAGCTGCGTAGTCTATGGCATGCCGAAAGAGGCGGTAAAACTGGGCGCGGTAAACAAAGAACTACCGCTAAGCCGGATTGCTCATGAAATTGTAGCTTATGGTGACGGACGCTAAATCAACAGGTTTAGGCGCAGGCATTAAGTTGAGTAAAACGCCATAAGCAACGTGCTTGAAATGAAATCACCATTGAAATAGTTCATCCACTGTAGGGGCGGATTTATCCGCCCAGGGCGAATGAATTCGCCCCTACAAATAATCAATTTATTTCATGCACATTCCATCAGACAGCGACAAAAAAGCTTTTGAACCCACCTGTCGCCCCCCGCACAAATAACTTTTAAAATCAGTCAATTTGTGCGCAATGACTCCAAACAGCCCGAGTTCTGACGCTAACTTTTGCTAAAAATAGAATATCTGGACAAAACCCCACAAATTGGGCAAAATTAGCGGCTGAATATTTTTCACCTCTTACCGATTGCACAATTAATGGCGACTATCACCGTTTTAAATGGGCCTAATTTAAACCTGTTGGGCATACGCGAACCCGGTCTTTACGGCAATAAAACCCTCGCCGACATTAAGTATAATCTTGAACTCAAAGCGGCCGAACTCAAAGTTCAGCTTAGCTTTCATCAAAACAACGCAGAACACCAGATGGTAGAATTGATACATCAGGCCTACCAAGCCCAGGTTGATTTCATCATTATTAATCCGGCCGCCTATACTCACACCAGCGTCGCCATTCGTGACGCGCTGTTGGCGACCCAAATCCCCTTTATAGAGGTTCATTTATCAAACGTCCATGCGCGCGAACCTTTTAGAAAACAGTCCTATTTTTCGGATATTGCCCAAGGCGTTATCTGCGGATTAGGCGCAACAGGATACGAACTGGCCTTACTGGCTGCTCATCAGATTTTAGCCGAGAGACACTAAATTATGGATATTAGAAAAATAAAAAAACTTATCGAGATTATCGAAGAATCCGGCATTGCCGAACTGGAAATCAAAGAGGGCGAAGAATCCATACGCATCAGCCGTTATTCTGCCGCGCCTGCCGCTGTCAGCTATGCGCCGGCACCCGGTGTCGTCGCGCCTGCCGCCGCTCCGCTAGCTGCGCCTGCTGAAGAAAAAATCACCGGCCATATCGTCAAATCACCGATGGTCGGCACTTTTTACCTCTCGGCTTCACCGGGTACCAAGGTTTTCGCCGAAGTGGGCCAATCCGTACAGGTCGGCGATACCTTGTGCATCATTGAGGCGATGAAAATACTTAATCAGATTGAGTCCGATAAAAGCGGCACCATCACTAAAATCCTGGTTGAAAACGCCGAACCTGTCGAATATGGCCAACCATTATTCATCATTGAATAGCACCAACAGGGGATCTCATGTTCGATAAAATCGTTATCGCCAATCGAGGCGAAATTGCACTGCGCATTTTACGTGCTTGCAGAGAATTAGGTGTCAAGGTTGTAGCCGTGCATTCCGAAGCAGACCGTGATCTGAAACATGTGCGCCTGGCCGATGAATCGGTGTGCATAGGCCCGGCCGCATCCGCTGACAGCTATCTGAATATTCCGGCCATTATCAGCGCGGCGGAAGTGACCGACGCCGAAGCCATTCATCCCGGTTACGGATTTTTGTCTGAAAATGCCGATTTTTCTGAAAAGGTCAAGCAAAGCGGCTTCGTCTTTATAGGCCCAAATGCAGAAACCATACGCATGATGGGCGACAAGATTTCCGCCAAGAAAACCATGCTGGCCGCAGGAATTCCCTGCGTACCCGGTAATAATGACCCCTTGTCGGATGACAACAAGAAGAACCTGAAACTGGCTCATGAAATCGGTTATCCGGTGATCATCAAGGCGGCAGGCGGCGGCGGCGGCCGAGGCATGCGCACGGTGCATACCGAGGCTGCACTAATCAATGCTATCCAGATGACCAAAGCCGAAGCGGGCACGGCTTTCGGCAATCCTACCGTATACATGGAAAAGTTTCTGGAAGATCCGCGCCACATCGAATTTCAAATCATGGCCGACTCACACGGCAACGCAATACATCTGGGCGAGCGCGACTGCTCTATGCAACGCCGCCACCAAAAAGTGGTCGAAGAAGCGCCTGCGCCCGGCATCACCGAAGCACAACGCAAACTTATCGGCGAGCGTTGCGCCAAGGCCTGTGTCGATATCGGCTATTTGGGCGCAGGCACTTTCGAATTTTTGTATGAAAAAGGCGAGTTTTATTTCATCGAAATGAACACCCGCGTTCAGGTCGAGCACCCCGTCACCGAAATGGTGACCGGCTTTGACATCGTCAAGGAGCAACTGTACATTGCGGCGGGCGAACGGCTGTCCATAACCCAGGACCAGGTGAAAATCCAGGGTCATGCGATTGAATGTCGGTTAAACGCTGAAGACCCCAGAACCTTCATGCCTTGTCCCGGCACCATAGACCAGTTCCATATGCCCGGAGGCCCCGGAATCCGTTGTGAGACTCATATCTACAACGGCTATAAAGTGCCGCCTTATTACGACTCAATGATCGGCAAACTGATCGCTCACGGCGAAGACCGCAAGAGCGCCATCGCCCGGATGAATACGGCGCTAAGCGAAATCATCATCGACGGCATTAAAACCAATATCCCGCTACAGCAGGACATCATGAACGACAGCGCCTTTGCAGCCGGTGGGCAAAACATTCATTACCTGGAAAAGAAGCTGGGGATTTATTAAAGCTCTGCGAATCGTTAAAAATCAGCACAGTGGGCGCGAATTTATTCGCGCCCACAATATACAACCATAACCATGGTTGACTTAACTTAATGGCGATGACTATGTCCTGGCGCCGAATTTCCGTTATCACCGATGAAGTGGGAAATGGAAAATGAGTGAGAAGCAACCGCGACTATCTAAATACCTTGAAAAATAAGTCAAGTAGGTTACTGCATTGCATACCTTTATTGGCTTTGATATGGTGTTGGAAACGGAGCGAAATGCGTTGCCCGCCTACTTGACCGGAGAGCAAGTCATGCTACAAGAACAAATTATCAATGAAATCAATCTTATTTCTAGCGATAAACTTAATGAGCTTTATGATTTAATTCATTATTTCCGCTTAGGTTTATTGTACGAACAACAAGAATTGAACACGAAAAAGGCCTATCCTTTGCGTGGGATAAAAATTCGTTATGAAGAACCTTTTGAATCTGTTGCAATAAATGATTGGGAAGTTCTGAAATGATTTTACTGGATACCCATATTTGGATATGGTGGATTCA
The DNA here is from genome assembly GCA_043729025.1 of Methylobacter sp. Lineage (GTDB taxonomy): Bacteria > Pseudomonadota > Gammaproteobacteria > Methylococcales > Methylomonadaceae > Methylobacter_A. Next base: position 5,968 of record JAYTLW010000036.1, read on the forward strand.
CGGTGACAATCGCTTAACAAAAGAATATACAGAGTTATTACAACTGCATGAAAAGTTCCGTAGGGTAGATAAGCCTAGCGCATCCACCCAGGTATTCGTGAAAAAGAAGGCGTCGTGAGCGATTATCGCCGAGCTTACATCCCGGGCGGTAGCTACTTTTTTACCGTTGTTACCCTCAATCGAGTCCCGATTTTCGTCAATGAAGGTCGCGTCGAGATATTAAGGCAAGCATTCCGCAAGGTGATGGCGACCCGCCCTTTCCAGATCGACGCGATAGTCGTTATGCCTGAACACCTGCACTGTATCTGGCGAATGCCGAATGCCGAATGGTGATGCTGATTATTCCTCACGCTGGCGTGAAATAAAAAAAGCCGCATCGCGTCAAATCAGCACCGCCACCAACAATCGCAACGAGCGGATGGTATGGCAGCGCAGGTTTTGGGAACATGCTATTCGCGATGAAGATGACTGGCGCAAGCATGTGGATTACATCCATTACAATCCGGTGAAACACGGGTTGGCGAGTCGGCCTGTCGAATGGCCGTGGTCGTCGTTCAGCCGCGCCGTAACCAAGGGTTGGTATGAAGAATCATGGGGCGCCGACGAGCCGACAACGATCACCGGGATGGGTTGCGAATGATGAATCGGTTCTATGTTCTCATAGCACTCATTATGGTGGATGCGCTATCGCTTACCCACCCTACCAAACTCCGATTTATCGGGGTTATATTACACCGAACCAACCTGTAAACCGTACTTTTTAACAAATTTTATCAATCATGACCTGGCACCAAATTTCTGTGATCACCAATGAAGACATTGCGCCCCGGATTGCCGACTTTTTCGACAATCTCGGTGCGGTGTCCGTTACCTATATGGACGCCGAAGACGAGCCGGTTTACGAACCGGCTATCGGTGTGACCAAAATATGGAGCAATACCGAAGTCATTGCGCTGTACGAACTGGACGCAGAACCTGCACTGATCAAAACCCTGCTTTACGCCCAGTTTAAGGCAGAGCAGTTGCACAACTGGCAACATGAAGTTGTGGAAGATCAGGAATGGGAGCGCGCCTGGATGGAGTTTTACAAGCCGATGAAGTTCGCCGATAAACTCTGGGTTTGCCCGACCGATCAGGAGCAATATGAATCCGGCACGGTGTGCCTGACCCTGGATCCGGGACTTGCGTTCGGTACCGGCACCCATCCGACCACCGCTTTATGCCTGGAATGGCTGGCCAGCCACGATTTGACCGGCGCAACCGTCATCGATTACGGCTGCGGTTCCGGCATTTTGGCTGTTGCAGCCATTCTTTTGGACGCAAATCATGTCCACGCGGTGGACATTGATCCGCAGGCCATCACCGCAACCCAGAGCAATGCGCTAAAAAACCGGGTGCAGGAAAAAATCGCCTGTTACCTGCCCGAACAGTTTGTCCCGTTTCAGGCTGACGTGGTGCTGGCCAATATACTGGCGAAACCCTTGATCGACATGGCGGAGCAGATTTGCAACCTGGTTGCCCCCGGCGGTCAACTTGTTTTATCAGGCATCTTGCAAGAACAGGCCGAATCGGTGATGAATGCATATCAACACTACATCCTATTTTGCGCGCCGATTCAACAGGAAGACTGGATTAGACTTGAAGGCATCAAACGCTAGGCTGCCGTGGGATCGCGACATCGCTCCCGGCAAAGCTTATTGGCGACCAGGGCTGGCTTTAGCCGTGCTGCTGCTTGCCGGGCAAATCATCTATTTTGAAAGAGTGGCGCTCCGCCGGAGTCCGCCTTTGCGGCTGAGCCTGGAACAACTTTGTCGGCATTTGGACTGTTCACTGCCCGACTACAAAAATCCGGATGCGTTCGCGGTATTGCAGGGCTCCTTGTACGCTTTGCCTGATCACAGCCAACTATTCAAGGCAGTGGTTCGCAATCGGGGCGCTTTTGCGCAGCCTTACCCGAAACTCGAACTGACCCTGCTTGACTACGCAGGAAAGCCGTTCGCCCGACGTCTGTTTCGACCGCAAGACTATTTACTCAAAGCTCAGGCTGCAAAGTCAGCCATGCTCCCTGATGCGACCGCCGCCATCAGCCTTAATATCGCCACACCCAAAACCAAGGTCGGCGGTTATACTTTTAAACTCATTTAACAACCATGGCTCACCCGGAAATTTATTTAAAAAAGAACGAAGACAAACGCCTGCGCAAAGGCCATCTATGGGTGTTCAGCAACGAAGTCGACACCAAGCGCTCACCGCTTGAACAGTTTAACGCGGGCGATCTGGTACAGGTGAAAAGTGACGACGGCAAGGTGCTGGGCACTGCCTACATCAATCCCCAAGCCCTAATATGCGCAAGACTTTTGTCCAGAAAACCCAATTTGAAATGTGGCGTCAATTTTTTTAAAGAACGATTGAGCACCGCGCTGGAGCTACGGGAAAAGCTTTTCGACAAGCCCTACTATCGCATGGTTTTCGGTGAAAGCGATGGCTTGCCCGGCCTGGTCATCGACCGTTTCGGCTCGGTGTTGTCGGTGCAAATAACCACCGCAGGCATAGAACAGCGCAAAGAAGCGCTGTTTGCCGCACTGATTGAATTGCTAAGTCCTGAAGCCATTATCCTGAAAAACGATAACAGCCAGCGCCAACAGGAAGGCTTAAGCCTGGAGTCCGAGCTCGCCTACGGCAAGCTCCCCGACCCGCTGATCATTGAAGAAAATGGCGCTCAATTTAAAATCGACATTCTGGAAGGACAAAAAACCGGCTGGTTTTACGATCACCGCGCAAGCCGCGCCCAGTTAGCGAGCATCGCCAAAAACCAGCGGGTGCTCGACCTATTTTCCTATACTGGAGCCTGGGGCATTCCTGCCGCTATGGCCGGAGCCATAGAGGTCACTTGCGTGGATGCATCGGAAAGCGCGTTGGCATTAGCCGCAGAAAATGCAGCGCTAAATCGGGTTCAGGATAAAATGCACTTTGTGCGTAGCGATGTATTTGAGTTTCTAAAGCAAGCTCGTTTGGAAAACCAGCTCTATGATATTATTGTGCTGGATCCTCCGGCTTTAATTAAACGCAAAAAAGATTTCAAACAGGGCTATGAGGCTTATCGCCGCTTGAATCACCTGGCTTTGCAAGTACTCTCGAAGAACGGTATCTTGGTGTCGGCATCGTGCTCTCATCACCTGAGCCGTGAAAATCTGCACGAAATCTTGCGCTCGTCAGGACGACATATAGATCGCCATCTGGTGTTTTTTTCCGGAGGTGGACAAGGGCCCGACCACCCGATCGACCCGGCAGCACCCGAAACCGAATATTTGAAAACTTTTTTTTGTTCTGTCTCTTCAAGCTTGTAGAATATAAAATATCACATATATTTATGGCGGATGAAAAAGACAAGGAGCCCTGCGTACTGTGCGGTCAACCCGTAGAAATCACCGGTTTTTCCCTGACCACGAGTGACGGCATGCAAAAATTTTGCTGCGCCGGATGTCTGAGCATTTACCAGTTTTTTAATGAAGATAATACCAAACCGACTATAACCCCCCTACTAACTAAAAAAAATGAGGATATGTAAATAATGAAAGCCTGTGAGTCCTGTTCCGGTCGCGTTGAAATCGGTAAAAACCATCAAAAAATTCCTGTATTGCAAAGAGGCATAGGCATGATTTTAATTTATCTGCCGTTGCTTTCCTTCCCCTTTGTGATTGCCAGCGCCTATCTGACTTATTATCACTTGCGTATGGTGGGTGCTACAAACCTCAAAACATGGGCTGATTTCATACCTGATCGGTCAAGCCATCGTTACAATCTGAAAAACCAGATCACCATGGAACGCTCATTTACAGCCAGCTTGGCTCAATCAAGACTGTTCTGGATACTGAACTGCACGTGGTATTGCCCATACAGTGTCGCCCTGTTCGAATGGCATGCTTACATGGTCAAGATCGTTGAAAACTGGTGGTGTCCGTTCACCCATCAGAAAAAGGAAGGCTATAGCGACGCCACGATTGATAAGTCGTTCTGGCATTTATATCCAGCAGACATTACCAAGCTGGAACCTGAAGACCGCGACAATCCAATCTGGAATGATACGGCAGATAAATGACTTAGACGAAGGGCTAAAGGCGAAGGGCGAAACAAACCTTTCTTTTAGCCTTTAGCCCTTCGCCTTTTATTTCTCTCATGAAAATAGGTTCTTATCAACTTGAAAATAACTTGATTCTGGCGCCCATGGCAGGCATCAGCGACCGCCCGTTCAGGGAAATATGCAAACAATTCGGCGCCAGTTTAGCGGTATCTGAAATGGTGGCTTCCAATCCGGCGCTGCGCCAGCATAAAAGAACCTTATTAAAAGCCGATCATGGCGGTGAAAGCGGCATACGTTCCGTACAAATTCTAGGCACAGACCCCCAAGATATGGCCGATACTGCACTACTCAATGCCCGACGGGGCGCACAGATCATCGATATAAATATGGGTTGTCCGGCCAAAAAAGTGTGTGCAGTTGCCGCAGGTTCGGCGCTTTTAAGAGATACAGCGCTGGTCAAGCGCATACTCGACGCGGTTGTTAATGCCGTCGATATTCCGGTTACCTTAAAAATCCGCACCGGCTGGGATGCACACAGTCGCAATGCCGTTGAAATAGCTCAAATAGCCGAAAATTCCGGCATTGCCGCCTTGACTATTCACGGACGAACCCGTGCCTGTAAGTTTAATGG
>JAYTLW010000037.1:0-7386 GCA_043729025.1 Methylobacter sp.
GGCTCCATAGCAGATTCAAATCGTTTTTTGCCGCGCACGATTACGCTGGAGTCGAGCCCTTACGCCGCAGGTTCATTACAAATCACCGGCATCAGTAGCGTCAGCACCCTGCGGGAAGACGGAGAGCATGAATTTACCGTCTTGAATATCCCGGTACATACCACGCAAAATGGTTATAACATCTTCAAGTCTTTGGTTCGCAGGCAGGATGTCCGTCGGCCGGATGACCAACTAAAGTTCGATTTGTTTGGTAAGCCGGTAATCCTGGGCGGTGAATACGACGTAAATCCTGGCTATCGCGATAACTTTGATCTTGCCCAAAATAAACCGGATGGTTCAGTAAGATTGGATCAGGAGCTTAAATTAGAAGCGTTTTATCCCATTTCCCGGTTTACTGCGGTGTTCTTAAGCTTTAAAGGCATTACTGAAACCCGCTTTAACATCGATAACGAGACCGCCGACCAAACCAGGGTAGAGCTGGCCAGGGATGAAACCTGGATATATTTTGACCGGATTGCTGGCACGGGCTTCGGCCTTCAGTTTGGTAATCAAAACGTATCAGAGACCCGCGAATGGTGGTGGGACAAAGATATGGATGCTTTGCGGCTTTATTATAATCAAGGGCCGTTACATTTCGAATTGATGGGGGGCAAGCAGATTGGTGGCGAATCCACCTTAAAAAGCATTGGTCCTACAGATAAAGAAATTTACCGTGTCATGGGGTTGGGAAGCTGGATGTGGGGTATGAAGCAAAGGTTGGAATTTTTCTTTCTCAATCAGTGGGATCGGTCTTCACAAGAACGCGAAGGAGAGGTTATCCTAAGAACTGATCGGGATGCATTCGATGATGATATGACTTGGTTTGGCGCAAGAGCAATCGGCGAAATAGGATTAAGCGATTATGGCAGCCTAAATTATTGGGTCGATGTGGCGGGTGTCCACGGTGATGAGACGGTTTTTAAATACGACAGCATTAACTCACGGCAAGCGCGGGTAGATTCCAAAAATCAAAATGAAGTTAACGGCTGGGCATTTGATGTCGGTACATTCTGGACGTTGCCGGTGCAGCTCGAGCCAACTTTTACCCTAAGTTATGCCCGTGCCTCTGGCGATAGCAACCCTAACGATGGACACAATAGCACCTTCCGACAAACTGGGATCAACCGTAACAAATGGCGATTTAACGGTGTTAACCGCTTTAATATCTATGGTGAATTATTAAGGCCAGATTTATCCAATTTGGGCATATTTACCTCGGCCTTCGGTATTCGGTTATTAAAAAATAGTTCTGTCGAACTGGTTTACCATAAATACGATCAAGAGGAAGCTTTCAACAAGCTTCGCAATGTCAATATTAATGTCAACCCCAATGGGCTAGATACGGATATAGGCCAAGAATTTGATCTGATAGCGAATTTCAGGGAATGGAAAAGACTGGAACTAGGTGTCATAGGTGCTGTATTTGATCCCGGTAAGGCCTTTGGTGTTCAAACCAATGACTTGGCGTATAGTGTCTTTTTTGATGTGAACTATAACTTTTAAGCTATTTCAATACGGGTAAGGCGTTTTATATTTTTCGTGTCGAGGGTGAAGAAATAAGGCTTTAGTTTTCAGTAGACAGAATAGACTTTATCTTTTTACTCATGTTAACAGCGTCATTCAGGGCTGTTATGCTGAATATGAATCATTTGAACCCAGTGTTTCACTCTGTCATCTATGCGTCACTTCTGGCTGTTGGAGAAACTTTCAATCAAGTCTAGGCGGGCGTTTAAATTTACAATTACTGTAGAATAGGCTCAATATTAATTAAAGAGCTAAGCAGATGAATGCCCAAACAAACAAGCTTCGACTCGATGACTTGAGCTTCGATAACCGGTTTATCCGCAAATTACCCGCCGACCCCGAAACCGTCAATAATCGCCGCCAAGTGTACGGCGCCTGTTATTCGCGGGTGTTGCCGACGCCGGTTTCCAATCCCCAAACCGTCGCTTATTCCAGAGAAGTCGCTAAGCTGCTGGATTTGAGCGAGGAAGATTGTCAATCTGTCGATTTTACCCAGGTGTTTGTCGGCAATCGTTTGCTGCCCGGCATGGAGCCTTATGCAATGTGTTATGGCGGGCATCAGTTCGGCAACTGGGCGGGACAGCTCGGTGACGGCCGCGCCATTAATTTGGGTGAAGTGGTTAATCGTCAAGGCCAGCATTGGATCTTGCAGCTCAAAGGCTCGGGCGCCACGCCTTATTCCAGGAATGCCGACGGCTTGGCGGTGTTGCGCTCCTCGGTGCGCGAATTTTTGTGCAGCGAAGCCATGCATCATCTGGGCGTGCCGACTACGCGGGCCTTGAGCCTGATCCTGACCGGCGAGGAAGTCATTCGGGATATGTTTTACAACGGCAATCCCAAAGCCGAACCGGGCGCGGTGGTGTGCCGGGTTGCGCCGTCATTTATCCGTTTCGGCAATTTCCAGATTCTTGCCGCCCGAGGCGAGATCGATTTGCTGCAAAAACTGGTGGATTTCACGATACGCAGCGACTTTCCGGACTTGGGCAAACCGTCAACAGAGGTTTATCTTAAATGGTTTGAAGAAGTCTGCCGCAGAACTGCGGAAATGATCGTGCACTGGCAGCGGGTCGGCTTTGTGCATGGCGTGATGAATACCGACAATATGTCGATACTCGGTCTCACCATAGATTACGGTCCTTACGGCTGGTTGGAGAATTACGATCCCAATTGGACGCCGAACACTACCGATGCGGCGGATCGGCGCTATCGTTTCGGCAACCAGCCGCACATCGCGTTTTGGAATTTGGGACAACTGGCCAATGCCATCTATCCATTGATAGAACAGGTTGAACCCCTGCAACAGGCGATCAATCGTTATACTGAAACTTTTGAGCAGGGCTGGCAAGCCATGGTCGCCGCCAAGCTGGGACTCAATGCTTATGATCCGGAAGCTGATGACGAGCTAAACACCGATTTGTTGATCCTGTTGCGCTCGGTTGAAACCGACATGACTATTTTTTATCGCAAGCTAGCGCTGTTAATTCTGGATGTTGAACTCAGCAACGAGGCTTTGATGGCGCCTTTGCTTGAAGCCTATTATGTGCCGGAGCAAATCACCGATGACTACAAAGCGCGACTTGGCGATTGGCTCAGGTCTTACATCAAGCGGGTGCAAAATTCCGGCATAACCGAGGTCGATCGACGCAAGACCATGAACGCGGCCAATCCCAAATACGTGCTGAGGAATTATCTGGCGCAACTGGCGATAGACCAAGCCGAGCAGGGCGATTTTGCTATGATCAATGAGCTATTGGAACTGTTGCGCCATCCCTACGACGAACAACCCGGCAAAGAAGAGTTCGCCTTAAAACGTCCCGATTGGGCAAGACAACGGGCGGGTTGTTCGATGTTGTCGTGCAGTTCGTAGCATGCAAAGCTGCGCAGCATAGCGTACGCCGCGCTTTGTTTCTGTTAATTTACAAACTTGCTTGACATATTTATGCTGTTGCGGCGAATATTCACAGGTCGACTCATTCGAAATGATCGGCGTCTGTTTATCAATTAAAACAATTATAAGGAGGAATGACTATGGGCATAATTACAACAAGTGTCGGTTTAGAAATGCTGTTGAGATGGGGACATTTCCTGGGGGGCATCACCTGGATCGGATTACTTTATTACTTTAATTTTGTGCAAACCGAGTACTTCAAAGAAGCCGATGCCGGGGCAAAATCGGATGCCATACAAAAGCTGGTGCCTCGGGCCTTATGGTGGTTTCGTTGGGGCGCGATGTTTACCTTAATAACCGGCCTAGGCATATTCGCCATCAGAGGCGGGGGCATGTCGGTCGATATTTATGTTGGCGCACTGCTAGGCCTGTTTATGTTTTTGAATGTGTGGTTAATCATCTGGCCGAATCAGCAGATAGTGATTGCTTCGGCAACGCAAGTCGCCGGCGGCGGAGAGGCCTTACCTGAGGCTGCTGGCGCTTTAGCCACCGCAGGCTTAGCGTCAAGAACCAATGCGTTATTCTCGATTCCCATGCTGTTTTTTATGGGGGCTTCGTCCCACTATCCCCATAGCTTTAGCCTGCTGTCGTTTATCCTGGCGGTAACGGTAATTCTGGCATTGGAATATAACGGCGCTTATCCCGCTATAAAAAATATCAGTATGCTGAAGAAATTACCGGCAGCAGGAAAAATGGGGCCTTATGCCAGTATAAAAGGGGTGATTCATTGCGGATTAGGTTTAACCGTCGTATTGTTTCTGATGTTAGACCTGTTGTAAATTTTGCGGTTAAAAATAGCCGCCATGGGGCGGCTATTTTGTCAGACTGTCGTCGCCATTAATCGTGTAAGCTTGACCAAAACCCGCTATATAACGCCCGGTTTTAGGGCTTAGTGCAAATAAATGAAAGTCTGATAATGAGCGCAACAGCCCAACCACTCCCCCGAATTTTTCCTGCAACGCGTCTAACTGGATCGCGTAACTTTCATCCTCCCGGGCTATTTCCTTAACACTACAGCTAAATACAGCCCGTTCTCTGACCAAAAGATTATGCGATTCGGCTTCCGAGCGTATAAACAGTATCGATGCCTGCGGATTGTTCAGCAAGTTAGCGGTATGACCGGCCAGTTCGCTGACATAGATATAGTAAACCCCGGCCTTATCCCGCACAAAAGGCGCATAGCTGCTGTCAGGTGTACCGGTTACTGTGGCCGTCGCCAGCAATAATGTCTGCTGCGAGGCAATCAGTTCATGGTAAGCCTGGGTAAGGTCGTTAAGCTCTGTATTGCTGATTTCGTCCATCATTAACCGAGCGCTAAGCGCTTATCAAGCCGTCTCATTTTGGCACCGACCGGGACACTATCGCCAGCCAGGGTTGCTGATCGATGGGTTTGCCCAAGGGGCGATAATAATGCCGCAGCACTTCAAACCCGGCTTGCTCAAGATAGCTTTTACTGGCCTCTAATTCCATATAGTGGCCGTAGCGCTGTCCAAACCAGCCCTCGCTATTACCGCGAGGGTTGGATGAGAATAAAATACCGCCGGGACGCAAGGCGTCCTTTAACTCAGTCAGCACTCGGGGTAAGGCTTCGCTCGGAACATGGAATAGCGAGGCATTGGCAAAGATGCCATCGAAGGCTTGCCGGGGCAGGTTTAAGTCAAGAAAGCTTTGCTCAAGGATAGGGCAAGCTGTGTGCAGCCGGGCCATGCGGCAAAACTTGTCACTGCCGTCTAAACCGACAGGTCTGTGGCCTAATGACTTAAAATAGCTGACATCCCGGCCCGGCCCGCAACCAAAATCCAAAATATCGAGTTTTTTGTCATGTGGAAACGGCGCTAGAAATGCCTCATAATTTTGCGCCACATCGTGATCTTTAGTGCCTAGCCAAAACGCATCGGCATGCTGATTATAATGGTTCAGGGTCAGCGCTTCGATTTCTTCTAATAGTGGATTCATAGTTCAGTTACTATTCTGCTCGCTGATTGATCCAGAAGTGCCAAAAATCAGTTATGCTTCTATCCACATCAAACCAGTTTGTTATTTAGGATGCCCGCTGCCACGATGATGGGAGAAAGCACTGGGCTAAATGGTGGTGAATAAGCAAGGTCTGCATTTTCCAGATCGGCACAGGTCAACTTTCCAAGTAATGCGGTCGCTGCAATATCGATCATTTTATCGACGTTACCGCAGCCAATCACTTGAGCACCCAGCAAGCGACTATCCCGTTTATCGGCAATGAGTTTTAGAGTAAATTCTTTTCGGCCGGGATAGTAACGGGCACGGTCTGTTCCAGTTATCACAATGGACACCGGATCAAAACCCGACTCCTGTGCCGTTTGTTCCGATAGCCCCGTTATCGCTACCGTCAATTTAAAGGTCTTGAATATTGCCGTTCCTAAAACACCCGGAAAATGGGCGCTTCCGCCTGTAACATTTTCACCTGCAACACGTCCTTGCAAATTGGCAATATCGCCCAAGGGCATCCAAATCGGCATACCTGTTATCCGATTGACCGTCTCGCAACAATCGCCGGCTGCAAAAATACCGGGAGTCCGCGTCTCCATTCTGGAATCAACGGCAATCGCCCCTGTTTTGCCGAGTTCAATACCGCCGGCTTTTGCCAGTTCGACATTAGGTTTAACACCGATAGCGATAACAACCAGATCGGTAACCAGCATTTTGCCGGATTCGGTCTCGATAGCTGTGACCCGGCCATTTTCACCATGCAGTTTGGCAAGACCATCGCCAAGTATTAATTCAACCTGGTTTTCGAGCAAATGGTCATGAACAATCCGGGCCATTTCAGCATCGAACTTGGGCAAAATACGCGCCGCTTTCTCGACAATCGTGGTTTTAATATTGAGTTCATGAAAAGATTCAGCCAGTTCCAGCCCGATATAGCCTGCACCTATAATCACCGCCCGTTTAGGCTGCATCGTATTTAACAGCATTTTAAATCGGGCTAGATCGCTGAAATTACGCAAGGTCAGAACGCCTTCCAGCGTAATGCCTTCAACGTCAGGAACAATCGGACACGCGCCGGTTGCCAGAATCAAGCGATCATAATCAACCGCTTCATCGGTATTATTTTTCAGATTTCTTACTGTGAGTTGTTGCCTTGCCTTGTCGATGCTTATGACACGATGCAGGGTAAAAACCTTGATACCTTCTTTTGCAAAGTCTTCAGCCTGGCGGATAACGATTTTACGGTCATCATCAATGACACCACTGATGACATAAGGTAGCCCGCAGGCGGAATAAGCCACTTCAGCCTCGTCCTGATAGATAATGATTTCGTGATTTGGATTGCCCCGGCGAGCTTTTGCGGCTGCTTTAGTGCCCGCAGCAACACCGCCGATGACAATGATTCGCACGATTTACCCCCTATTATCGAATATTGTAACTATTCAGCCACAGATTTACACAGATGCACACTGATAAACTGAAATATAAAGTACTCACCCATCTTAATTATCCTCATGAATTTTGGGAATGAGCCAATGTTTAAACGGCTAGTTTACAATAATCAGCAATAGCAATCTGTTTAATCTGTGTCAATCTGTGGCTGAATAGTTATCGAATATTTAAACTGCGAGTGGGTCAGGATTTAACCAATCGCCATTACCTGCAAAAAAAGCCGGTTCGCCGCCGGTATGCACAAAAATTATTCTTTGGTCATCATCAAATTGTTTGTTTTGTAGTCCGTGCAGAAAGCCTGCCATCGTCTTTCCGGTATAAACAGGATCCAGTAATATGCCTTCCGTACGACCGACCAACTTTATCGCTTCGGCAGCTTCAGGACTGGCAATACCATAGCCTTGGCCAATAAATCCACCGTGCACGGGTACATCAGCAGCGCTAAATGCCCAGTCCAG